>JAYUSJ010000273.1:0-4396 GCA_043755735.1 Verrucomicrobiaceae bacterium | reverse complement strand
CGTCCGGCGGGGCGGCGGTCCGCTCCCGCTTTTGCTCCCCAAAAAAGCCATTCCACTTTTGTTCCGTCTCCATTCCGGTTTTGTTCCGGCCCCGACAGGGACATTTTGGAGATTGCCGCGATTTGGCTAAAGAAGAGCCGCTTCGAGGGTTCCCCTTACCATTATGCCGCTTAAAACCACTGTCAGCCGAAATGTCCTCTACGCCGGAATCGGATTCGCCGCCGGGCTTTGCCTCGCCGGCTCAGTGAGCGTCGTCCTTTCCTCGGGCAAAAAAGAAGCCACCCCGCAAAGCGCGCCTGTTTTCAATCCGACCGCCGCGGGCTCCACTGCAACCGAAAGCCCCGGCTATTCAGGCACGGAACCGACCAGCGATAAGGAGGCAAAGCTCTTCGGCGCATTGCGCGACCCGAACGACATGCGCCGGACGGCGGCCATGTACGATGCGGTCAGCATGATCTCCATCGAGGAAATGCCGGGGCTCATCGCGAAGGTCCGCTCCATGTCCGGCGAAATGCGGGAAATGCTCATGCCCGTCGTCCTCGCCCGTTGGGCGCAGATGGACCCGAAGGCTGCGGGCGACTACCTCGTCACCCTGCAAGACCGCAACGGACGCGACCGCGCGATGCGCTATGTCATCGCCGCATGGGTGGACAAAGATCCAGTTTCCGCAAAGCAATGGATGCTCGCATTGCCGCCCGGGTATCATCGCACGAACGCCGTCCAAGGCTACATCTCCGCCCTTGCGAAACGGTCGCCGGAAGACGCGCTCGCATTCATCAAGTCCCTGCCGCCCGGCACCCGCGTGGACAATGCGTATGACACCGTCTTTTCACAAATCGCGCTCAGTAACGGTCTCGGCGCGGCACAAATGGCGCTCGATTTGCCCAAGAGCGGAAATCGCGACTCTGCCGTGCGTGCAGCGATTTCCCGCTGGGCGCAGTCCAATCCGTCCGACGCGTTCGCATTCGCAAAAGACATGGAACAGGCCAACCTCCGGCGCGAGGCCATGCAAAGTGTACTGGGAAATTGGGCCTCCACCGACCCCGCAGGTGCCCGTTCGGCGGTGCTCGCCCTGCCGGAAGGCGACGTGCGTAACGGCGGAATTCGCACGCTCATCGAAAACCTTGCAGGGCGCGATCTCGAAGGCGCAAAGGGCCTGCTCGCCGAACTGCCCGAGGGCGAACAGCGGGCACGTGCGACGCGGACGATCGTGGAGACACTTTCGTATTCCGACCCAAATGCGGCGGCGGAATTTATGCTCACGCTTCCTGCCGACGAAAACCGGCAGGGCATGGCGCGCACCGTGACCAGTATGATGGCGCGGCAGGACTTGAACGCCGCAATCGCGTGGGCGGAAAAACTCGGCCCCGAGGAAATGCGCAGCGCCTTTGGCGGCATCGCGCAAGTGTGGGGCCAGCAGGACCCAAAGGCCGCGCTCGATTTTTACGCGAAAAAGGAGCTCATGTCCGAAGACGGCGTGATGCTCAGCAGCGTCCTTCGCAACTGGGCATACAGCGACCCGAAGGAAGCGCTCAATTGGGCCCGCGGGCTCGGCGAAGGGAAGATCAAGGACCGCGCAATTTCCAACGTGATTGGCTCCATGGCGGACACCGATCCGAAGAAAGCGGCCGACCTCATCGGCTCGCTCCCAATCGAATCGCAGGATGACGCCGCAGGCAGCCTCATCGCCCACTGGAGCAACCGCGATCCCGCCGCCGCGGGCGACTGGACCGCTCGAATGCCCGAGGGCGATGCGAAAACGAAGGCGGCCCGCAGTTATATCGAAATTGTCGGTGGTCGCGACGTGGTGAGCGCTACGAAATGGCTCGGCAAACTCCCCTCCGGAAATGCCCGTGACGCAGCCGTGGGGGATTTCACGCGGCAAGTGACCGACAAAGATCCCGAAGGCGCCGCCGCATGGGCCGTGACCATCAGCAACAACGAACAGCGGGATAGCAGCCTCGACCGGGTCATCCGCAACTGGACCCGCCGCGACCCGAACGCCGCGCTCAATTTCGTCTATAGCTCCCAGTCCGTGTCGCCCGCGCTGAAGGCGAAATACCTGCCGAAGCAATAATCCCCGGCTTGCCCCGGCAGGCGGCGCCTGCACTCTCCACATTCATGCACCGTATCACCGCATTCCTCGCGCTTACCGCGACTGTCCTTGCGCAAACACCCACAGACCCGGATGCCAACGCACCCGCCGCATCGCCCGCGCAGAACCGCCAGCCGAAGCAACTGCCGCCGTCCGGAGTCGCAATTCCCGATGCAGACCGCGCTGAGCTCACGAAAGCTGTTGCCGAGCTGGGCAAGGAAATTGCCGCGCTCAATCTGTCCAAACTCGGCGGTGGAATGAACGCGCTGGTTCCCGACGTGGAGATCTTTCACAAAGCTGTCGATTGGGCGCTGCGCTACGATGAGTTTTACAACGTCAAAGAAGTCGCCACCGCGCGCGAACTGCTCAAGGAAGGCCGGGCCCGAGTCGCCGCCCTTCACGAGGGAAAGGCACCGTGGACTACGCAAACGGGGCTCGTGGTGCGCGGCTACCGCTCGAAAATCGACGGCAGCGTGCAGCCTTTTGGCGTCGTCGTTCCGGCGACGTGGAAAGGTGCGGAAGACAAGACTCGGCGGGCGACGTGGATCTGGAATCACGGCCGCGGCGAGACGCTCTCGGAGCTTTCGTTCATCGCAGGCCGGATGAAAAGCGCGGGCGAATTCACGCCTGCCGACACGTTCGTCGTGCATCCGTACGGACGCTACTGCAACGCGACGAAATTCGCGGGCGAGGTTGATGTTTTCGAATCGCTTGCCTCCGCGAAAAAGTCCTACCCGGTGGACAATCAGCGGCTCGTAAACGCGGGCTTTTCCATGGGCGGCGCGAGCGCGTGGCACCTCGGCGTGCATCACTCCGGCTTGTGGGCCGCGAGTCACGCGGGCGCAGGCTTTGCCGAGACTGCGGAATACGCGGGAGTCTTCGCCGCAGGCAAAACGCCGCCGCCGTGGTGGGAGGTCATCCTTTACCGCTGGTACGACGCCACCGTGTGCGCCGCGAATTTCGCCAATCACCCGATGTTCGCCTATCACGGCGAGCAGGATAAACAGGGGCAAGCGACGCAAATCATGAAGCGCTTCGCGGAGAAGGAAGGTGTGAAGGTTCAGGAGTTCGTCGGGCAGGGCGTGGGGCATAAATACGAAGCGGGGACGAAGAAGGAGGTGCAGGCGAAGATTGAGGAAGCGGTGAAAAAGGCCGACCACCGCCCCGTGATTCGCCCCGCTCCTTTCAGCACACAACTTACCGCCTACACGCTGCAATATCATGATGGCGAGGGGCCGCGGAACGCGACTTCCCGCCATCACAACAACGAGCTGGATATTTTCGGCCTTGATCGGCACTGGGAGCGAGCCGACTTGAAGCTCGAAGTGAACGGGAAGGACAGCGTCTGCAATGTCACAACCAAGAACGTCACCGCATTTCAGGTCTCGCTGCCAAATCTGCCAATCGAGCAGAGAGTCCACGAGTTTCGCGTGGACGGGCAGATTGTGTTACCCAAACAAAAGACCGAAATTCACGGGGCGGGCTTTGAAAAAGTAGCTGGCAAATGGACCGCGCGGGATTTTCCATCTCCCCCCGATCCCTATGTGAGCACTTTCAAGCCGTCCCTGCTGCCTAAAACCCGAAAACGAGTCGGACTCACCGGCCCCATCGACCACGCGTTCATGGACAGCTTTATCTTCGTGAAGCCCACCGCCGCACCGCTCTCGCCCGCGCTCGGCGAATGGACACAACGCGAACTCGCTCACGCCACGAAACAATGGCGCGGGATTTTTCGCGGTGAGGCTCCTGCGGTCGATGACTCGAAGCTCACCGACGAGCAGATCAAAAGCAGCCACATCGTCCTATGGGGCGACCCTTCCTCGAATGCGGTGCTCAAGCGCATCGCCGACAAGCTGCCGGTGAAATGGACCGCTGAGGGCGTGGAGTTTGGCGGCAAGAAATACAGCGCGAGCCACGTCCCCGTGCTCATCTTCCCAAACCCGCTCAACCCGGCGCGCTATGTCGTGCTAAACAGCGGATTCACCTTCAGCCGTTCCGCCGCCAGCGGTACGAACAGCCAGCAAACGCCCAAGCTCCCCGACTGGGCCATCGTCGATATCTCCGTCCCGCCCGACGATAAATTCCCCGGCAAAATCGTGGACGCCGGCTTCTTCGACGAGCAGTGGAAATTCACCACCGAGAGACCGAAGTAACTTCGGGACCGCGGGTGGCTGCTGTGAATGGTGACTTGTGAATTGTGATTTGTCGCAAGGCGTGGGTCAGGACATGGGTAACACATGTGGTTCAGGACATGGGTAACACCTGCCGTGGACTTTGGTTACAGTTTCATGGTTGGTTTTG
>JAYUSJ010000272.1:0-14320 GCA_043755735.1 Verrucomicrobiaceae bacterium | reverse complement strand
GGCCCAACTCCGCGTCCTGCGTTCAAACTCTCTTTGGGCTGAGTTTTGGGACGCCGACCTCGCCGCTTGATCGCACGTTCCACTTTTAATCACACCCTCATCACAGGAGCATTCCGTCTGCGGGTTTGGCGGGCGCGGGGTTGCCGAGCATCTCCACGAACTGCTGCTCCGTGAGCACGGGGATGTTGTGTTTCTGGGCATCCTCGAGCTTTGAGCCTGCGCCGGGTCCGGCGACAACGAAGTGAGTCTTCTTGCTGACGCTACTGCCGACGTTGCCTCCGACTGCGCGGATTTTTTCCTGGGCCTCGTTGCGGGACATCAGTTCTAGGGAGCCGGTGACGACCACGGTCTTTCCGGCAAAAGGAGAGTCGCTGGCGACGGGCTTGCCGCCGCGCGGGGATATCCCGAGTTCGGCGAGTCGGGCCATGGTTTTCTGTCCGAGCGGCGAGGCAAACCAATCGAGGCAGGCTTGCGCACCTACTGGGCCCACGAGGACGACGGCATCTGCTGGTGTGCCGTCCCGCTTCTTTGACGGAGCCGCAAATCCGCTTGCGATGAGCCGCGCGCCGATAGCTTCTGCTTGAGCCGCGGCCTCGGCCTGCCGGGTGGCGAGCTGGAGTTTTCCGAGGTCGCTCCGGTCTTTGTTGGCTTGTGAGCGCGGGCTGCTTCCCTGGATGTCGGCACGGGCTTTATCGAGGGCGATGACGTCGTGGAGCAGGGGAGATTCTGCGATGGCTTCGAGCGTGTCGTGGAATTTCGCAATATCGTGCGATGACTCTTCGCCGACATCGGAAATCGCAAGAGCGAGGAGCCACCGGGCAAGCGGCATGGTGCGGGCGCGCTGGCAGGCTTCGAGCAGCTTGGCGGCGTTCTTCTCGCCGAAGATTCTTGGCGCTTCATCGGTGCCGAGATTGAGTGCGCCAAGGGTGGTGAGATTCAGGCTAAAAAGATCCAGAGGTTCATCGACAAGACCGCGCTCGACGAGCGCATCTGCGACCGTGCTGCCGAGTCCCTCAATATCGAGCGCTCCGCGCTTTGCGAAGTATTCGAGACGGCGCGTTTTCTGCGCCGGGCAGCCGGGATTTTCGCAGACCCACGCGGCAAACTCCGGGTCGCGCCGGGGGGCATGTCCGCAGGCCGGGCATTTATTGTCGATGTGCTTCAGAAAATCGAAGGGCTCTGCGGCGGCGTCCCGTTTTTCCAGCACGACGCTGATGACCGCAGGGATGACTTCGCCAGCTTTCTCGATGATGACGGTGTCGCCGATGCGAATGTCTTTTCGGCGGATTTCGTCTTCGTTGTGCAGGGTTGCGCGGGAAATCGTGCTGCCACGCAGAAAGACCGGTTCCAGTTCAGCGACGGGCGTGAGATTGCCGGTGCGGCCGACTTGCACGGTGATGGCCCGGATGCGGGTCTCCGCTTGCTCGGAAACGTACTTCCACGCCTTCGCCCAGCGGGGAAATCGCGAAGTGTAGCCGGCTTTCTCGCGTAGCGAGACCTGGTTGAGCTTGATGACTGCGCCATCCGTCTCGAAACCGAAAGTGTCGCGTGTGGCGTCGAGTTCCTCGATTGCTGCGAACACCTCCTCGGCGGATCTGCACACGCGCTGGAAACGAGGGACGGGAAAGCCGAGGTCTTTCACCCATGCTAAAAAGTCGGCCTGCGTCGGCGGCAATTCGCCGGAGCATTCGCCGGGGCTGTAGAGCACGATGGCGAGCGGACGCTTGGCCACGGTGGCGGGATCGAGTTGCTTGAGCGAGCCCGCTGCGGCGTTGCGCGGATTGGCGAACGGCTCGTCGCCCGCCGCGCGCATCTCGTCGCACATTTTGCGGAACGCCTCGACCGGGAGATAGACCTCGCCGCGCACTTCCAGGATATCCGGCGCACCCTTCAAATGGAGCGGGATTGCGCGGATGGTGCGCAAATTATCCGTGATGTCGTCGCCTGTCTCGCCATCGCCGCGGGTCGCGCCGGTGACGAGGCGTCCGTCCTCGTAGCGCAGGCTCACAGCAAGGCCGTCCACCTTGGGCTCCACGAGCCATTCGAGGGATTCACCGGGGAGAAGTTTTTCGACGCTCGTGATCCATTTCTTCAGCCCGTCGAGCCCTTCCTTGGCGAAGAGATTGTCCAGCGAAAGCATGGGCACCGCGTGGCGCACCTGCTGGAACCCATCGGTCGCCTTTCCTCCCACGCGCTGCGTCGGGGAATCGGCTGTGACGAGTTCCGGGTGCGCAGCCTCCAGCGCGCGGAGTTCACGGAAGAGCGCGTCGTATTCTTGATCGCTGATCGTCGGGCGGGCCTCGACGTAATAGCGTCGGTCGTGTTCCTCAATCTCCTGCCGGAGTCGGGCGATTTTTTCTTGAGATGTAGGCATGGACAAAAGCGGCAAGTGGAGCGCCCGCAGAGGCGCCGAGAGTGTCTGCGAGCCAGTCCCAGACATCCAGCGCGCTGCGGCTGGGGGTGAATTTCTGGTGCACCTCATCGAGGGCGCCGTAAACCGACATGCATGCCACGGCGACGAGGCAGACCTTTTTCCAAGGCCAGTCGAATGTGTGCCGCAGCGCGGGAGTCAGCGCAAGAACGCCGCAGAAAAACGCGGCAAAGTGGAGCATCTTGTCGTTCACATCAAAGACGTTCATGTCCGAGATTTCGACGCTGCCGAGCGATGAGAGGTAATAGACGGTCGCGATCCAAATCACGACGCCCAGCCAGCACACCCAGCCAAACCAGTGCATTTTGTCGCGCCCCATGATTACGACTGCCGGCGCACGACTTTTTGCAGGTACTGGATTGAGACGCCTTCGATGGCGAGGGAGATGTCGTTGTAGCCCATGCCTTTTAGTTCATTCTTCCAGCGGGTTTCCCCGGTCTGCAAGTCGAGGCAGAAAAGCTCGCCGTGTGTTCCTGCAAAAACCGCACCATCGGCGATGATGACGCTGACGTCCTGCCCGGACGATCCGAGAATGCCTTTGCCGACGAGCGTCCGCCAAAGCTCGTCGCCAGTGGCCTGATCAATCGCGACGACGAAACCGTTGGTTCCAATGATGAGTGGTGTTGCCATAAAATTGCGGATGTGGGTGTTTCATGAACGGGCTGACGAGGGAAGCGGAAAGAGGCGTTTCGATCCCTATTTAGTGCCACGCGTGCTGGGAAAGGCTGCGATCCTTTGCGATTGTTCTGCGCCACCGCAAACTACGGCAGCGGCACGGGCGGCGGGGACTTCTCGTAGTCGGTTTCCTTCACCCATCCGGTCTTGAGTTTTTCGCCGCGCATGAAGCGCTCGTAGAAGCCGACGTGGCCTTTGTTGGCGTGCTCGTAGCGGTCGAAGATGCTGCCGTCGCCGATGATGCGCGGGTCGCCCTGTGCTTTCAGGTCGGCGGTGAGAATGTTGGAAAGTTCAGTGCGTTTTGCGTCGTCGGTCCTGGCGAGATTGCGCAGGCAATCCGGGTCTTTCGCCAGATCGTAGAGTTCCTCGCCGGGCCGGATTCCGAAGCACAGAGCCCAGCTCGGGTCGGCGGGATTTGCGCGGTGTGCATCGAGGATGAAACTCTTCGTCGCACCGGCGTCGCAATCGAGATAGCCGGTCTCTGGATTGCCCGCAGGCCAGCGAGTCGGCTCGAAGTTTTTGAGATACAGCCAGTCGCCTTTTACGATCCCGCGGATGGGATAACCGGCGTCGTTCGGGCGGCCGATGTCGGTGCGCTCCTTGCCGATGAGAACGTGGTCGCGCTTGGGATTTACGAGGCCCGATTTTTCCGAGCGGAAGATGTCGGTGAGGCTGCGGCCCGGCGATTCCGCCATCCCGGCTTGCGCCCATGTGAGCCCGGCGAGCTCGATAAAAGTCGGCGCGAGATCGATGAAGCTGACGGCGTCGTCCACAACACGTCCGGGCTTCGTGATGCCGCCCGGCCACATCGCGGCGAGCGGGACGTGATTGGAAAATTCATACGCGTTTCCCTTCCCACGCGGAAATGGCATTCCGTGATCGGACGTCACGACGACGAGCGTATTCGCGAGCAGGCCTCGCTTTTCGAGCTCGGCGAGCATGCGGCCGAGATGCGTGTCGAAGTGCTCGATCTCGAATGCATAGTCGAGCATGTCGTTGCGCGTCGTCTCGTTGTCAGGCCAATAGCCGGGGACGCGGTCGATATCGGAGAGTTTCTTGCCGCCTTTTGCGACGCCCGACCCAAACTCGTATCCGCGGTGCGGCTCGAGCGCGCCACACCAAAACGCCCATGGTTTTCCTGCCGGCGCGGCATCGAGAAAATCGGCGAAGTTGCCTGCGTAATCATTATTGCTGATTTCGCCGGTCTGCGGCGTCGCCTTTCGTGCGTTAAATGCTTTTCCAGTCATCTGCCGCGGCTTTCCATCCGCATTGAGTGCGACTCCCGGGCCCCAGCCTTTCATGGTGTGGCCGACGTTCCAGCCGTTCTCCGACAGCGCCTCGCCCCAGCCTTTGAACTCGGGCGGGAAGTAACAGATGTGATTCGCCGCTTCCTTGAGTTGCCACGAGTTGCGTCCCGTGAGGATGCAGGCCCGCGACGGCGCGCACTTGGCGTTTGGCGTGTAGGCGTTGTTAAAAAGGACACCGTCCTTCGCGACCCGATCAAATGCGGGCGTCTTTACCCATTTCGTGCCGTACGCGCTGGCGTGCTTTCCCCAATCATCGGCGATCGCAAACAGGATGTTCGGACGCTCGGCGGCGGTTCCTGCATTCACGAGCAGGAACAGCAGGAAAAAGTGGATGCTGAGTAGGGATTGCGAGCAGTTCATGTTTGGACGGTCGATATTACTGGGACATTTGGCAAGTCGAGCGTCGTACACGGAGGGAAGGGTGAAACGACAGACGAGCCGAAGCGTTTCGCGATCCCGTCTTCAAACTGCCGCAACCACTCCATCAGGCTCCACCCACTTGCCGTGCTCTTTGATGAGGTCTTTGAGCCGCTCCACCGCTTCGTCTTGCGGGATGTTGAACTTCACGGGCTTCTTTCCGACGTAGAGATTGATTTTCCCCGGCGCGCCGCCGACGTAGCCGAAATCGGCGTCCGCCATTTCCCCCGGACCATTCACGATGCAGCCCATGATGGCGATTTTCACGCCCTTCAAATGGACGGTCGATGCCTTGATGCGTGCGGTGGTCTCTTGCAGATTAAAGAGCGTGCGGCCGCAGCTTGGGCAGGCGACGTAGTCTGTCTTGAAGATTCGCGCGCCCGCAGCTTGCAGGATATTGAATGCGAGGCGGAGCGATTGACCGGGAGCGTGTTCGCCCTGGATCAAAATGCCGTCGCCGATTCCGTCGCACAGCAGCGAGCCGATGGCGGCGGAACTCTCCAGCAGCGTCTCAATGAATGGACGCTCGGGATTCTCCGAAGGAGCGAAGGTGTCCTTCAGTAAAATGGAGTGCCGCTCGGCAAGCCGGGCTGCGAGCAGCCGGAATGCAACTGCGGGCGCGAGGTCGATGCCATCGGGGATGCTGACCAGTCGGGCTTCGGCGTCATTCAGAGTCGAAACAGCCGCGTCATCGCGCGGGTCCACTTCCACGACGCCAGCTTCTTCATAAACGAAGTCCGGCTTGAAATCTCCGAGGGAGTCCACCTTGTGCGCGATCGCTGCAAACTTGTCCCGGCGGATGGCCACCGCAATCACCGACTCGCCGCCGACTTTGGTCGCGCAGACCGTAAGAGGCGTGGTCTCGCGTCGCTTGTAAGTGAACGGATCGAACGGCTGCGGCGCTTCGATTTTCGCAGCAGAATAGCGAACTGATTTCACCAAAGCCTGAGCCACAGGAATCTCGTGAACGCTGTCCTCCGTGAGCGATACCCGGATGGTGTCGCCGATGCCATCATTCAGGAGCGAGCCTATACCGATGGCCGACTTGATGCGTCCGTCCTCGCCATCACCCGCTTCCGTCACGCCGAGATGAATCGGATAATTCCAATCCGCACCTTCTGCATTCAGTCGCGCAACGAGCAGTCGATACGCTTCAATCATCACCTTTGGATTACTCGCCTTCATCGAGAACACGAAGTCGTGGTAGTCCATCTCCCGCGCGATACGGGCAAATTCCAGCGCGCTCTCCACCATGCCAAGCGGCGTGTCGCCGTAGCGGTTCATGATGCGGTCCGACAACGATCCGTGGTTCGTGCCGATGCGCATCGCGCGCCCGTGCTCTTCGCAAAAAGCAACCAACGGAGAGAACCGTTCGCGGATGCGCTCCAGCTCGGAAGCGTAATCCGCGTCCGTGTATTCCTTGACCGCAAACTTCTTGGAATCCGCGTAATTCCCGGGATTCACGCGCACCTTCTCCACCCACTTCGCCGCCTCCATCGCAGCGTCGGGCTTAAAATGAATATCGGCAACAATCGGAACATTGCATCCGCGTTCACGCAGGCCGGCGACGATGTGCTGGAGGTTCGCCGCGTCTTTCACTGTGGGCGCAGTGATTCGCACAATCTCACAGCCGACCGCAGCCAGGTCGAGCGTCTGCTGGATGGAAGCCTCCGTGTCCATCGTGTCGCATGTAATCATGCTCTGCACGCGGATGGGATTGTCGCCGCCGATGGCGACATCACCTACGCGGACGACGCGGGTATTCCTCCGCTGGCTGTGGAAAAGCGACGGGCAGAATTCCATACGGATCTACTTCGCCTTTTCCTCTGCGGGATTTGCGTATGGGAATTTGTTGGATTTTCCGCCGCCGAAAACATCCTGCAAATCGAAGAAAGTCACATAGAGCATGAAGCCCATAATCATGAGCGTGCCCGCTGTCACGAACCACTGCACAGGCTTGCTGTTCGCCATCTCATCAGCAGCCTCCGGGCGGCGCTTGATCGCCGCGATAGTCGCGAAAGTGATGTGGCTTCCATCGAGTGGAGGAATTGGTAGGAGGTTCATCAGCGCGAGGTTCACATTGAGAATCACGGAGAACCAAAATGCCAGTTTCCAGCCGTTCTCCTGCTCGAAGAGACGGTAATACAAGTTCATCATCATGACCGGACCACCGAGGTGTTGAATGCTGATTTCACTCTTGCGGCTCGTGATGGCGCCGATGGTATTGAAGATCGCCATGGCGCTCTGCTCGACTTGCTCCACCACGCCGGGGAACACGGGCTTGCCCCGTCCAATGCCGTCGAATTTCATTCCGTAGTCATGCCCGAACATGACGCCAATTCGTGGGCGCGTCCCTCCGGTTTCGAGCTTCGCTTCGGCTGGTGCTACTTTGATCTCGGGAATCGCCTTCCCCTCGCGCTCCACTGCCAGCGAAATAGGCTCCGCCTTCTTCGAGATGATGTATTCGATGATCGCAACCGACGACTTCATCACCTTGCCATCCACGCTCAGGACCACGTCGCCTTTTTTCAATCCGGAGCGTTCTGCCGGACTGTCAGCCTCGATGCCTTTGATGGTCGGAGGATTCAACTGAAACGGCACCTTCAAAATCTCCGGGTGCTTCGCATCGCCGCGTTCAAGAGTCAGCTCGACTTGTTCAGCGGGATGGTCCGCCAGATACTCCTCGATCCCGTCGATCGCGTAGAGCCGCTCCCCATTTACATGGGTAATAAAGTCGCCTTGTTTGAGTCCCGCGGCCTGCGCGGAGCCCTTCGCTTCCACCATGCCGACTCGCGGCGTTGTTGCCGGTGCGATACCGATTTCGCGGGTTTTACGGCGTGTCAAAATAGTCTTCTCCGGCCGTGTCGGTGACGGCGTGAGCGTCAATTCTTTGCCGTCGCGACGGACGACGATGGGCAGCGTGTCGCCTTCCGACCTCACAATCCTCCACATGATCGCGTTGTCCCCTTGACCCATAAATCGCGAGACCGCAATCCCATCAATCGAGACGATCTCATCGCCGACTTTCATCCCTGCTTTCTCAGCCGGCCCGTCTTTCATGAGGCCGCCAATCACCGTCGTGCCGGCTTCCTCCCTCATCGGGTAACCGATTTGCGAAACGATCACCGCGAAGATGCAGGCGAGGATGAAAGAGAACAGCGGTCCCGCGGCGGCAACGATGATCTTGTCGATCGGCTTGGCTGCCGGGAGTGAACCCGCCGGATACTCCGAAGTTCCCTCCACATCGCCGTTGGCGAGCTGCGGGAGCTTCACGTATCCGCCGAACGGAATCGAGTTGAGCGCGTACCAGACACCGCCGATTTTCTTGCGCCAGATGGGCTTGCCAAACCAGATGGCGAACTCCTCGACGACAAGCCCGCGCCACTTCGCCGCGAGGAAGTGGCCGAGTTCGTGAAAGAAGATCACGAAGTTGAACAGCAGGACTACCTCTAAACAGATACCGATGAACTTTAAGACGCTAAGCATGGAACGAATCTCTTTAGCGCACTCCCGGCAGAATGCACCTGATTTTACGCGATCCGTTTTACCGTCTCGCCGGGAGCCGCGCAGGAGTGCCAGTCGTGCTGGATGTCGCGCATGATGATTGCGTGGTCAAACACTACGCTGCCTGCCGGGAAAACGCTCGCATCCGCGAAGAACCGCGAGCGGCAGATCTCCACTTCAAACGGACGGACAATCCATTCGCGGGTGACGAGCTTCATCCCATCGATAGTTCCCGAAGAGGCGAGCGAAAAGCCAAGGCATCCGCCTTCAAAGAAGCGCGAGCTTTCCTCCAGCGACTGGAAGATCGAGCCGGCAGGTAACGCCGCGCTCTCATGGCCACGAAGCTCGACAATCGCCGCACCGTTGTCCGGCCGTGCGCGAAGTCCTACGTGGCCATTGGCATCGCGCACGGCAAAGTCTGCATAGTGCTGCTGACCCGGAAAAAGCCGTCCGCCCGCGTAGTGGTTCATCAGCGAATTCGTATCGCGCCGGAAAACAAACACGCCTTCCCGCACCACCACGCCTTCATCCCACTCGACGGCCACGCGGTGCGCCGCGTTCTCGCTGGAGATTCCGATGAACCCTGGCAGCCCGAGCGGCCGCATTTTTTCCAGCCGGATAAGGCAGATGCCGACCACTGCAAATCCCGCATGCAACTTGGGCCGAAACGGCGCAGGCAGCAACGGGCGCACGATCTCCGGTGCGACGCGGTAGTTGACGAGAATTCGGCGTTTGATGACTCCGGTGATGTCCATGCGCCGAGTGTAGAACCTCAGCAATCAACAATCGAGATTCATCAATCGACATTTTGAGCGGCGGGGATTGCTGATTGATGAACTCCGATTGTCGATTGTTGAAGGGACGAATTACACGTCCAGTTTCGTCCACGCCGCATTGGCTTTTGACGATTTTACCACCGCTTCGATGAACGCCATGCCTCGCACGCCGTCTTCGATTTTCGGGTAGTCGTTGGCTGGGTCGGTCTTGGCGAGCTTTTTTCCATCGAGGCGGGCGCGCACTGCGCCTGCGAAATTGCGGTAGATGTTCGCGAATGCTTCGAGGTAGCCCTCGGGATGCGAGGGAGGCGTGCGCGTTGCCGATGCTGCGTTTTTGCCGAGATAGCCGTTTCCGGTGCGGAAGATTTGAGTGGGCTGATCGAGCCATTTCACGAGCAGCGTGTTGGGCTCGTTTTGGTGCCATTCGAGGCCGCCCATTTCGCCATACACGCGGATATTGAGGTTGTTCTCTTCGCCCACGGAAATCTGGGAGCTGTGGAGCACGCCTTTCGCTCCGCCTTTGAAACGGAGGAGGAGGTTGCCGTCATCATCGAGCTTCCGACCTTTCACAAACGCCGTGAGGTCGGCGGCGAGTTCGGAGATTTTGAGGCCCGTGATGTATTCGGCGAGGTTCTCGGCGTGCGTGCCGATGTCGCCGATGCAGCCGGCGGCACCGCTGCGTTTTGGGTCGGTGCGCCAGGCGGCCTGCTTTTGGTCGGAGGCTTCGAGGCGCGTGGCGAGCCAGCCTTGCGGATACTCGACGACGACTTTGCGAATCTTGCCGAGCTTGCCGGCGGCGACCATGTCGCGCGCTTCCTTGACGAGCGGGTAGCCGGTGTAGTTGTGCGTGAGGCCGTAGAGGAGTCCGGTCTTTTTCACGATCTCGGCGAGCTTCTTTGCCTCGTCGAGGTTGAAGGTTGCGGGCTTGTCGCTGAGGACGTGAAACCCGTTCTCCAGCGCCATTTTCGCGGGCGGGAAGTGCATGTAGTTCGGCGTGACGATGCACATGAAGTCCATGCGGTCACCGACGGGTAGCTTCGCCTCGGCCTTGATCATTTCTTCATACGTGCCGTAGCAACGATCCGGCGGGAGGAAAAAGTCCGCACCGCTGTCCTTGCTGCGCTGCGGGTCGCTGCTGAATGCGCCGCAGACCAGCTCGATCTGTCCGTCCATCGCCGCCGCGATGCGATGAAGTGCCCCGATGAATGCGCCGCGCCCGCCGCCGACCATGCCGTAACGAATTTTTCTGCTCATAGTGTAAGTGTGTAGGATTGTTGAAATGAACCGTGCAAGCCATGTCGCACGATGCCAGCGGTGTAGGAAGTTGCCCCGCGCCCGGCAAGGCGAATGTAGTTTCCATCGCGGCATTTCCACCGTAAAGGCGGGTGCATGAATGACTGGCGTAACCGAACTGAATTTAAGCCCCGTGACTTTATGAAAGTAGCAGGGGCAATTCTCGGGCTGCTTTTTGGCATCCTGTTCATCATCTGGGTGCTCACGCGATTGCTGAGGTAGCTCGACATTCCAATGTCGAGTGAAGGCTCGCGGGTTGAGGCGAACTCCCTTTCTGTTGCAGACGTCAAAACTCGACTTTGGAAAGTCGAGCTACGCTGGACAAAGCAAAAGCCCCGGCTTTGCAGCCGGGGCTCCTGTGATTGTTTGTTGGAAAAGTGCGCGAGTTATTTCGACGTCTTGTCTTCGATGTATTTCACGACATCGCCGACTGCTTGAAGTTTCTCGGCGTCTTCGTCCGGTACTTCAACGTTGAATTCTTCCTCAAACGCCATGACCAGTTCGACTGTGTCGAGTGAGTCTGCGCCGAGGTCTTCGATGAAGGATGCGTTTTCGGTTACTTGCTCCGGGTTGACCCCGAGTTGTTCGACGATGATATCCTTTACCTTTTCTGAGATTGATTTTTCTGACATGAGAGTGGTTCGTTTGTGAAGCGGCGCGTGGTTACGTGCGTTGAGGCAGGATGGCAACTCCGAAGTGCGAAAATTTTCACCCCAACAGAGCAACGGTCCGTTTCTCGCGGGCCGAAAGAACGGCGCTATCGACGATCTGCTGCCCGATTCGCGAGATGGCTGGCGAGAGCGGACCGGTGAGCGGAGTGCCCGTGGTGATGCAGTGAAGAAAGTATTCCACCGGGTTCCGCTCCGGAGCGCACAGGGCATCCACGGGGAGCGAACGCACTGCGGGATGCTCGCGCGTCTGGACGTGAACGAACGGCTCGTAGTCGTGGCAGGCGAGCGTTCCGTCACTGCCGCAAATAACAAACCCACAACGCGGCTGCGGCTGCGTGGTCCACGGGTCGGTGAAGGTGCCCCAGCGCGTCTCGCATTTGGAAAGGCCCGTGGCATAGCGGCTCACGACGACGCTGTGCTCATCGACCTCAAGACCTGGAGTGCCGTCGGTCACCGCTGTCACCTCTATCGGGCTGCGGCCATCCATGAACCACGTGCCGAGGGTCGTTCCGTAGCCGAGATAATCGAGCAGCGAGCCGCCGCCGGCGTCCTTGCTGTAAAACCAGCTCGCCGCTTTATCCGCTGCCGTGGGCTCCTTCTCGATCTTGTCTGCGCCGTGGTAAAGCGGGCCGCGATTTCCGCCGAAATGATGATAGCTGCGGACTTCGCCGATGACACCGTCGTCGATCATCCGCTTTACCGTCGCGGCGGCCGGGTCCCAGCGGAGCGGCCAGTTCACCGCGAGCAGCTTGTCCTTGGGCATCGCGGCGATCATCGCGTCGGCCTGCGCGAGCGTTGCTGCAAACGGTTTTTCCATCAGGATGTGAACGCCGTATTTTGCGACGCGTTGCGTGTAATCCGAGTGGTGCGCGGCGGCGGGGCAGAGGATGACGACGTCCGGCTTCGTCTGCTCCATGCACGCATCGACATCCGTAAACACGGCGTCGGACGGAATGGAGAAGTTGCGTGCGGCCTCGACCATTCGCGCGGGCTGCGCATCGCAAATGCCGACGAGTTCCGCACCGGGATGGTCGTGGACCATGCGGAGCAAATCGCCCATGTGGAAGTGATCGAAGTTAATGCCAGCGATACGGATTTTTGCCATGTGCGGTTTCTTGCAAACAAAGCGCGCTGCTGCCAGCACGCATTTTGTCGTTTAGTTCAAGTAGGCAAACTCGTTCGACGAAAGCAGCGCCTGACAAAAGTCAGCGACCGACTTCTCCAGTCCCGCACCCATCCCGTTTCCGATGAATGCAGTCGCCGCTTTCAACTCCGATGGACGCGGCTCGCGACCAAGCGCGATGGCGTAGGCCCGGGCGATGATGGGCGTCACGTCGTCGCTCGCAGAGTCCTTCATCACGCGCTTTGCAAAAGCCACGGACCACTTGCGCACCTCGGGGCTATTCATCAAGAGCAATGCCTGCGGCGCGACCGTGGTCGTCGGGCGGCTGCCCTGGCTGGACAACGGCTCGGGCGCATCAAACACGACCATCGAGTTGACGAGCTGGCTCCTCTTAATACGGAAGTAAATACTACGGCGAACGCTTCCTTCGTTCAAAGTGCCCGCGCCAAACATCGTCGTATCGAGCAGCCCCGAAGCTGCGAGCGCGCTATCGCGGACGGCCTCGCCTTCCAGTCGGTGCGGGATGCGGCGCATGAAGAGCGTGTTCTCCAAATCAGCAGCGGTCTTCGCGGCGTCGGCGGTGCTGGACTGCCGGTATGCGGCGCTCGTCATGAGAAGGCGGTGCAGCGGCTTCAGTTTCCATCCGCCGTGAATGAGTTCGCCGGCGAGCCAGTCGAGCAACTCCGGATGGCTCGGCAGCGCGCCGGTCTTCCCGAAATCATTCGGCGTCGCGACAATGCCGCGCCCGAAATGCTGCTGCCATACGCGATTCGCCGCGACCCGTGCCATGATTGTCCCGCCGCCATGCCCGGTGTCGGTGATCCAATTCGCGAGCGTCCGCCGGCGACCGGAATATTTCGCGCCTTCTGGCGGCGTCCACTTCCAGCGGTCTGCGCTCGCATCGGGGCTCAGCGCTTGCAGGAAAGCCTGCGAAGCGGGCGACTGCTTTTGGTTGGGGTCTCCGCGCTTCAAAATGTGCGTTTTGTCGAGGAAAGGCGCGCCTTGAGAATGCATGACGATCGGCGGGTAGCCCTCTGCGCAGACCATCACGGGTGTTGTTCCTTTTGGCGCGGTCTTGTCGTGCTCGGCGATCTGTTTAGTCAGCGCGCGAACGCCCGCGTCGCGTTCATTCCACCATGCGAAAAGTGTATCCGTCTCCGCTGCGGCGAGCGGCGTGTGTGCGCGGAGCTTTGGCTCCAGCGCTGCGATGTTTGCGGGCAAGCTCTGCGACTTCAGCGCGGGCGCATCGCCTGTAAAAATTCCGAGTCGCGGCCTTCCGATGCAGTGCGCGTCGTTCACGAAAAACTCCAGCGTCACCGTTAGCTTCGCTCCGCCTTCCATATCGAGCGGCTCGGCAAAGGTGAACGCCGCTGCCTGGTCCTTGCCGATCCCTCCGGAATCCACAGCCCAGCCGCTCTTCGGATTGTTGTCGAGCGACGACGCCACGGAGAGCGATTCCTTGTTTTGCTGATGCGTCGCCTCCGCCGCGACGAGCTTCACTTCCCGCGTGTCGCCGCCTTTTAGCGGAGTGACGGAAACCGTGATCCGACTCAGCGCGAAATTCCCGTTTCCAGCCCGCCCCGGTCCCTTTGATTTGAACGACTCGTGCGCCAGCGCCTCCAGTTTAATCCCAGTAATCCTCCGACCGTCGGTTGTCGTCGTGAGCGTGTAAGTATCGTCCTTCGGATTCGCCCCGGCAGCGAGCCAGGAGCCGTCTTTGAGATCCGTAAACGTCGCGCCGCCTTTCGATGCGATGCTATCGAGCTTCGCAATTTGCACCGCACCTTTCGGTAGCTCGGCCTTCGCGATCCAAGCGTCCATTTTCGGGCGCGGTCCCGCTTCGTAGGCGGCGACTGCGGCGGTTAAATCGGCGCGCTTCTTATCGTTGTCCACCTTTGTCTTCGCAGCAGCGACGGGATCGAGAACTAGGTCGACGTTACTCCTCACAGTCGTCGTGAACGTCGAAAGCATCTGGTAATAATCCTTCGTCGGAATCGGGTCGAACTTGTGATCGTGACACCGCGCGCAGCCTACAGTGAGCCCGAGGAACGCACTTCCCGTCGTCGCGAGCATGTCGTCCATCGCATCGTATCGCGTGCGCTCCACTTCGTTCGCCGTGATCT
>JAYUSJ010000271.1:0-14324 GCA_043755735.1 Verrucomicrobiaceae bacterium | reverse complement strand
GCAAGCAGGTGGCGCTGCTCACCGATGCGCGATTTAGCGGAGTGAGCACGGGAGCGTGCATCGGTCACATCGGCCCGGAAGCGCTCGCCGGCGGTCCGCTCGGAAAGCTCCGCGATGGCGACATGGTGCGCATCATCGTGGACCGCGCCGCGATGACGGGAAGCGTCGATTTCATAGGCTGCGAAGGCCGCACGTTTTCGCCGGAAGAGGGAGCGGAGATCCTCGATTCACGTAAGCCGGACCCGCGACTCGCGCCACATCCCGCGCTCCCCGCCGACACGCGGCTGTGGGCGGCGTTGCAGGCGGCGAGCGGCGGGACGTGGGGAGGCTGTGTGTATGATGTCGAGGCGATCCTCGCGAAGCTGCGGTAGTGCTTACTTTCCCGCGACGAATTCGGCCATGCGTTCCATGGCGATTTTGATCTTATCGAGCCCCGTGGCGTAGCTGCACCGGATGTGGCCTTCGCCGCTGGCGCCAAAAGCGGGGCCGGGGACGCAGGCGACCTGCTTCTTTTCCAGCAGGCCGAGCGAGAACTCGCGGCTGGTCATACCGGTGGAGCGGATGTCTGGAAAGACGTAGAATGCACCGAGCGGCTTGAAGCACGGAAGGCCCATATCGTTCAGGCTGCGGACGATGTAGTTCCGCCGTGCTTCGTATTCCTTGCGCATCATGGCGACATCGTTTGCGCCGCTCTCGAGTGCTTCGATGGCGGCATCCTGCGCCATCGTGTTTGCGCAGAGGATGGCGTATTGATGCACCTTCATCATGGCCTCGGTGAGCGCGGCGGGCGCACAAGCATAGCCCACGCGAAAGCCGGTCATTGCAAAGGCCTTTGAGAAGCCGTGGAGGAATACGCACCGCTCCTTCATGCCCGGCAGCGCAGCAATGCTGAAGTGGGATGCGCCATCATACGTGAGCTCGCTGTAGATTTCGTCGGTGAGGATGACGAGGTCGTGCGCCACGCAGAGTTTCGCGATCTTTTCGAGCTCCTCGCGCGATTGCGTCGCGCCGGTGGGGTTGCACGGGAAGTTCATCATCAGGACCTTCGAGCGTGGTGTGATGTGCTTCGTGAGTTCTTCCGCCGTCATGCGGAAATTGTCCGTGGCGTGCGTCGGGACGGCGACGGGGATGCCGTGGGCCATGACGACGCTCGGGCTGTAGCTGACGTAGCATGGCTCGTGGTAAAGGACTTCGTCGCCGGGATTCACAAGCGCGCGGAGTGCAAGGTCGATGGCTTCGCTGACGCCGACGGTGACGATGATTTCGGTCTTCGGGTCGTATTGCACGGCGAAATGTTCCGCCACATATTCGGCGATGCACTCGCGGAGGCGTGGCAATCCGAGGTTGCTGGTGTAGCCTGTGTGTCCGCGCTCCAGCGAGTAGATTGCGGCCTCACGGATGCGCCATGGCGTGTGAAAATCGGGTTCGCCGATACCGAGCGAGATCACGTCCTTCATGGACTGGACGATCTCGAAGAAATCCCGGATGCCGCTGCGCGGAATGTCACGGATGTGTGTTGCGATGTGATTGGAAATGCTCATTTGAAATAAATAAAAGTTTGGATTGGATGAAGTGCGACGGTCCGGTTCGGGAGGTTGGCCGCGCGCGGGTTCCGTTCCGTCTTTTACTCGAAAGACACCCCGGCGCGGCTACGCGCAATAGCGCTCGCTCGTGCGTTGATCATCGCTGCGATTGCGCGAATCACGGTGCGACTGCGAGCCTTTGCGGCCCTGCCTCCCGGTTTAGTTCCACGCCGTTTTCCTTGTAAGACTTCAGGCGGAAATGGGTCACGGTGCTGATGACACCTTTGAGCGTGCTGAGCTTCTCCGAGACGAATCCCGCAACTTCGTGCAGCGTGTTTCCTTCGACGACGACATGAAGATCGTAGCCGCCGCTCATGAGATAGCAGCTCACGACCTCGGGGAATCGCGCGACGCGTTCCGCTGTTTTGTCGAAACCTCCTTCACGTTCGGGCGTCAATTTCACCTCGATCAGTGCGGCGACGCGGTCCTTCGCGACCTTCTCCGGGTCCACCACGGCGAGGTATCCGAGCACCACGCCATCCGCTTCCAGCTTTGCAATGCGCGCGACGACTTCGGACTCGGTGATATTCGCAGACTTGGCGAGATCACTGACGGAAGCGCGGGCGTTATTGCGTAGAAGCGGAAGAATTATATCCATTGAAGAGCTTGAAGAAGTCGGCGGGAACGGGCTTCGCGGCAAGCCGAAAAACGTCCGGACTTAAACATCGCTCCAGATCGACACGCTGTGGCGGCTACGCCAGCTTTTGCTCGTGGCCTTCGCCGCGCAGGTGGATCGTCTTGTGTTCGAGATCGTGAATCGCCCGGATGTAGCGGACGGTCCGGCTCTTTGCGCGCATGAGGATACTGTGCGTGATCGCCTTTTTTCCACGAAGAGTCACCCCGGGAAGCAACGGGCTGTCACTGATTCCCGTAGCGCAAAAGATACAGCTCTCGCCCCAAACGAGGTCGATGCTTTGGTAAACGCGGGCGACTTCTTCTTCGCCGACGGCTTTGACGGCTTCGGCGCGCTCTGCGTCGTCTCTCGGAGCCATTCGCAGGAGCATGTCTCCGCCGAGAGCACGCAGAGCCGCGGCGGTGAGGATGCCTTCCGGCGACCCGCCAATACCATAAAACAGGTCCACTCCGCTTTCGTGCAGGGAAGGGGAGACGGCAGCCGTGATGTCGCCGTCGCTGATCAAACGCAGTGCCGCGCCGCTTTCGCGGACTTGCTTGATGAACTCCGCGTGGCGCGGGCGTTGGAGTGTCATCACAACGAGATCCTTCACGCGCTTGCCGAGTGCTTTCGCAACCTTGGCGAGGTTCTCGCCGATCGGGGCGTCCAGCGAAAGCGGGTCCATGCCTTGCGCAATGGCGCTGACGACATCCGGTCCGTAGGCGAGTTTCTGCGCGTAAAATGTGGGAAGGTTGCGCATGACATTCGGGCTGCCTTCGGTGCTTTCGCTCGCGGCCATCACGGAGATGCTGTTGGGCAGGCCTTGAGCGATGTTCGTAGTGCCGTCGATCGGGTCGAGCGCAATCTGAAAGCGTGGCGATCCGGCGCGCCATGTGCCGAGGTGTTCACCGATAAAGATGCCGGGCGCGTTGTCTTTGATGCCCTCGCCGATGACGACCTCGCCGCAAATATCCACGAGATCGAACACGCCAAAAATGGCGTCGCAAGCCGCTTTGTCGGCTAGCTCTTTTTCGCCCCGGCCCAGCCACGAAAGGGAGTTGAGCGCCGCGTTTTCCGTGGCGCGAACGAATTCAAACTCGATGGTGCGTTCCGGATCGGTGGTCGTGAGTGATTGTGAAGACATGGTGGGGTTGTGGCTGCGCGAGGCGGTTTCGTCAAACGACGTTTCCGACTTTGCTTCTCATTCCCGCCGCGAAACCCGCCGGGCGAAAAAAGATCACGGCGCGACCTGCGGCTTGGCGGGTACGGCGGGAACAGCGGGAACAGCGGGAACAGCGGCGCCGGGAGCGGGCGGCTTCACTTTGGGCGGCGGGCGCAACTGGATTTCGATGTAATTGTCGCTGCCTCGTTTCAGTGTGAAGAGTTTCTCGGTTTTCATCGTGCCGTATTTTACCTCGATGACGTAGTCGCCGAGGAAGCACTTCGACTTCACGCGGCCTCTGTAGTCGGTCCAGGAACGGACATTGGTCCACCATTTTTTGAAGACCAGATCGTACCAGACTTTTGCCGCGGTCCGGGGCTGCCAGTCTTTGGTCCAATACGCTGCATTTGGAATCCAATGGCGGCCTTCCCAAAAGCCCCATGTGATGAAGGCGTTCGTGGCTGGATGGGCGAAGCAAACCGTCATGAAGTCCCGTGTATAGTCGGCCCATGCGTCTTCGTCCCAGACGTTGATGTCGTGCTCGGTGATTTGGATGGGGATGCCGAGTTCGGAAAAGCGGTCGAGGATTTCCCAGATCTTCACCGGAGGCGTGAGTTCGTCGTTAAAGTGGCCCTGCATGCCGATTCCGCCAATCGGGGCACCGAGCGCACGGAGGGTCTTGATAGTCTTAAAATAGGCATCCTGATGCTCGGTATCCGTGCCGCCGTGGGACAGGATGCCGTAGTCGTTGATGAAGAGGCGCGCCTTTGGATCGGCGTCGCGTGCGGCCTTGAATGCTTCTACGAGGAAACCGTCGCCGAGCGCTTTCTGCACGTCGGTATTGCTGTACGGTTCGTTCACCACATCCCATTCGGTGACACTCCCCTTCAGTGCAGTGGCTTCATCGCGAATGTGGTCGAGTATTCGGGTGCGGAGTTTTGGTGGTTCGAGGGCTTCGAGGTCTTTCGGGAGATTCTTCCATCCGGGCCACAGAAGGTTGTGACCGCGGACGCTGATGTTGCGCTCTTTCAGCCAGGCGAGCGCATCGAGTCCGGGCTGTTTGTCGCTTTCCCATTGTTGCCACTTGAGGTCATTCTCAATTGTCACTTTGTTGAACGACGACTCTACGATGGAGCGGTATTTTTCCCCGTCCGGCCCCTCGGCGAGCAACGTCTTTGCATCGACCGCGCTGCCAAATCCGTATGCGTGGCGGACTTGCCGGATGCGGACTTCCGCGCCGACGATCTTGTTTCCCTTTGCGTTGTTGATGCGGATGGTGAGCGAGGCCTTGCGGTATTTTTCGATGCGCTCGCTGGCCTCCGTGCGCCAGTCTGCGGTATCCGCACGGCCACGGTAGGTGAGGGGAGTGTATGGCAGATCGACGTATTTGACGGTCTTTCGGTAGTTCAGAACCTTGAGGTTTGCGATTTGGACAATCTGCTGCCCGAACCCTGCTTGAAAACTCATCTGCGCAGTACCGACCGGGTAGGCCTGTATGGCGTGAAAGGCGACGTAGTATTTGCGCCACTCGGCTTCCACTTCCACACGGGATGTGACGGATTTCGTGTAGGGAGCTTTCGTCTCCTCGAAAACAAACGAACAATGGGCGCTGCCATTCGGCAGATACTCGCCGCGCGCATAAAATACCGCGAGCAGGATGTCGTCCTTCGCAACCGGGCTGGTGATTTTTGCGGTGGCTTGAAAAAGCCACGGTTTTTCCCCCGCTTTTTTCGTCGCGAGGCGAAGGATGTCGGCCGGACCTTTCTCCGGTCCGTCTTTGATTTCCTTCCACTCGGCGAAGCCGATGGGGTTGGATTTCCCCAGTGCGCGAGCCATGCCCTCCAATGCCCCCGGCCCTGTGACAGATTCAGCCGCCGGCAGCTTCGCAAATTTCGCGTCCTGCTGTGCGATGTCTGCTGCAAGCGGGAGCGACAGGAGGAGTAGGAAAAGTGCGAGAATTCCGCGAGAGGTGATCATGGTGGGCAGGATAAAGAACGACGCGGCTATTGGTTAAGCGACGCAAGGACTTCCGGGTCGCGAACGTCCGCCCAGTCTCCGCTCAATTCGACGACTTGCACGACCTTTCCGCTCTGGCCGAGATCGCGGATTGCATCGGTGAGTTCGTATTCGCCGCGCGGCGAAAGTTGCAGACGGGATGTGAAATCAAAAATAGACGGACGGAAGGAATAAACGCCCGCATTGTACCATGGGCTTGGGGCTTTTCCGGCGGGCTTTTCGATGAGGTCTGTCAGCTCGAAGCGTTCGTTCACCACGACGCAACCGCCCTTCGCGATTTCACCTTCATTGTGCTTCACGGTGACGAGTCCCTCGGCGGCGCCCAGCGCCACGATGCGCCGGTAGTTTGCAGCATCGATGAGGATGTCGCCGTAGCTCAGAACGAATGGGTCATTTCCCGCGAACTCCTTGGCCAGTTCCACCACACGACCGGTGCCATCCTGCACGACTTGCGAGACATATTGCACCCGCACTCCGAACCGCGACCCGTCGCCAAAAAATTCGCGCACCACATCTGCTCGATAGCCCACGACGATGCAGAAATCCGTCACGCCCGCCGCCGCAAGACCCTCTACGATGTGGAGGAGGATCGGTTTGCCGCGCACTTCGAGCATGGGCTTCGGGATGTCGTTGGTGAGTTCCTTCATTCGGCTGCCTTTTCCCGCGGCGAGCAAGACGGCTTTCTTAATCATGGTCATATCGCCCCGTCCTTATCACGCTGCGACCAGCGCGTTCAAGGATTGCGTGATCGGGGGCCGGAATATCGGCGATGCGAAAACGATTTGCATGATATTTCCAAGAATCGGAGCTACACATGCGATTACTGATTTAGAGATGTCTTCACAACCGCTGCCAGATTTCCAGGCTTTGCTCGGCCGCTACGAGCGCCCGCTGATTCAGTATGCCCACACGTTTGTGAATGATCTCGATGCGGCGCGCGACGTTGTGCAGGAGACATTCATCACTTATGTCCGCGCGTTGACAAAGGAGCGCGGGCCGGGCTCCGAGCCGCCGCCGACTGAAAAGCAGCATCTCGAAGGCTGGCTCTTTACTGTGACGCGATACCGGGCGCTCGACTACGTGCGGAAACAACAGCGAATCGTGCCGATGCCGTTTGTGCCGGCGGATGAGCGCTGCCCAATGGCGGGTCCGGCGGAAGTCCTTGAGGCGCGGGACGAGGCGCTGTGGCTGATGAAGCTCGTGGACCAGTTGCCGCCCAATCAGCGGGAAGTCATCCGGCTGAAATTCCAGAGCGACATGAGCTATGAAGAGATTGCCGCCGTGACTGGGCTTTCGTCGGGAAACGTGGGCTTTCTTCTGCATCATGGATTGAAGCGATTGCGGGTTCTGGCGGACCGGCGCGCCAACGGAAGGAGCGCGACGGGATGAATATCGACGATCCGAAATTTACGGCCTACGTGCTTGATGCGCTGCCATCCCGGGAGAAGGAGTCGGTCGAGCCCGGCATTCTTGCGGACAAGGAGTTGTGGCAAGAGGCCGAAGTCACTGCTGCCTTCGCGGAAAAGCTGAAGCAGGCGTTTTCAGCGGAGCACAACGCGCGGCTTTCTGATGCGCATTGGCGCGAGATATTTGCGGAGGTTGGCGTCGAGGGAACTCCGGGAGTCATCCCGGCGGCCCCGGTGGAAACGCGACGGCTTCCACTTTGGGCGCTTTCGGCAGCAGCCGGAGTGATGGCAGGCGCGGTCATAGCATCGATCGCGATCACGTGGGGTGAGCGTCCTCAGTTGCTCGCTGATTCCACGCATGTGAAGCTCCCTGATGTCGCTCAAAAACTCGCGACGCCGCGGGTCGTGGAGATTCAGGAAAACGCCGATTTGCCAATTATCGCGATGCCGGAGGCGCGTAATGAAAGGCAACGTCCGGGCGTCGCATTGGTGCCCCTGCCTGTCGCCGAGTCCCTGGTCGCCTCCCGCACTGCGGACACGATCGTAAAAGTGACGCCGGCTTTCGGCGGCGAGCGGAATTTGAGCCCGCGCTCCGTGGTGTCGCCGGGGGCTGTTTCGGTTGCCGGAATTCTTCCGGTGGACGGAGCGAGTGAGTCGCCGCTGAATACCACAGAACAAACTGCGGTGGGCATTTCGATTCCGGCGATAGGCGGGTCGCGGGTTTTAATTGCACCCGCGAAGCTGTCGGCATCACCTGTCCCGGCGACGACCTCGGTCGCCGCGAGTAGCGTGAATAATCCAAAGTCCGTGGTCGTCGTGGAGGCGCGGAAGAAATCAAATTTCCCGCAAAATCTTGCGGGTAATGTTGCTTTCGGCGGAACGCGGAAAGCGACTCCGGCAACCAACGAGTTCATTTTTTCGACAGCGACTGCATCACCGCGCAACGCCTCGAACCGCATCAGCGCGGGCATCGCAATCGCGCAGGAAGTACCCGGCCTTGGGATCGCGGGCGCGAGCCAGCTCAATACGCTCGCTGATGTGAATGCGCTCATGGAACACGATGGAGCACTCACCGCATCGTTCGCGGCCAGCGATTTGATCCTTTCCGGGCAGAGCGGCGTCTTTTCACTCCGCTCGAATCCCGACGTGAAATACACCATCGTCCTCGACAGTGGCGGCATACCGCTTCCTTTCGCTCCGAGCAGCACCGCGGTGCTGGAAGTGTCCGCCCCGTTCACGATCCCATCTGCGCAGTAGCGCGGAAATCGCACGTCCAACTTGCATGGCAAAGGCCCCCCGCTTACCTTCACGGCATGCTATCGCAGCGCGACTCCATTCTTCGACTTCTCAACGATGAAGACACAGAGACCGCAGAACTCGTCGAACGCCAGCTTATCGAGCGCGGTCCCGAAGTCCTGCCGGACCTTCGTGCGCTGGTCGCCACGGCTTCAGGCCGCGTCGAGCGCCGGTTGCGCGAGACGGTGGGCGAAATCGAACGCCGTATCGCCCATCAAGAACTCGCCGTGATTTGTTCGCAGATCAAAGAAGACAGCGACATCGAGACGATCTCGTGGGCCATCGCTGCTGCCATGCGTCCCGGTGAAGATTTTGCGGAAAGCCGGCGGTTGCTCGACGAGTGGGGGCGAGAGCTCACCAAACGCCTTGTTGAGGCGGAGAATATCGACGAACAGCATGAGATTCTCTCGGACTTGCTTGGCGGCAGTTTGCATTTTCAGGGCAACGAAGACGACTACTACAATCTCGATAATTCCCTTCTTCCGACTGTCATCGAGTCCCGGCTCGGACTCCCGATTTCCATCACACTCGTCTATATTCTGGTGGCCAAGCGCGCAGGTTTGAGGGTGGAAGGCGTAGGGCTTCCGGGGCATTTCATCGCCCGTCTTGGGAATGTTTTCTTCGATCCCTTTCACGGAGGCCGCAGGCTGCATCTCGATGAATGCCGGAATCTCATGGAAAGCCAGGGGCAGGATTTACTACCGCATCACCTTTTGCCATGCACTACGCAGGTATTTCTGGCGCGAATGCTCAACAACATCCTTCACATTGCCGTTCAGGAGGATGACACCGATTCGGCGCGGCTCGTCCGGGGCTGGCTTGACGCGCTCGAAAAAGGCGTCGCCTGAGTCATTTGTGACTTTCTTGAACATCGACAGACTGTCGAAATACCCGGCGGACCTTGTCATTCCCTCTCAATCCTTATCCTGCTCTTGCTAACTTTTCAGAGGCGGGCCACAGCGGGCAAGAGCAGAAATAAGTGAGGATTCGTTTTTCTAATAGCCCGCGAAACGCATCGAGTGCCGCTCCCGGATTGCAGGAAAAGAAGAATTGGAAAGAAAACGGCCTTGGATATGCTTCCTCTGTTAATTTCCTAAAAACATTCGCAAGTGAGCAACGGTGTAGAAACAAGTGACCCTCTGCCAACGGACTGCCCGGCTCCCGTTTCCCTTTGTGATGCGGAGGGAGCCCTTGCTCACGCCGCGGGCTGTGCCTTGTCTGAAGGTCGGGAGCAAGCCGGATTAGCGGATCAAAAGTTGCGTGTGCTGGTTCTGGAGGATGACCGCGTCATAAGCGGTATGCTTGATGGAGCAGGGTTTTCTATCAGCGTCACGAAGAGCGGCGTGGAAGCGCTAAAGGAGATCATGGTCACCGATTTTGAGGCGATTCTTTGCGACATGAGCATGCCCGGTATGGCGGGGAATGTCCTTTATCGCGCCATTCAGCGAGTCCGTCCCCACCTTTGCGACCGGTTCATTTGCATGACGGAGCGGCTCGGCGACGTCGCAGAGCGCAGCAGTTCGGAATCGCCGAATGGACACCTTCTTTTTAAACCAGTTGAATTGGAGGAATTGCTGGACGTCCTTACTTTTATCCAGACGCGCACGCACCTCTCCCAAGGCATGGAGGTTCGAAGCCTCGTAGTGGAGCCCGGAAAGACCGAAACTTTCGCGGAGACGACGGTGGTTACGGAGGCGCAGGGTGCTGCAACCGACGGAGCTAAGACCCAAGATGGTGGACGTCCTTTCTCATGGTCGGCGATTGGAGCGATTGCAGCGCTGTTGCTTTTCGCCGGGGTCGCGACGATGATCTGGCTGAGTGACTCCGAACTCCGCAAACGGGCTGAGGGTTCCTCGTCCGACCTCGCCGTCCGCGAGGCACAATGGGCGGAAACTTCAACCATGCTTGGGAATGTCGAGCAGGCCCGGCAGAGGCTGGCGGCGCTAGTGGCGTTGAAAAGCGAAATCGAGATTGACCGCGAATCCTGTCGATGGACCAGCGGACTGCAAAGCGTCGCAACGGCGATTGGGCCAGGTATCGAGCTGGGAGCCTTCGAGGGACGAAATAGCCCGGAAATCCAAGGCGGCTTTGTCCTTCGATTGAGCGGCACCAGCTCCAGCCTTGAGCCGCGAAAAACTGCGGACCAATTCCGGGCGGCACTGAAGCAAAACCTGGAACAAGGTGCCGTGAGACTCGAAGTGCAAACGCAATTTGAACACTTGGAAGAGCCGCCGCTTGCGATCACCAAGCCTGCCGTTCCGGGCCGTGCAGTTTTCACGATCTCCGCGACGTGCGCTCCGGAAGAGCCGGCCAAAATTCAGCGGAAAGGAGAGCGATGAGAAAATATTCGACACTGGTCAGGCGTGCATTCGTCCTTGCCGCAGTTGGAGTGCTTGGCTTTTCAGCGTGGGTGTTCGTCGAGCACCGCAAGTCAATGCGCTCAATTGGCGCGAGGGAACAGTCCAATCAGATCCGGCTTGCCGAGCTCGCGACCCGGTTGGCGGATGCGCGCAAGGCTATCGATGGGATTTCGGAAATTGAGCAGCAAACAGCGTCGGTCCGCAGCGGCCTGGTCCGCTGGAGTGGCCAAGTGTCCTCCGCCGCAGCGAAAGTGTGGTTCCCCGTATGGCTCAAGGAACAGTTGCAGAGTATTGGCATCAGCGAAGCGCAGATTCGCTTGAACACCGAAATCCCGGAACCCGGACTCTCGGGGTTTAAGCGCTCGTTTTGGAATGTGAACCTGCCCGAACAAGCCGGACTGAGCGATATCCCCAAGCTTCTGCTGAGGCTTCAGGAAATTGAACAGCGCGGAAGCACCTTTAAGTTTCTGGACTGCAACATCCGGACGGGCCAGCGATCGCCGACAGCCGTCTTCAATGTCGAAGTGATTGCGGGGGGATAACCTGCGAGCTTGGAAAATTAGCGCTCAACCTCGGTCCAGCCCACAATGGAATAGCCGACGATACTTCCAATTTCAGTCACCGCCTCATCGTAGTGATAATCCGCGCCGTGGCCGATCTTCACTTTACGACCCAATACGGACCCATAAAGCTGCGCTCCGTTTACGCCGTCTTCCTTATCCCAGTCTTTCGGATTGAAATCCACATCCCAATCCGGGGCATTGATCACGCCGGTAAAATCGGCGTCCGATATGGTGAGTTTCCCGCTGCGCTTCCGTGGTGAATAATCATCATCGACCTCCTTTTTGCTCGGATCCGGGCTTTCGACTCCGATTAATTGGAGGTCACCGGAAAACCCGCTCTCAATGATAAATCCGCCTTTATCTGCTTTAGTATCCTTGATCGTCACTTTTTTGCCTTCCATGAAAATGCGGGCGTGGACTCCGTTGGACAGAAAAACCGTTCCGCCTTGCTCGATGTGAATGTCCTCCGTCACCCAGATATCGACCCAACTTTCCGTAGTGCCCGGTGGATTACTAAGGACAAGCGACTCGTCTTTTTTATTCACGTCGATTTTCCCGACTTTGTAGCGGGTGGGGTTGGAAGGGTCCGGGCTGCCGAGCAACTCCATCCCCTTTGCCGCTAACTCTGCGGCAGCAGTTGCGCTCTTGGCCTCGAACTGGGCGGCGGGACCGCCGGCCTTTGCCTGTTTTTCCGCGATTTTGAAAGCGGACGCCAGTTCCTTGGGTATCTTGCCATCCAGAGTATCAATATTCGCGGTCACACTGGTCCACTGAGGCGCTAGATTTGTCGGAGTGTTCTGACTTACATTAGTGATTTTTTTCCCGAGTACGTTCCCGTGGTTCCTTACGTTCTTGAGCGTGCCATTGACGACTAAATCGCCGTAGATGGTCGCGTGGCCAAGGTCGAACCTTTCATAAGCATAAGCGGGATTCCGTTTTTTCCTCCAGCGATTGGCAAGTACGGTACCGCCATTTGGCGTGCGCTTTGCCGGGTCGTATTTGCCGTTGGTGGAACTGTCGGGATAGTTCGAATTATAGCCGTCGATGAAAGTCTTCCTCTTGAGCTTGAAATTGATCTCCGCGGCGAGTCCGTAACGGAACACGCTTTCCGGTTTGGCGATGATTTCGATCGTTCGCGTAGCCTGCGGTATGCCGAGGCGCGCACCGCGGGTCTGAGAACCCACCGTGCGGTCAGTCACCAGGCTCAATCGTCGCAAGGGAGTGTCCTTTTCGTCCGAGACCGTCCGCGCAAGTTGCGGCAGTGGAATAATCCCGGTGGATCGAATCCTGTATGATTGGTTCCATCTGCGCGAAGTCGGTGAGAGAGTCGCGGGAACATCGACCATCACGAGGAACTGCGGCTGCGCGCTCTCTCCGGTTTGCGCTGGCAGTGTTACAATATTGCGCAATGTGTAGCCGGGCGCCCAACGACCATCGCGGTCGATTTTTTGGTCCAGAGCTGGATTCCCCTCGGTGTCGACGACTGTCCATCCTGTCCATGCGCTATTGGGATCGGAGATCGAAGCTGTCAACTCGGCCACAGCGCGCTCGACTCCTGATTCTGCGGCAACAAGCGCATCTCTCCACCCCGCAGCCTGGTAGGTGCTGCGATGCCGGGCGTTGACGGCGCTCAATGTGACGGCAGACACCGATGCCAATATGGCGACAGTGAGGATGGAAGCGAGAAGCACGCCGCCTTTTTTTTCTTTCTGGTTTTGAATTGGAAGCATGGCTTTTAAGGCGCTGAATTTCTTGTTCGGGAAGCCATGACGAATGTGGTCGATGGCGAAGTTTTCGCGGTGGACGGTACGCGATAGTAAGAGGCGGAAGAAGAGGCGATGGTTGCTACTCCGTCCGCGTCGAATGTCACAGAGAGCGAATTCACCGCGTCGGCTATCCAAGTCAAAGACGTAACTTTCGCGCCATTGTCAGTGCGCGTCACCTCCCTCGCTATTCGGCTGCCGGATTTCAAATATCGCACAGCAATCGCGCTGGCACCGTAAGTCACTCCCGAGCGGGTAAGTATGGGGCTGTTCGCAACATCGTCGGAGGCATTGCCCGGCGTCCCCTTCCTGTCGAAGTAGTCCAACATCGAAAGTGTGAGAATTACACTGTCCGCCGCGCCGGAATTCGCGCCGTTAGTGACGTTGATGTAAGTCGCATTCTGGATGTCCCTGGCGAGGTAGTCTGCGACTCTGACGAGATCGCCATCCGAACGCGCCAATTGCGAGTTTGCCGAGAACGCCCGCTGGAGCGCCGAGGTTCCTACAATCAATGCCCCTAGAACGATTGTTCCAACGGTCGCACCGACGAGTAACTCCACCATCATCATCGCCGCGTTTTTCCTAAATTTCAGAATGGGAGTCATGATTTAAAGGCTCTATTTGCGGGCTACAATTGACGAAGCTCCGAGCGAGCGCGTCCCTCGCCGTCCCTCGTTCCAAGTGAGTCGTATATCGACACGCACCATCAGTTCATCCGAAAGATCCGTTTCAGCACAAGTGATTTGGGCTCCCGCCGCATTCTTGACTGCGGTAATCGGAGTCGGAACGGGAGCTGCGCTCGCGCTGGGACGATACGCTGAGACACTAACCGTCTCGACAGAACCCGTTTGAACCAACTCTGAGCCGCAACAGGAAGAGTCCGCTAAAAGGCCCGGAACATTCTCCGTGGAGTTGTCCTCGGGGTCCACCCATGTTTGATTTTCGTAGGAGTCGCTGTCGGTCAGCGTCTCCCAATTTGTTGCACGCAATTGCTGCATCCTCTCATGAATCATTGCCGAAGCCTTCGAGACATTGCGCGAGGACCGTACGATATCCATGCACCGCCCACTCACTTGAAAGACAGCCCCTAGTGCGATCAAAATTACCGCTGATGCCACCAGTGCCTCAACGATACTAAAACCACGATTTGCATGCAGCCTGCGCAGCGGCCGGGATGGAGTTTCCCTACCCTCGTGAGAGGCCACTGCCTCGAACTCAATGCTAAACGGTATGCTATTCATGTTACTTTCGCGATCCTGTTAATTCCAATTAAAGCAGAGCGTATGCCGATTATGGAAATTATAATCATATTATTGGAGAAGCATCCGTGTTGCCGCAATCTCCTTCACGTTGCCGTGCAGGGCGTGCAGCACGATGATACTGATTCGGCCCGGCTGGTTCGGGCCTGGCTTTAAATCATTTTTGCAAAACAATGAGGAAACAGCTTGCCACCCTCAGGATTGTCCCTATTCTCCGCCCCTCTCGAAAACGACCCTATCGTCTAGAGGCCTAGGACACCGCCCTTTCAAGGCGGACACACGGGTTCGAATCCCGTTAGGGTC
>JAYUSJ010000270.1:0-4412 GCA_043755735.1 Verrucomicrobiaceae bacterium | reverse complement strand
CTCTTCACTTCGACGGCGCAACGGACTCAGCGCAACGGACTCAGCGCAACGGACTCAGCGCAACGGACTCAGCGCAACGGACTCAGCGCAACGGACTCGGCGCAACGGACTCAGCGCAACGGATTGCTGACTTTTTCGGGAATCGGAAAAAGCGAGCGGTTATTTTGCCTCGGTCTGCCGGTCGGCGGCACTCAAGGCGCGGCCAGCAACGTAGCTCGACATTCCAATGTCGAGACAACCCGCGCCCAGTGCTGGGTCGATTTTACAGTCGGGAACGTCAATACTCGACTTTGGAAAGTCGAGCTACGCCACCACACGAGCTTCGCAACACCGCAGCGAACCAACCATCCCGTTCCATTGCCCGCCTGACAGCCAACAAACACCGCTCGATTCCACTTCTATGAAACTCCTCGCTCTCGCTCTACTGCCATTCACCGCCCTCGCATTCCAGCCCGATGTCGTCCTCGACGATGCCGATTCCAACGCAGTGGAACTCGTAGGCCCGTGGACGGCAGAAACAAGTCTCACTTACGCCTACCGCGGCTCATCCAAGGTGATTACCAGCGCGACGGCGAATGCAGGCCAGTATGCGAGATTTCACACCGTCTTACCCGTGAGCGGACCTTGGAAAGTGTTCGTATGGCACAATGGACGTGGAGGTTTTGGCAATGAAGTCGGAGTGATTACGAAAGCTGCGGGCGGAGAGACTTCATCGGCAAAAATGGCGCAGCACGTTTATGCGGGGCAGTGGATGTTGCTGGGAACGTATTGGTTCGATTCTACGGAAGAGGCGGAGGTGAAAATCAGCCATAATATCACTGGCCCGCTCAGCGCGGATGCGGTGCGTTTCAGCTTTGCCGATCCGGAAGTGGTGCTGGATTCGACCGGAGATAGCTTGGGTGTGGCCTTGTACGGCGCAAGTGGAATTAGCAGTGCTGCCTGGGCCTCGGTGAGCCCGGTTTTATCAGGCAATGAGATGAGTATTCGCCGCTCGTCCACCGTTGGCGCGCACATTGATTTCGCGCCCTCGCTCCCAACGCCCGGCGACTACGAAGTGTCGCTGTGGCTGCCGCGTCGCGGAGGGGATTGGGTGACAAGCGGTAAAACGGGTGTGACGAGTGTGCAGGTGGAAGTCACCGCGCGCTCGGGCACCACCACGCATACGGTTGATCTGCCGCCCGACAACGGACCAAACGAAGGCGCTTGGGTGCAAGTCGGCACCGTGCCTTTTCGCTTTGACGCGACGCCTGCGGGGCAGAGTGGAGGACCAGCAAAAGTGTGTATCAAAGGCCCCACGAACACGACACTCTGCGTGCCCGCCGACGCCGTGCGGTTGACCAAAATCGGTACGCTCGGCATCTACCAAGACGATGATGATCCATTTGGTCCTCCCGGCGTCGCTCTGGGGGCAAAACTCTACGGACAGGGATCAAGCTGGATGACAGAAGGAATCACTGACCGCCTTGCACGCCGCTTCCTCTACTATAACTACCAGCCTTTTGGACCTCGCGCGTCAAAAGCTGGGAACAACGACCAAAAAGCGACTTTTACACCGCCGATCAGCCAGCAGGGAATGTTCGACGTTTACCTTTGGTATCCTTGGAGTAGTGGCAATTCTCCTACGACTCTGGTGAGCGTGCAAGCCCGCACCACCACGACAACGAATGATTTGGTAACGCGCACGGTGAACCAGAGTGTCGAGGCAGGAAAGTGGACCCACGTTGGTCGTTACCTTCTCGATCCGAATCTCCCCGGGCAACCCGCGAAGTCATGGCTCACCATTGAGCCCGATAGCAATGCCGCAGATAAGTTCACAAAAGTCGATGCGGTCCTGTTTTTGAAAGATGGTGACGACACAGACGCCGATGGTGACGGCTTGGTCGATACACTGGAGCCACTGCTTGGCACCGATACGATCAATCACGATGGGAACCACGACGGAGTCATCCGCGCCTGGGATACGGATGGCGACGGTATGAGCGATGGGGATGAAGTGCGAATTGGGCGAAACCCACTCCGTGTGAATGCTGCCGATGGCACCGAACAGGCCGCCCGGATCTATACGCTGGCCGAACTCACCGACCCCGCGCTTCTGCAATTGGTCATTGCGCAACTTCGCAACCCAAATCCTATCGCATGTCAGGATGCTGTTACCGCCCTTACGAGTGTCAATCAGCCAAAAATAATCGGCGTTTTGCTGAGTGATTTCGAGGACGAGGCACCAGAGCGGATCGTTCCAGCGGATGAGCCGGACGATGATCCGGGAACGACAGAGGATGTCGCAGAGGCAGCCGCGCTTGAGGCAGAAAAGGAGGGAGTTTCACCGGACGTGATCCCAGCACCAGTGGCCGCAGCCGTTGTGGTGCTTGCTCAGGTTCGCGCGCAGCAGGCGACCCCTGCCGATGTATCCGCGTGGATTCTATCAATCACCGCAAGTCCGCCATCAGACTTTTTACTACTAGCCAAAGCGTTTATCGCAGCCAACCGCGATGCATTGAAGAATGGCGAGTTTGCCGAGCTGACCCTCGCAGAACCGCCCGCCGAATAACCCAATAAACATCCACCGTATGATTTTACGACTTCTCCGCCTCACTTTCGGCGTCTCCGCCGTGCTTTTCTGTTCCACAAGCAACATGCTTGCTCAAGTCCCGTTTTTCACAGAACCGATGATTTCGAGTGGAAAAACCCACACCCTCGCCCTTACGACCGATGGGAAAGTCTTCGCTTGGGGCAGAAACAATCGCGGCCAATGTGGTATCGTTCCAAAAACTGGGACCGGCCAAGCCGACACTCGGGAAATTGAATTTGCAACTCAGGTGCCATTCCCGACAAACGTGAAAATTGTGCAAGTTGCCGCGGGTGAAGCCCACAGTATGGCGCTGGATTCCACGGGAGCCGTATGGGTTTGGGGTGACAACAAGTTGGGGCAGTTAGGACAGCGAGAGCACGACGGGGAATTGTGGTCGGCGGACATCAGGGCAGATACGGGAATGTTCACATCAGCAACCCCTTTTGTTGCACTCCATTCGTTTGCAAACGAAACGACCGAGGTTACCGGTAGCTTTCCGGAAGGACCGGGAATTGCCGTTGTTCAGAACACCACTACGATTCCGACTACATTTCGATATGGTGTGACAAGGGAAGGCGGGTTGATCAACAAGGGCACAGTTTGGTTTCAGGACGCCAATGGAGTCGCTCACACGTTAGCCGATTTCAAAGGTCCAAATGGCGCGTTACCCAATCCGGACATTGTTGAAGCAGACGGTTTCATCTACGGGACCACGGCTGCTGGCGGTGCTCAGAAAGTTGGGGCATTGTATCGTATCAAACTGTTTGATGCGCTGACAAGCACAGCGCCGGAAATAGAGATTCTCCACAATTTCGGCCTGAACAAGGATGGCTCACAGCCTGTAGGAGGGCTGCTGATCCACGACCATACTAACCCCAATGGAGGGAAAGTCTTGTATGGCTGCACGAATCGCGGCGGAGTTAAAAACTGCGGGACCGCGTTCCGCTTCCGCATCAACGACAATGCATACTCGACGCTAGTGAGCGCGAGCGCAAGCAGTCAATCACCGACAAGTTCGTTGGTATCAGTCTTCAAAAAGACCGCGGATGTTGAACCCGGCCTGCGTTTTGCTGGCCTCGCTGGGAAAAATTTCTATGAGGTCAAGGTTTCGGATAATGCACTCGACGCCCCCTCAGCGGTCCTTTTCCCGCTGGCGACACTTCCGTCAACACCGGTAGGACCGCCGGTGGCTTCCCCATATCCGGACAAAGATCTTCCTCCAGACGCCCCGAACTCTCATCGCGGAGCCACTTTCTATGTTCCGGTTTCGTCCGGCTTTCTTCGAGTTACTGAAGCATGGTCGGTAACCGCGCCGCTGTCCCTTCAACCGGCCACCGTGCAAGTCGTCTCCCTTCCACGACTCTCCCCTCAAGGCGCCATACCGCAAGTTACGGTCCCAACGACTGCCCAAGTTTCTGGAAGGCTTGCAATTTATCGCCCCAGCAACAACGAAATTCACCTGATTGGAAATACTCGAACAAATACCACGGGTGCTAGTATTAGTGCCCACGCGTTCGTCCTGAAACTGAACGCACCTACCGCCGAAACAACATCTTGGACCCTACTGGATTCGCGAAATATCACCGCAAGCAAGTCCGCAAGCAAGGGCAGCTTGATCTCAGGTTCAGCTATCTCCACCGATGAAACCAAGCTGTATTTTTCGGTTCGAGGCACAGAGCCAAAACCCGAAAACTTTGACGCGATACCAGCGCCAATTCTTGTTCTCCCCCACATCTATCGAATTGCCAACGGTGTCCAAACTCTCAAAAAAACGCGGCGTCCTTATCAGTCGCGGTGCTCGCAGGGGGTCGGTGGTGAAGGTTTCGCTATAGCGGGCGCAGCG
>JAYUSJ010000269.1:0-14347 GCA_043755735.1 Verrucomicrobiaceae bacterium | reverse complement strand
TCGAGACAAAGGAGGATGTTCGGGTCGTCGTCGAACACCTTCGTGAATACGGCGACAAAAACGCGTGGCGGGAGGCGCAGGAAATCCACAAATGCCTCTAACGAGCTTCCAATCTGAAGTCCTCGCCGTCCTTGCAGAAAACCGGAGCGACGACAGCCATTTCGCCGGGGGACTCATCCTCAACGCCAGTCCAGAATCCGCCCGCTTCAGCCATGACTTTGATATTTTTCACGAAGCCGCCGAGGAAGTAAGCCGCGCGTCCGAAGCTGACGCTGCGAGCCTCCGCGCAACAGGCTTCATGTGCGATCTGGTGGTTGGTGATTGGGCGAAGCATACAGGTTTTCGGAAGGCGAGAGTCACCCGCGGGAACGAATCCGTGGAGGTCGATTGGGCTGCGGACTCCGCATTCCGATTTTTCCCGATCGAGCGCGATCCAATATTCGGATGGAGGCTTCACCTTTTCGATATGGCGACGAACAAAGCGCTCGCGCTTTGTGCACGAACGGAAACACGTGACTACGTCGATATTGTCGAACTACACAAAATCTTCCCGCTGCCCGCGATCGTTTGGGCCGCGTGCGGAAAAGATCCCGGATTCACGCCCCTTTCTCTTCTTAAAATGATGCGTCGTTTCGCACGCATCGATCCCGCGAAGCTTTCGGAAATCCAAGCGCGCCAACTCGACCCCCGCGTGCTCAAAACGCAGTGGATCGAAATGTCCGACCATGCTGAAACCGAGATGACCAAGCTCGCCGACACGCAACCCGACATGCCGATCGGCGTCGCGTTTGTGGATGCCGCAGGCAAGCCCGGCTGGATCGGCGACGATCCCACGCTGACCATTCATCACCCGTGTATTCGCGGGTGTCTTCCTCGCATCTCCGGGCTTTAGCGCGCGGTCGCTTTGAGCCTGACGAAGAACTGCGTCGCGCCGTTCGGTGGGGCGATGCGCCATGATTGTGCGAGACTCGTTCCGTTTTGGACGCCGGAGAGGACGGTCGGTGTGGCGGGGGCGAAGGCGGTGAGCGATGTTGCGGTTTCGAGCGAGAGGACGATGTCGTCGGCGTTTAGGCGGGAGGTGAATGTGAGCGTGAGTGCGCCGTCGGGTTCGCGGGCTGCGGTGAGGCCGCTGGTGTTTACGATGCCGTCGCTGGTGCCGAGGGCGTGTTCGAGGAATGCGTTGAGGCCGTCGCCATCGAGGTCGTCGGTCGGTGTTCCGGTGAAGGTTGCGGCGTCGGAGTTATCTGGGCTTCCGCCGATGGTGGTGCTGGCGCGGAAGCTCGATTTTAGAGTGCGGTCGAGCGTGAGGTCCGGCGCGATGACAACGAGTGAGTATCCGCCGCCGTCGGTCTGCGCATACCATGCATCGTTGTACGTGAGCGATTGGATCTCGGCTCCGGTGCCATCGACGAGCGTGATGGTTTCGCCGCCGTTGCTGAGCGAATCGGCGGGGCCGTATGGTCCGACGCGGCGCGGCACTGCACCGTAGCGGGCGTTGAACGCGCCGAGATGCCGCACGACGTGGATGTATTCGCCCGGCGCGAGCGTAGTGGAGGACGGGAATGTGAAGTCCACGCCGACGGTGAATTTGCAGAGGCTGATGTTGAGGTTCTGCGTCGGGTGAATATTTTGCAGTTCGATAAACTCGAAGTCGTCCTTGTCGGTGCTCGCTGAGACTTCGCCGCCAGCGGGTGCGGCGGGGTTGTAGTGGATTTCCGTGATGCGAAGATGATCGCGAGGATTTGGTGCGGTGAGCGTGCTCGTGATGGTGATGCTCGCTGTGCCGACCTGCGCGCCGCTGCCGTCGTAGGCGATGAGCGTGATGGGGTTTGCGCCGAAGTTCAGCCCTACAACGCCCGTCCACGCGGTGTCGGTGGTCCATGTGAGATCGAGCGCGGCGTTTGTGTCGCTGCGGCGGATTTCCCGGACGTTGATCCAGCCGTTTCCGGCGAGCGTGGTGCTTGCTGCGTTCACGGTGAAATTTGCGCCGCCGTTTGTGGTGATTGCGAACGGCACGGTCGCGGGGAGTTGCGACAGGATGCTGGTGCGGCGTGCCTCAATGTAGTTCACGTTCCCCGTGAAATTTTGCCCGACGACGCTGCCGTAGTGCGACAGCCACGGCGTCATGTAAGTGCTGTTGTAAACCGTTTGGCAAAGGTCGTGCAGGTGGCCGTAGTAGGCGTGACGCGCGCCGGGAACGGTGTTCATGACGCGCAGCAAATTGCCGCCGACAAGAACCGCGGGGCTGTTCGTGGCGAAGTTGTGGACAAAATCCATGTCCCACGCGAGCGCGGTGACGTTCATGCCGTCGCTCGGCACGTGGACGCGGAAGTTGTGCTGGAATCCGTTGGTCATGTAGCAGTCGGCGATTCCGAACAGCGAATAGAGCGCGGCGCAGCGCATCCATTCGTCCACGTCCATTCGGGCGGCGATATTCGTGGCGAAATTCGGCCCGGCATCACCCATCGCCTGGCTGAATGCGATGAGCCCGGTGAAGTCGTCCGCCCGGCTGTTTGCGCGGGGATCAAGCTGCCCTCGGTATTGTTCCTTGTCGATTCCGAGGTCTGCAAAGTCCGCCTGGAGCTGCACCGCGAGCGGAACGGGATTTTTGAAGCTCTCATAGTTCCCGTCGGTCGTCGTGGATGGTTCGTAGGTGCCGTCCATGTTGAACACCGTTCCGTCGCCGCCAAACTCGGACGCCACGAACTCGCCGCCATAGCCCGCCATTTGCATAATCGCCGTGCCGGTGTGAATCGAGTTTGGCGCGATGAAATAGACGAGGTCGTCGTACGTGCAGGGCACTCCCGCGCGGTGAAACGCGTGCTTCACATAAATCTCATGCTGCTGCCGAATGACCGGCCCGCGACCGCTGCGGTCGATGTTCAAATTATTGTGCAGCCCGCGGAAGAGTCGGTCGGCGGAGAACCCGACATCGTATCCGGGGTAATCTTCGCCATCGCGAATGCGGCCTGCGGCGGTTCCCTGCAATCGCACGCCAACATCGTAAAACACTTCACTGCGGCGATAAACTGCGGTGCCTCCGATACGCCCGTCGCTCAAGCGATTCAGCGGAGCAAGCAGCGTCGTGGAGTCCGTCGGCAGCATGATGACGCGCAGTTCGTGCGCGGCGAGCGCAGTGCCTGCGCCATCGTTCACGAGATAGAGCGCGCGCGAGGCTGCACCGGTGGCGGGAAGCGTGGAGGAGGCCGCAGCGCCATCGGCTGCTTCGATGTAAAGCTGCACAATCGTCCCGGCAGTCTGACCGGGGATTTGCGCGGAATACGTCGCGCCACTCGCGGTCATCGGCACGCTGGCGAAAGTAGCGCTGCCATTGAGCGCGTAGCGCAACGTGAGCGACGCCACGCCATCCGGGTCGGTCGCCGTCGCGCTCACGGTCACGGGTTCTCCGGCGTTTGGAATCGCAGGAGAGTGAGCGAGGCCGCCCAGCGTCGGTCCGAGGTTCGCGACTGCGCGGGAGTTCACCGCCCCTGGCGTGCCAATGCGTGTCGCCATCGTGAGTTCCGTGGTGCGGGCGAGGCGTGAGTAGTAGGCGCGGGTGTTGAGCTGGTTCGTACCGGAGAGCCAGCGTGCTCGGAAGCTGACCGTGTAGCTTTGGCCATCCACAAGCGCGGTGTTGCCGGTGAATGAAGTCTCGATGTGATTGTGGTTCCACGAAAATGCGCCGGTCGAGCGGATGCGCAGGACGTGGTTCGACGGCACACCCGGCTCCGTCTCGATCGCGCTCGCGCCGTGGTTTCCAAGCACGCGCCATTTTGTAGAGAGCGACTCGAAGTTGCCGCCTTGGATGAGTTGCTGGCTATTGCTTACGCGGATGACGCTCACGTCGTCCACGAGGCATTCGCCCGCGTCGAGCAGGCCGAGGCGAAATTCGTTCCACAGCAGCGTCTGCCCAAAAGTCTGCCCCGCGACCATCGTGTAGCTCACAGTTTGCCACGTCGTGTCGCTGCTTTCATCGCTCGCCGCCCACGCGCTGCCGATGGAGTTGTCGGCCCGCGGGTCGCGCAGTTCCAGCGATGCGCCGCCGCCATCCGGCGACTCGGGCCATGCGCCGCCGGTGTAGTAACGGGCTTCGTTCACGGGATTCCCGACTGCGTCATCGAGCACGATGCGGTCGGTCGTATTGGAAAGCGATCCGGAGAAATTGCCGATGATGCGTGTGCTGTGCTCGGGCCATTTTGCAGCGAGCGTCGCGGCGTCTTTTGCCACGACGAGATACCCGCCTGCGGGAATCGTCGTGCCCGCGGGAATCGTGAATGACACCGCATCGTCGAGCTTCCAGCCAGCGACACTCACCGGGGCAGCGCTCTTGTTGTGGAGCTCGATCCACTCCTCGGGATTGTCCGTCACTGGCGCGGAGTTCGGCGGCGCGTGATACATGATTTCGTTGATGACGATGTCGCTGTTCAGCGCGAACACATTTGCTCCGCCAAATGAATCCGCCACCGGCACGAGCATGCGTCCCAGACTATCGCGGGCGCGGGTTGTCGCCTTCACAGCCGCGGCATCGATGAGCACTGCGCTGCCTGAGGTCATTAAAAAGACACGATCATCGAGCAGCGGACGGAAACCGAGCGTCGCCTGATCCAGCACGAGCAGCGCACCCGGCGCGAGCGTCTGCGCGGGGAGCGTGTATCCGCCCGCGATTCCGCTCGCAGCAAGAACGAGCCCACCGACATTCACGGACGAAGCGCCTGTGTTCTGAATCTCCACGCGCCACGTCCCTGCGCTCGATCCCGCGATTTCCGAGATGCGCAGCGAGGGAGGAACCGGTTGGGGAATGATCACCCGCGTTTCCAACGAAGCACCCCACACGATGTCGGGAGTTACGGGCGCGTAGATTTCCAGCTCGTCGATGCACGCGCCGTCGGGCGTGATGATGCGCAGGCCAGTCGCATTCACCGCCGCAAACTCGTAAACGTGGCGCTGCGATGGCAATGCAAACGAACCGTCCACATTGATCACGCCGATGGTCGTCCACGATGCCTCGGGCGTCGATGCAGTGGGACTCGCCACCGTGGTGTATTGCACCGTGTATCCACCGAGCGTGCGATCCGTGTAAGTGGCCGTATTGTCGCGCCCGAAAGCGATGCGTCCCATGGGACGCGCCGTCGCGAAGCTGATTCCGCAGAACGAATTCGACGTATTACCAATCCACGAATTCCCGTTGCCAAAAACCCCGTCATTCAAATTCGGAATCGTATGCGTCGGCGCGTACGCCCCATTAGCGATGAGGTCCTTCGCAAACGCAGTTCCGGTCCGCGCCATATCACCCGCTGAGTCCAGAAGACCGCCCGTGGCCATCAGCGAAAAAACCGGCGGTCCGGGCGCCGCAGCAGGAGCGGCCTCCAGTTCATCCACACACGCACCGCTGCCGACTCCGTCGCCCGGCACCGTGAGCCGGATGCCCGTAGCCATTACCGGAGTGAATGAAAATGCGTGCCGCTGGCTGTAGGGCAATCCGTCGGACGGATACGAAGCCGTGCCGATGGTCGCCCAGCCTGTCGCGGGATTTCCCGTCTGCGGGGTCGATGCTGTCGGGCTCGGGACGGATGTGTATTGAAGAGTATAAAGACCGACGGTGCGATCTCCGGATGTCGCAGTATTATCGCGTCCCCACGCCACGCGGCCCAAGCTCACCGTGCTTGCGCCAAAGCTCACGCCGCAAAATGAATTCAGCGAATTGCCAATCCACGACGACGAGTTTCCGTACGTCCCGTTATTCAAATTCGGAATCGTATGCGTCGGCGCGTAAGCTCCATTGCCAACCAGATCTTTCGCAAACGCCACCGCGCCCGGCTGACGCGAGTAGTTCGTCGAAAAAATCACGCCGCCGACTTGATCGAGCGTCAGCCCGCTCAGCGTAAGTCCGCCCGTACCCGGCGCCGAAACCAGCGGCGTGCCCGCCTGATGCACCTCGACGCTCAGCGTATTCGTGCCGTTCACCAGCGCTGTCGTCGGGAGGATTATATCCTCCAGCACCGCATTACCGACTTCGTCCGATGCGCGGGTCGCCGCCGTCACCGAGCCCGTCGCCATGCGCTGCCTCGCGACTTCCGTGCCGTTGAGATAAATCACCGAGCCATCATCGGTCAGCGTACGCAGCGAGAGCTGCACCTGCGATGGCGCGCCGGAAAACGTGAACAGCTTTTGAAAGTAATAAGTCCCAGTCGGATGCGAAGCCGGGGTCGGCAGCACAGTGCCCACCGTCGCCGGGAGCACCGCATCTTCAAACGCCAACACGCCATTTCCCGAAAGCCATCCGCCCGTTCCCGCCGCGTAAGAAGTCGCCGCCCATCCGCCCGCGAGCCCCGCGCTCGAGCCGTGATAAAGCCACGCATCGCCAAGCCCGAACACCGCCTGCGGAGCGCCAAACGTCGAATCGAAATTCCCCGAGCCCGGAGTCCCGCCGCTCGGCGCCGACGCCACCCAGTGCTCCGGCTGCGTGCCCGACAAATGCCCGGACCTCCGTGCTATCGAGAACCCGCCGCCATCCGCGCCGAGCGGCCACGATCCGCCGTCGTTGTAGTTCAGCTCGTCCATCACGCGCCGAGTGCGGTCGCGCAGGCGGATAGTTTCTCCGCCATTGTTCAGCGAGCCCGTCCACGGCCCCAGCGCGGTGACGCCGGGCATCGCGCCGGGGTTCGACGCCACCACGAGATACCCGCCCGCCGCGATCACCGTCCCATTTGGAAAAGTGAAATTTACCCCGCCGGAAATCTCCCATCCCGAGAGGTCCATATTCACCGCCATCTTGTTGTGAAGCTCAACCCACTCCGGATCGGCAGCACCAGACGGGTGATACATCACTTCGTTGAATACGGTCGTCGTGTCCGCCGCGTGCGCCACGCCGGTTAGCAGCAAAGCCACGAGAGCGGACTTCTGGAATTTCATAGATTTTAAGACGTTTTTCGACGCCGCAATCCGACGAGCGCACCGAGGCCACCAAGGAGGAGGACGGCGCTGCCGGGTTCCGGGACAGCCATGAGTGCGACGTCGTTGCCGCCGGTGAATGCAGCGGTGCCGGAGTCGGCGAAATAGCTCACGATGAAATCCTGCCCGCCGCTTGCGAAGACGTGTCCGCCGTCGGGAACACCAGCGAAGATGCCGGTGACGGCGTCGGTGTCATCGTTGAGGATGAGGAAGAACAATTCGCCGGTAACAGCGGGTGTGGTGAGGTAGCTGCCGGACAGCGAAAGCGTGCCGTCGCCGAGCGCGACGGTGCCGTTCACGGCGAGCAGGTCGTATGCGGACGTGCCGTTGATTTCCATACTCAGCGTGCCGCCCGTATTAAGAGTGAGTGCGCCGGTCGTGAAAAGGCCGGGGCTGTTGCCGGGGGCGAGCGTGCCGCCGGAAAGGACGTTCACCGCTCCGGTGGTGCCGGTGCCGCCGAGCGTGCCGCCGTTGTTTACGGTTGTGGTGCTGCCGGAGATGCTGCCGTTCACCACAAGCGTTCCGCCGTTCACAGAAGTCGCGCCGGTGAATGCCTCGGTAACCGGGAGCGTGAGCATGCCGTTGCCGACCTTTGTCAGCGCGCCCGTAGCGTTTCCTTCAAGCGCGATCGGCGTGGCCAAAGTCACGTTGTTTCCGTTTGTATCGAGCGTGGCGGTGACTCCGTCGCGAATGCGCAAATTGCCGTTTACGGAAATATCCATCGTGTTTCCCGCGTCCCATTTCAGCGTCGAGTTCGCGGAGAAATCGGCAAGGTAGTAGCCGGCTTTGTTGCCGGGCGTGAACGCACTGTATCCTGTGCTGCCGGAGAAAATGAGCGTGCCGCCCGCGAGCTCGATTCCGCCGAGTCCGAAAATGCCGGGCGTGCCAGCGCTATCGGTGCCGTCCATCGAACTGGCGAGCCGCATCGTGCCGCTGCCTGTCTTTTGGATGCCGCCCCACCCGACCAAATGCTGGTGGCTGAGTTTTCCGGTGACGAGCAAGTCCACGGGCGCGGCGCCGTCGGCTATGCTGAAAACATGCGTGCCCGCCATGTGCACCTCGGCAGCGATGGTCGATTGCGCGTCACCAGAGACGTTCACCTGTTGCCCGGCGTTGCTCAGGAAAAACTGGCCGACATTCGTGTCGCTCACGTTTCCATTGGCCGCGAGCGTGCCGCCGGTGAGCGTGAGATTTCCCGCGAGGTTGCGCTGATTTGCGCCGCTCGCGACATCGGTGGAAAGCGTGCCGCCCGCGCCGATGGATACGGAATTGAGCGTGGTCACTGCGCCGTTTTGGAGGCTGAGAATGCCGCCGCTGATGGTCGTCGTTCCCGTATGCGTGTCGGTGCCGGAAATAATCTGTGTGCCGGGGCCGGATTTCGTGAGCGCGAAGTTCGGGAATGATGCACCGAGCGCACCGGAGAAGTTGTGCGTTTGTCCGCTAGCTACATCGAGCGTGAGGCTGCCCGATGCGGTGTTGTAGCTATAAACGCTGCCGCCGCCATTGAGTCCGGCAATGGTGAGTGCGCGGCTGGAAAAGTCGAAGTTTCCACCGCCCGCGACGGTCACAACGCTCGTCGCCGCAATGCCCTGATCCACGCCGCTCGGCATCACGAGAAAAGCACCCGCGATTACCGAGGTTGATCCCGCGTATGTCTGCGGATTGGCGAACCGTAAGATGAATCCATCCTGCACAAATCCGCCCGAGCCGCTGATGACTCCATTGTAGGTAAAGTCATCGCTGCGTTTGAACGCCACGGTTCCGTTGTTCACGATATTCCCCGCGACATTGCCGGATGGGCCGCCGTTGCCGAGCTGGAGCGTGCCGCCGTTCACGGTCGTCCCGCCCGAGTAGGTGCTGTTCGCCACGAGGGTGAGTTTGCCGTTGCCGGCTTTGGTGAGCGCGCCGGTGCCGGTCGTGCCGTTTACCACTGCGGAGGAAAGCACGACGTTGTTGCCATTCGTATCGAGCGTCGCATTCACGCCATCGCGGATTCGGAGGTTGCTATTCACCGAAATGTCCATCGTGTTTCCGGCATCCCACTTCAGCGTGGAAGTGCCGGAGAAATCGGCGAGGTGGTAGCCGGCTTTGCTGCCCGGAGCGAAAGCGCTGTAGCCCGTGCTGCCTGAAATAATCAGCGTTCCCGCCGCGAGTTCGATTCCACCGAGCCCGAAAATCCCCGCCGTGCCCACGGAGTTTGTTCCATCCATGGAGCTCGCGAGGTGCATCGTCCCGTTTCCGGTTTTTACAATGCCGCCCCACGCCGCTGTGTGGTGGTGGCTGAGCTTTCCGGTGACGAGCAAATCGACCGCCGACGCGCCGTCTGCGACGTTAAAGAAGTGTGCTCCGGAAACGTGTGTCTCCGCCGCGATGACCGATTGCACATCGCCGTGAACGATGACCTGTTGCCCGGCGTTGCTCAGGAAAAACTGACCGGTGTTAGTGTCGCTCACGTTCGCATTTCCGCCGAGCGTTCCGCCTGCGAGTGTGAGATTTCCTCCGAGGTCGTGTCGATTGTTCCCGCTCGCGACATCGGCGGACAGCTTTGCGCCGCTGCCGATCCCCACATTTGGCAGTGCCCCCGACGAGCCGCCTTGCAGGCTCAGGATGCCTTCCGTGACGTTCGTGCTGCCCGTTTGCAGCGTCTGTCCCGTGAGCACCATCGTGCCAGCTCCACGCTTCTGCATGCTTCCGACGCCGACCGGCGTGTTGCGCGTGATTCCGTTCACCGTGAAGTCCGCCGAGGCATCGCCCGTGACATCCTGAACGTCAAACGTCGTCGCCAGCAACCCGAGCCCCGAGCCCGCGCCGAGCTGATTGTAGGTCGAAGGCGCCGTGCCGGAGACCGTGACATTTCCCGCCATGAGAATGCCGCCGTAAGAGCCGCCATGCTGGCCGAGATCGTTCACTGTGCCGCCTTGCAACGTGAGATTATCCACACGCTGAAAGCCCGTGCCCGCAGTGTTCAATGGATTGTTCTCCCACGTTCCTGCGATGCGGAATGCGATGAGGTTTTGCGTCGTGGAGAAGAAATCCACCGAGTCCGTCGTCGTGGAAATCAGCGACGCACCTTGTGCGACATTCAGCGTGCGGCCCGCGACGTTTGCACCGAGTCCGTTGAGCGTTCCATTCGAGCCACCGGACACGACGAGCGAACCGCCGCTCACCTGGATATTCCCCGTGAAGCTGTTTTGAGCAGTGAGCGCGAGGCTTCCATTGCCTGCTTTTGTGAGCCCCGTTGCGGTGGTGTTGTCCGCGATCACCGATCCGACGATGAATGCCACCGGGCTGTTTTGGAACACCACGAGATCCTCGCCTACAGGGCCACTCAGCGTGCCGCCGTTGATTGCCGAGCCCGCAGTCGCGACCGTCGGTGTCACGAGAATGCCGCCAGTCGTCAGCGTTTGCCCGGCTGCGATGAAAATCGTGCGGCCTTCGTTTTGGTTAAAGCGCAGACTCGTCACGCTCGTGCTCGCCGCGAGCGACGTATCCACGCCACTCGATACGTCGGCATTTCCCGCCAGCGCAGAAGCCGTGCTGACCGTGTATCCGCCAACCGTCGTCAGACCGGTGAGATTTGTCCCACCCACCGACTGCGCAGCCCAATCGCTATTCCCGATCGTCGCAAACGCCACGCCGCCATCCGTGAGGATCGTCCCCGCCGCGCCGCTGCTCGTGATGATTCCATTTGCCGCCGACTCCGCGCCCGTCGGCAGCGTGAACACCGCCGTCGCACCGACGTTGCGAGTGATTGCGCCGAGATTCACCGCGAGGCTCGTCGCGCCGCCCGACACCGCCGCGATGTTCGCCGCTCCTGCACGCAGCGTAGTTCCGCTAAACTGCTGCGAATTCACCGCGCCCGCCTTGCCCGCCACGGTCAGCGTCGTGCCCGAGAGCGTCAGCGCAGTATTTCCGAGAATGTTCGTTGCAGGCGAATCTGCGCCTGCAAAATCCAAGGTGAGAGCGCCGCCGTCCACGTTCGTCGGTCCGGTAAACGTATGCGCTCCTGCGATGGTCAGCGTGCCCGCTCCCGACTTCGTCAACCGCGCCGCGCCCGTGATGCTTCCCGCTCCCGCGAACGTGTAGTTACTCGACGCATCCACCGTCACCGTGCCCGCATTCAGCGAGCCTTCCAGCGTCACCGTGCCCGCGCCCGCATTTCCAAAACGCACGCTGTCCTCAGCGAGAAATTTGCCATCCGCCGCCCCGGAAAAGTTCGCATCGCCGTTGAGGTTCCATTTCCCCGTGGCCGCCGCATTGGTCCAAGTCATCGTCGAGCCCTGCACTTCCAATTCATCGATCGCATTACTCCCGAAACCACCCGGCGGCACAATCACCCGAATGCCCGCAGACCGCAGCGCGCCGCCCGCCGTCGCGATGGAGTACTGATGCCTCAGCCACGACGTAAATCCGCCGCCCGTCGTCGCGTCGTCGTTGCCCAAGTAGTTGAACGTCCCGAGCGTTTCCCACGTCGTGTTGTCGTTCGGATTCAGACTTTGCAGCGTGTAGAGCCCGGTCGCGCGATCGGTGAATTGCTGGCTCGGCGCATCGCCCACATTGTTCCCATTATCGCGCCCCCACGCCACGCCGCTCACATGACGCGCCCCGCCCGTAAACGTCACGCCGCCAAACGGGCTCACCGTATCCGCAGTGCCGGAAATCCACGACTTGTTGTTGCCATAGAAGCCGTCGTTCAAATTCAACGCCCGATGAAACGGGATACTCAATTCCGGACCGAGATCGCTCGAACTAATCGCGGTCGCACCCAGCGCCAAATTCGCCGGCACCACCGCCGGGTCCGCGGCGCTAAAATTCACGCCATCATTTCCATCCCAGCCCACCGTGATTCCCGAGCCCGCCGTGATCACCAGATTCGCACTGCGCGTCCCCGCCGTGAGCCGCGAGTTATACGCTTCAAACTCGTCAATCGCGGCACCGTTCGGAGCGATTAGCCGAAGGCCCGTCACACCCGACAGCGAAAACGGAAGGTCGAACCGATTGCGCGCCGCACTCCCTGTCAAAGAAATCGTCCCCGCCGACACCCAGCCCGCGCCATCCGCCGCAGCGCCCACCACACCCGCCGTGACTCCCGAGCCGGGAAGCGGCAGCGCCGTCAAATCCGACGTTGTATATTGAAGCGTGTAAGTCCCGTCGGACCGGTCCGCAAAAGTGCCCGTATTATCCCGACCAAAAGCGATGCTCTGAATCGTCCGCCCCGCATTTCCCCACGAAAGCCCGATGTAGCTCCCGCCAATCCACGACGACGCATTTCCGTAAATGCCGTTACTTACATTCGGCACCGTGTGGGCCGGAGCGTTTGCACCATTGCCGATCAGCCCATCCGCAAACGCCGTCGCCGAGAACGAAAGGTCCAGCGCCCCATCCAAAGAGCCCCTCGAAGCCACCGGAGTGATACCTCCCGTAGTGACGATTTGTGCTTGGACGCTGACAGAAAGAAGTGCAGCGCAAGAAGTGAAGAGAATACGTGGTTTCATAGGATTTTCGACGACTGAACGGGTGAAGAACGACAACTTGTTTGGCTGCCAGACTCTGAGAACTTAACCAGAGCAGACAAAAGGACAATCCCCCATTTGGGGGAGAACTAAAATTGGCTACGCGGGTCTCTCCCCCGTTCGGAGTACGCGGGAAAAGTCGCGACGGCGGCGTCCTTTCGGCATTCTATTTTTCCGTGATTCTTTCCCGCTCATTCTTCGCCACGATCCTTGCCGCCTTCGGGCTGCAGGGCGCATAGGCTTTTGCACAAGGACCAACAACGCTGCGAGAGTCGGTGCATCCCCGGCGGAATTTGGAGGAGTTTGCGCCGGTGAGTGCGCGGTTTGTGCGATTCACGATCCTGAAGACCACGGGCAGTCAGCCGTGTCTGGATGAGCTCGAAGTGTGTGGACCGGATGCTTCGGCGAAGAACGTCGCGCTCGCGGAAAACGGCACGATTGCACGCGCTCGGGCACGCTGCCGGAGTATGGCATCCACGCGCTGCGGCATGGGAACGACGGCATTTACGGGAATGGTCATAGCTGGATTTCCGATACCAAAGGCAGCGGCTGGGCGGAGCTCGAACTGGCCGCGCCGGTGCGTATCAACCGCGTCGTATGGAGTCGCGACCGCGAGGGGAAATTTATCGACCGGCTCGCGACGGAGTATCGCGTGGAAGTGGCGATGGAACCCGGCGCGCGGCAGCTCGTGTCGTCCTCACGGAAAAGGTGCACAGGCCCCACCCAGCGTTCAGGAACGTTGAGCTCGACGGCAATCTCCGAGACAGTAAACAGCCGGTATGGGAGTTCATAAGTGGGCCGCCGAATACGCGCAGAGCCAGTTCATGCGGGTCCGGGAGAAAGTCCGGAACTCGACGATCCAAGGCTCTTCAACGACGCCTACGAACTATTCTCCGACCCGAAGCGCACGCCGCGCGAGAAAATCAGGGCGATGGAATTTCGGCTTGAAAGTTTCAAGGCGCAGTTCAGTCGGGCTCGGCCAGAACGGTGAGGTCCGTGTCTGCGGCCGAGCGTCTCCCTGTTACGAACAATGACCACAGTTCGTTACGATTCCCGTTTAGTGGCAAACGGCTCCAAGGCAATTGTGTAGCACAAAAACAGCCCGCTATTGCTGTCCTCTAATTCTGCACACCGGTGCGCCCTCTCCAGCGCCAGTAACGTTTTGCCTGTGCGGGGTCCGCTGCACTCAATTCATTTCTGCTGGCGCCTCATTGCGAACGACATCCTTTATTACGAACTGCGGGCGCTTGTTTGCGGTGAGAAAAATGCGGCCTATGTATTCGCCGGCGATACCGAGGAGAACGAGTTGCGCGCCGCAGAAAACGAGCAGCGCGGCCATGATGGAACTCCAGCCAGCCATCGGGCTGCCACGTAATCCCTCGACGATCACCGCTAGCAAATAGACGAAGCCGATACCAGCCATGCCGAAACCCACGAACGTGGCCAGCCGCAGTGGAACGACGGAGAAATTGATGAACATGCTCATCCACAAATGCAGCAGTTTTCCGATCGTGTAACCGCTCTCGCCGCTGGCGCGTGGGGCGTGTTCGACTTCGATTCGACCGATGTTTTGCGTCACTTGCAGAATGAGCCCATCCACGTAGGCAAACGGCCCGTCATAGCGGCAGACCTCCTGAGCGACGAAACGTGTGATGATGCGGAAGCTGCATAGATAAAGGCCGCGTGGCTTATCGAGGAGAAGGTCGGCGACGCGATTTGTGAGCCAGCTTCCGAGATTGCGCCATGTGTCGTGCTGCTTTTCCGCGTAGTAGGAATAGACAACCTCGATCGGGTCGCCCTGACGGGGTTGCACCCGTCAGGGCTCCCACACCACCGGACGTGCGGTTTTCCGCATCCGGCGGTTGGAACCAAGGGAACTTTAT
>JAYUSJ010000268.1:0-14362 GCA_043755735.1 Verrucomicrobiaceae bacterium | reverse complement strand
ATGCGGGGCCTTCGAATATTTGGAGCACTGCGGTTGCAAATTGGGCCGGGCCTTCGGTTTGGGTGCAAAATTCGGACGCGCTTTTTGGCGGCTTGGGCGAGGCGATTGATGTGGCGACGGCGAACACCTTCAACGATCTGACGTTCTCTTCCAGCGGCTACAGCATCACGAGCGCAGGCGCGGGTTCGCTGCTTTTGAGCGCTGATCTCGCGAGCACGATCACGGTGACGAATGGAACGGACACGGCGACGGTGAATGAGCTGATTGCCAACAACGCGCTCGGCGCGAGCAGTCTCACGAAGGCGGGCGCGGGCACGCTGGTGCTCACGGGCACCGCGGCGAATACTTACTCGGGTGGCACAATCATCAACGCGGGCACGGTGACGCTAAATCACGAAGGTGCGCTGGGCACGGGCGCGGTGACGAATAACGGGACGCTGAATATAAACAAGTTTGCGGCGAACCTTGTTTACACGGGCTTGTCCACTGCGTTGAGCGGGAATGGCGTGACGAATGTGACGCTTGGCGCGGGGACCGTGACGACGCTTTTGAATGGCAACTACTCGGGCTACACGGGCGTTTGGAATGTCGGCGTGGGCGCCGCGGCGGGCTCGGGGAAGATCCAACTCAACGGCCTCGATAATGCGGCGGCGACGGTCAATGTCCTCACGAACGGGACGGTGTATGTCGCGGCGGCGGTGACGAAAAATGCGTCGATCATTTTGAACGGCGGCGATACCGGCGAGGTGCTCGGTCAACTGCGGCTGGAGACAAATTCCAACTGGGCGGGGAGCATCACGCTCGCAGGCGCGATGGTCGGGACGGATGCGTTCATCGGGGCAAACGCTGGCACGGGCACGTATAGCGGAGTCATCAGCGAATCGGGCGGTTCGCGTGTGTTGAGCAAGGGCGGCGCGGGGACGAGCGTCATTTCCGGCATCAATACTTATAGCGGCGGGACGGCGGTTTTTAACGGCACGATCAGCGTCTCGGTGCTGAATAATACGGGCTTTGCGGGCAATGTGGGCACGGGTGGAACGATCAGTCTCGGCAGCACGACGACGGCGGGGGGGCTCCTTTATACAGGCGCGGGCGAGGTGACGGATCGGGTGATTAATCTTGCCGGGACGACGGGCGGCGGGACGATCACGCAGTCGGGAACGAGCGGGCATTTGAAGATCACCGGCGCGCTCACGGCGACGGGCGCAGGCGCGAAGACGCTGACGTTACAAGGCTCTACGGCGGCGACTGCGGAACTCGCGGGCGCGATCGTGAATTCGACGGGCACGACGGCGATTACGAAGACGGGAACAGGAACTTGGATTTTGTCCGGCGACAATACGAACACGGGCAATACAACGGTGAATCTCGGCACGTTGCGGCTGAACTTCGATGCAGGCGCAGGCGGCACGGATTCGAATAAATTGGGCGACGCTGGAGTGCTCACACTGGGCGGTAGCACACTGGAGCTTTCGGGCGGCTCGCATGCGGAAGTCGTCGCTTCGACGACGCTCACAGCGGGGACGAGCAATTTCGTGTCGCGCACGAGCGGCGCGGCGGTTTTGCAAATGGGCGCGATCACGCCGAATGCGGGGACGAGCTTGGTGTTTAACGGCGACGGAATCGCGACGACGACGAACGCCCTCACGAACGGCATCCTTGGTCTTTGGGCGCGGGTGAATTCGAGTTGGGCGACTAGTTCCGGCGGTTCGATTGTGGGGTTCACGGGATACTCGGACGTGAGTCAGTTTTTCGACGGGACGCCGGCGGGAACGATTGGAAATGATGCGACGAGCAATGTGCGTATCATCAATGGCGGAACAGCGGGCAGCGTGACGCTGGGCGGCGGTGCGCTCACTCAGGCATTCACGCTGCAAAACGATTCGACTGGCGCGACGATCGATCCTTCGAACAGCACAGATATTTTCAATGTGGGCAACGACGCGGGCGGTGCAATCTGGCAGACTTCGGGCGCAGGCTCGCTGCTCATCGGCGCATCTGCGGGTGATGGCGTGCTGACTTCCGGCGGGACGGAAAATGCGACGGCGACGACGCTGCGTTTGATCAATGGCGGCGGGACGAATGCGCTGACGGTGAACTCGGTCATCGCTAACAACGGTGCGGAAGTCGTGGCGCTGACGGCGAGCGGCAACGGCGTGGTGATCTCAAATGGCAACAATACTTACACGGGAGTGACGACCGTCGGCTCCGGGACGACCACGCTGGGCACCGGCACGCTGGTGCTCGCGGGGACAAATTCTTCCACGGCAAATACAAACGTCGGAAACGGATCGACGCTGCAATTGCGGTCGGCTGGCGCGCTGGCGAATACGGGCGTTACGAATTCGCAGCTCATCCTTTTTAACGGCTCGACGCTCCAGCTTCGCGCGGATGCTGCGACGACTTACAACGGCACGAACACAATTGGCGGGTGGAACAATGCCACGCTGAACGTCGATGTAAACCAGCTCACTGCTGGCGGGACGAACAACGTGCTCACGATTTCGCCTGTCTCGACGAATATCGGCAACGCGGTGACGCTGAATGTCACAGGCGGAAACGGCTACACGCTCGCGACGGGAACAATTCAAAACATCGTCGTCGCAAATGCCACACTCACTTTGAACCCGACCACGGCGAACATGGCGCTGGGCGGCTTTCACAATCAGTTTACAGCGGCAAATACAAACACCGCAGCTCTTGTTTTGAGCGGGACTTCGAGCGGAAATTCCGTGACGGGAGTCATCGCAAATCAAGGCGCAGGCTCGCTCGCGACGGGCGTTGTCTCGGTGACCAAGACCGGCAGCAGCACTTGGGATTTGCAGGGAGCGAATACTTACACGGGCGCGACGACGGTGCGTGAGGGCACGCTGATTTTGTCTGGAAATCGCACGGTGGCTTCCGGTGCGATCACGGTCGGCGACACCGCCGCATTGACGCCGACGCTGAGTATCACGGGCGGAAACTGGAGCCTCGGCGCGACGGACTTTCGAGTGTCGAACGTCGTCGGCAATACAGCGTTTGCTACTCAAACTGGTGGCGCAATCACGTGGAGTGGCGGGAATCAATTGCTCATCGGCTCGGGCGGCGGCACGGGCACTTACAGTCTTAGCGGCGGCACCATTACCGCCGCAGCGTCGGCGACGCGCGGCTTGCTGGCCGGCGTGAACACAAACTCGACCGGCACCTTTAATCTCAGCGACTCCGGCGTGCTCGCGATGGGCTCATCGATCTTGCAAATATCGCGCTCGGACGCGGTGGCGGATCACGTGACGGGGACTTATAATCAAACCGGCGGAACGGCCACATTCGGCACACTCACCATCGGCGGCGGCGCAGGAGCGCAGTGGGCATTCAACAGCGGCACGATGAATCTCACGGGCGGCACTTTCCGGGCAAATGCGTTCACCTTGCTCGGCGCGGGCGATAGCAGCACTTCGATCATCAATATCGGCGGCACTGCGCAAGTGACTCTGCCAGCGTTTCCGACCGCTCGCGGCATCGGCGCCACGACGACGCTGAACTTCGACGGCGGCACGCTGCGTCCGGTGGCGTCGAGCGCGGTATTCATCGGCGGGCTGACGAATGCTTTTGTAAAAGTCGGCGGCGTGCTGATCGATACGAACGCTTTTAATATAACGGTCTCGCAGTCGCTGCTCGCACACGCGACGTCGATTGGCGGCGGGCTCACGAAGACCGGCCTCGGCGCGCTCACGCTCACCGGCGCGAACACTTTTACCGGCGCGGCCAACGTGACCGATGGCTCGCTCATCGTGGATGTCGGCGGCTCGCTGAGCGGCAGCAGCGGCGTGGCAATCACGGGCGGCGGGAAATTTGTGCAGCTCAATCCGACGACCGCAATCACTCCGGCAGTCTCTTTAACACAAGGTTCCGTGGACGGCATAGGAACGATTCGGATGCTCTCCGTCGCGGATTTTCCGGGCAACGTGGTGAGCAACGGCAACGGCGGAACGAGTGCGCTCACGGTGGATGATTTAACGTTCAGCGGCGATGCGACGATCGACCTCCGCACGGTGGGCTCGGTCGCGCTCGCGGTCACGAACACGCTCACGACCACGGCGGCGAATGGTGCCGTCACGATCAACATTTTGGGTTCGCCGATTTGGAGCAACGGGGCGACTTACAACCTCATCGGCTACGGAACGCTCGCCGGGTCGGCCACCGATTTCATAAAGGGCACGATCCCCGGCCTCAGCGGGCGCCAGTCTTCGACGCTCGGCAGCACGGGCGCGAGCAACGGCTTCATCACGCTCACCATCAACGGCGACAACCCGGCGTGGACCGGCGCGAGCAGCGGAGTGTGGAGCACTGCGGTGGTCGGCACGCCGTTTAACTGGAAGCTCCAGACGGCTGGCGGCCCGACGGAATTTCTCACGAGCGACGCGGCTGTTTTCGACGACTCGGCGACCGGGACGACCAATGTCGTCATCGACGATGCGACCGTCGAGCCATCCTCGACGCTCTTTAACAACAGCCTGCTAAGCTACACGCTGAGCGGCACCAACGGCATTAACAGCGGCTTCGTGATCAAGAACGGCGCAGGCTCCGTGACCATCAATACGGCCAACAGCTACACGGGCGGAACGACGATCAACTCCGGCACCGTGAACATCGGAAACGGCGCGGCATTTGGCGCAGCCACGAGCCCGCTCACGCTGAACGGCGGCACGCTCGACAACACCGGAGGCTTCGCGCTCGCGACAAACAATCACCCGCTCATCATCAACGGCGATTTCGCATTTGCCGGCACAAATCCCCTGAGCCTCGGCGTTGGCGCGACGACGCTCGGAAGCGCGGCGGGCACGTCGCGCACCATCGCGGTCAATGCAAACTCGCTCACGCTCGACGGCATCATCTCGAATGGAACGACGGCGACTGGCATTACGAAAACAGGCAACGGCACGCTCGTGCTCACGGCTGCGAACGCGCACTCGGGAACGACGCTCATTTCCGCAGGCACCGTCGTCGCGCAAAACAGCGCGGCATTTGGCAGCAACCTCGGCGGCACGATTGTGGAAGGCGGCGCGACGCTCGATCTCGGCGGCACGCTCGGGTTGAGTTTGCTTAATCTCGGGACCGAAATTGTGACCGTCAGCGGCAGCGGCGTCGGCGGCGCGGGCGCGCTCGTGAACAACGGCGCGAACGATCAAATCAACGCGCTCGGAAGGCTCGTCCTCGCAGGCGATGCGACGTTCGGCGGTGCAAAGCGATTTGATCTTCGAAGCAGCACGCCGACGTTCAACATGGGCGGATTCACGCTCACGAAAATCGGCAACAGCCAGTTTTCGCTCGTCGGCGCGACGGTGAGCAATCCCGGCAACATCACGATCAACGGCGGCAGTTTCGGCGTGGAGTTGGGCAGCAATCTCGGCGGCAGCGCGGCCAACACGATCAACGTGAATGAGTTCGGAACGCTCATCCTTTACGCGAATACGGTTCCGGTCGCGTGGACGATCAATTCGACCGACGGCACCATCGCGGGAAACAACGGTGCCTCGAATATCTCCGGCCCGGTAGTCCTGAACGGCGGAACAACAATCACCGTCCCCGGCACCACGCTCACGATGACCGGCCCTATCACGGGGACCGGCGCATTTACAAAAACGGCGGCGGGCACGCTCACGCTTTCCGGCAGCAACAGTTACTCGGGCGGAACGACGATCAGCGCCGGGATCGTGAGCGCAACGGATTCCACCGCGCTCGGCAGCGGGACTGTCATCTTTAGCGGAGGAACGCGGCTCTTGATCGGCGCTGGCGTGAATGTCGCGAACCCAATCGTCATTGGAGCCAACTTAGGCGTGGCAGGCAACGGCTTGATCCAAGCAGGCACCACCGCAGGAACGGCCATCGTCAGCGGACCCATCACGATCAACAACGGACCGTCTGCCGGCGGTCACTTTGCCGCACCGACAGCGGGGACGATTTTGGACGTGAGAGGCGTCATCACCTCCGCAGTGCAAGTCAGTTCGCGAATCGGCATAGTCATGTTCTCCGGCGGCGGAACAGGTTACACGGCGACCAACGTCCAGCAAGGCACTATGAAAGTCGGCGCCGACAACGGAATCGCAACCACCGCGACTGTCGCGATTGCCACATCTGCCGCCTCGTTTCTCGACTTAAACGGCTTCGACCAAAGCGTCTTCGGCATCACCAAAGGAGGCTTTGCTGCGATCATCGGGAATAGCTCCACCACGGACGATTCCATCCTCGCTACGACGGGGAATTCGACCTACGCAGGCATCATTCAGGATGTCATCGCGCCGGGAACTCGGAAGGTCGGCCTCACCGTTAGCTCCGGCACGCTCACGCTCAGCGGGGCAAACACCTTCACCGGTCCGACGCTCGTAAACGGAACGCTCAGCGTGACAGGGAGCATTAGCGGCAGCGCAATCACCGTGGGCAACGGCGGCACGCTCGGCGGCACCGGCACCGTGAGCGCAGTCACCGCGCTGGGCGGCGGCACAGTCTCGCCCGGCACATCACCCGGCGTGCTCAATAGCGGCGCACTTTTCATGACGAGCGGCAGCACGCTCAGCATCGAACTCAACGGCACAACCGTCGGCAGCGAATACGACCGACTCAACGTCACCGGCGCAGTGGACATCACCGGCGCGACGCTCAGCCTCGGCGGAATCTACAACGCCGGACAGACGAACGACCTCTTCACCTTCCTGCTCAACGACGGCGGAGACAGCGTCATCGGTACATTCGCCGACCTCGCCGAAGGAGCCACCGCCACCTCGCTGAGCGGGCAAGTGTTCGCAGTCAGCTACATCGGCGGCGACGGAAACGACATCGTGCTCACCGCGGTCCCCGAACCCGGCAGCGCCGTGCTCGTGCTAGGCGGACTCGCAATGCTCGGCCTCCGCCGCCGTCGTCACGCATAAATCCCGACCGCCGCGACAGCGAGCGCACCAGGAGCGGCGACAGTCGTAAGACAGCCGAAGGCAATCTTGTCGCCGACAGCGTAGTGGTCCGAAGGCGCCTTGGAATCGACAGCAGCCTTGGGCTTATTGTTCGGAATCTGCGCGTCTTTTTGCTTGTCGCGCTGTCGGCGACAGGAATGTCGCCGCTCCTTGTCGCTGACGCGACTTACATCACGCAGCGGTCACACCGCTTTTCAGTGGCGCTGGGGGACGGCTTGGAAAGCCGTCTTACTTTGCACACAAAACAACGCGACACGTCTCCCGACGTGCCGCGCTTTTGTGCGTTTGCTGTTACGTGATCACCAGCGAGACCGGGGCGCTTGGCTGGCCTTCGCCGGCTTCGTTTACGCCAGTCACGGCGATAAACACCGTCGCCCCTACGGGCAGAGCTTCGAAGGTGTGTTGCGTGCCTTCATCGTTGAGCAGCTTTACCGACCATTGGACACCCCCCAAAAGGGGGTGGGCTCTGGGAAAGAACCACTTTGAATGTCGGGCGCATGAGCGTACTTGTATCCGTCCACTCAGGAGAGCGGACACTTTGAAACAATGATTTCTATTTGGAAGAACAATGCGGAAGCGCCGCCGGGCTGCGCGAAAGTAGCCAGCGGCTTTAGCCGACAAACCGCCGTGGTTTCGGGCCGCGAACGCTTCGCAGAAAAGCGCGGTGAGGAAATTTGCACGCCGCCTCTGCTTGTCACATCGCTATCCCAACAATCGGGACTGACTGCTTTCGCGGCAGCGCTCCTCGCGCTCTTGCTCGTCTTCACCTGCCGCGCAGTCGCTCTCACCAACGGCAATTTCGAAGCGACGCCGTTTTCCACTGGATGGACGCTTGTGGGCACCACACCGGCGGCGATGCTGGGAATCGCGCCGGGCTCTGCGCAAGGCGCGCGGCTCACCGCCACGGGGCAGGCGATGACGCAGGCGGTCGCTTGGGGTGCGGAGTGGTCGCTCGAAAACTACTTCGCCGTTCGCTCCACGACATCGCGCCAATACTCACTCATCATCGCGCTTGGCGGCACGGGGAGCGGGATCAACCTCCGCTATGAAGCTGGTGCGTTTGCGGTATTTAACGGCACGCTCTCGCAGTGGATCACGCTGCCCACGCTCGGCACGTTGCTCGCCTCCGCGGACGCAAATGCCGACGGCGACCTCGCCGATGCGGGCGATACGAAAAACGTGTATCGCATCCGCGTGACAGGACACGCATTCGGCACCGCTGGCTGGAACTACGAAATCGTCCTCAGCGAGGCGAACTCCACGGAGTTCACGCGCGGCGTCGCGAATCTTACCGTGTGGCAAACCGCATCCGGCGCGACGAGCCTCCCGACGCTCATCAACTACAGCTCCCAAAACGGGAGCAACCCCGGCTTTTGGTTCGACGATGTGAAGTCGCACGAGGACATCCCGCCGCCGCCGGTGATCCGCTCTTTCACCACCACGGCTGGAAACATCGGCGGTCCCGGCCTGCCTGCGAACGCACAACTCGAGTGGAACGTGACCGGCGCGGACACGATTTCCATTTCCGGCCTGGGCACCGTCGCCGCGACGGGGACAGCCACGGTGGCGCCGACGACGCAGACAAATTACCTGCTCACAGCGACGACCGGCGGCGTGTCATCATCGACGGCGAGCGTGGTGATTGCGGTGAATGCGACCGCGCTACAGCCGAGCATCACGGAGTTTCAAGCAGCCGACGGATTGCTGCGCGATGAGGACGGCGACCGGCCCGATTGGATCGAGCTACACAACCCAAATGCATTTACGCTCAACCTCGCTGGCTACACGCTCACCGACACGTTTGCCGAGGGCGATGACTGGACTTTCCCGCTCGCGAATATCACGCCCGGCGGATACATCTTCGTCTTTGCGTCGGGGAAAAACCGCGTCGTTCCCAATGCGACGCTGCATACCGATTTCAACCTCGCTGCGAACGGCGATTACCTCGCGCTCGCGGCTCCCGGCGGCGCGGTCGTCCACCGATTCCCAGCGAACTATCCGACGACGCTCACCTTCCCGAAGCAATACTCTCGAACGAGCTACGGGCTCATCGGCGCGCAGCTCAAATACTTCAAACCCTCGACGCCCGGCGCGGCTAACACTGCTGGATTTGACGGCGTCGTGGAGGACACCACCTTTTCAATAAAGCGCGGCGTTTTCTCCACGCCGCAGACTGTCGCGATTACGACGCTCACGCCCGGCGCACAAATCCGCTACACCACGACGAGCGCGGAACCCACGGCAACCACCGGCGCGATCTACAGCGGCCCGCTCACGATTTCCGCGACGACGACGCTGCGTGCCGCTGCATTCAGAGCGAACTTCGCGCCGACGAATGTGGACACGAACACGTACATCTTCCCGGCGGATGTGGTGACGCAGCCCGCGATGAGCACGACCATCACGCAGCACGCCACCTACGGCCCGCAGATGGTCGCCGCGCTCACCGATTTGCCGAGCATCTCCGTCGTCGCGCCCGGCACGATTGTGAATGGGACGGACGTTGGTTGCTCGTTTGAATTTATCCCGCCAGCCGGCGTCGGCGTGCAGGAAAATGCAGGCGTGGAGCTGTTCGGCGGCGCATTCACGAACTTCGCAAAGAAGAGCTTCCGCTTTAAGTTCAAAGCCGACTACGGAGCGACGAGCATCAAAATTCCCGGCGTGTTTACCAACTACGCGCGAGGCTGGAAACCTGTGGATACTTTCGATGATTTGGAACTACGCAGCGGCTCGCACGACATGAAATTGCGGGGCTTCTCCATGTCGAACATGTTCAGCGACGCTGTGATGTTTGAGATGGGCCAATTCAGCACGCACGGACGCTTCGTTCACATGTATTTGAACGGGAGTTACCACGGCCTCTATCACCTCCGCGAGCGGTGGGGCGCCGACCACCACAACGCCTACTTCGGCGGGCCGGACACCTCGGTCGAAAGCATCAACGGCAACCTCAACGTCGGCGGCTGGGCCGACCCCGGCGATCCCTACGACGGCAGCGGTGCCGCATGGACCCGCATCAAATCTCTGCGCACCAACTACGCCGCAGTGAAGCCGTATTTGAACATCAACAGCTACCTCGATTTCATGGTCATGTGGATGTTCGGAAACTCCGAAAACGAATGGCGCAACACCGGCCCCAACGACATCGGCAGCGGACAAAAATTCTGGCTTAACGACGCCGACGGCTGGCTCGCCATCAATGCTTGGGACAGCAACTCTAACAACACAGCCCGCACCGCCGCGCCAAACACCGGGCGGCTCAACGGCGACGGCCCCGGCGGGATACTTTCCGCGCTCCATTACTCGGGCGACGCAGATTTCCAGATGCTCTTCGCCGACCGCATCCACCGCGCTCTTTTCGGAAATGGCCCGCTCACGCCAGCAGCAAACATCGCCCGACTCACGCCGATGTGCGCGGAAATCGAACGCGCATTTTACGCCGATGCCGCCCGCTGGAGCACCGTGAGCACCGCGCACTACCGCACGCCTGCCGAGTGGCTCACCTATCGCGATGCCACGCTGAACACCCACTTCCCCGCCCGCACCGCGACCGTCATCAGCCAGCTCCAAGCCGCCGGCGTCGGCTACTACCCCACGCAAGTCGCGCCCGCATTTGTCGGCAGCACCGTCAATGCGGGCACCGTGGTAAATTTTCCCGTGAACGGTGCGACGGTCTATTTCACGACCGATGGCAGCGACCCGCGACTCCCCGGCGGCAATGTGAACCCCGCCGCAACCGTCGCGAGCACCGCGACGATCTCGCAAAACACCTGGCTCCGCGCCCGCTCGCGCACCGGCACGACTTGGAGCGCTCTAAACGAAGCCTTTTACACCGTCACCGCGCTCGCGCCGGGCGATGTGGTCTTTTCCGAAATCCACTACAACCCGCAAGGCGACGACGACTCCGAGTTCATCGAATTGTGGAACACGAGGCCGCACGCAATCAACTTGCGCGGCGCGATATTCACTGCGGGAATCAGCTACGATTTCCCGGACAATCGCGACATCCCCCTCCCCGCAGGCGGAAGACTCATCCTCAGCGCAAACCTCTACAGTTTCCAACTTCGCTACGGCATCAACATTCCCGTCGAGGGCGTGTATTTCGACCGGCTCGGAAACGACGGCGATACGCTCACTTTATCCAGCGGCGCGACCCCGCTGTTCTCGCTGAACTACCAAGACCTCGCGCCGTGGCCCGACAGCGCCGACGGCGACGGATACAGCCTCATCCTCGCAAACCCCGCAGCGCCCACGGTCGCATCGAGCTGGCGCACGAGCACCGCGATCAACGGCAACCCGAGCACTAGCGACACCGCATTCCCATTCACCGGCACCGCCCTCGCCGACGCGGATAAAGACGGCATTCCCGCGCTGCTGGAGCATTTCTTTTCCACCAGCGACTCGACGGTCAACACGTCGCCGCTCGTGGCCAGCCGCACGCTCGACGGCCGCCTGCAAATCACCTTCCCCCGCCGCCTCGCCGCCGACGATCTCGCGCTCCACGTCGAAGTCAGCACCGACCTCGTGAACTGGACCGCCGACGTGACGCGCACCGCCCACATCAACAACGGCAACAACACCGCCTCCGAAACCTGGACCGTAAATACCGCAAGCAACGCGCAATTTATGCGGGTCCGGGTTGTGAAGTAGGGCGCACTTTCGCTCTTGGCCCGCCTTGCCGGATTCTCCAATGTCTCCCGCATGACAGTCCCGCAGACCGAGATCATCATCCGTAAAGACGGCACCGAAGTGGAGCGCCGCGTGGTTGCGCCGGGTGAATACATCATCGGGCGCGGGGAGGACTGCGCGTTTCAGGTCGTCGGAGAGAAAGTGTCGCGGCACCATGCGCGACTGTTTGTCAGCTATCAGGACTGGTCTATCGCCGATTTGGGAAGTGCGAACGGCACGCAGCTCAATGAGGAACCGGTGGGCGAGGCCGCGGTGAAAGTCTGGCCATCGCAGATCATCCGTGTCGGCGATGCCACGATCGAGCTGCGTGCGCTGGTGCCGAGCGACCCGGATGCCACGCTCATGCCTACGCAGGAGACGGTGCGCAGGCATCTGCCGCCGGAGCTCCAAAGCCCGCGCCGATACCAGATCGGCAAACAAATCGCGCAGGGCGGGATGGGCGCGATTCTTTCCGCAGCGGACCAAGGGATTCGCAGGGAGGTGGCGATGAAGGTGATGCTCAAGGCGATGGACCCCGGCGACATCCTCCGCTTCATCGAGGAGGCGCAGGTGACCGGACAGCTTGAGCACCCGAGCATCGTCCCCGTGTACGAACTCAGCGTGAACGAGCAGGGCGAAGTCTTCTACACCATGAAAATGGTGCGCGGCATCACGCTGAAGAAAGTCATCGAGCTGCTGGCGAAAGGCGTCGGCGACGTGGCAAAGAAATACCCACTCGCGGCGCTGCTCACCATTTTCCAGAAAGTGTGCGACGCCATCGCGTTTGCGCACAGCAAGGGAGTCATCCACCGCGACCTCAAGCCCGAGAACATCATGCTCGGCGATTACGGCGAGGTGCTCGTGATGGATTGGGGCCTCGCGCGACTCGTCGGCAGCACCGAGCGTGCGACCGTCGTGCGCTCCGCAAAGGCCGACGAAGGCGACGCGATGCGCACGCAGACGGGCACCATCATGGGCACGCCCACCTACATGTCGCCCGAGCAAGCGCGCGGCGAGATCGAGAAGCTCGACGCACGCTCGGACATCTACGCACTCGGCACTATCCTCTTCGAGTTGCTGCACCTGCGCCCCGTCGTCACCGGCGCGGATGTCATGCAGGTCGTCAGCAAAGTGCAGCGCGGCGCAGTCGAGTGGGGCACCGACAAAACGCAAATCCCCGCATCGCTCCTCGCCGTCTGCCGCAAAGCCCTCGCGCTCACCATCCCTGCCCGCTACCCGCGCGTCGAGGACTTGCAAGCGGACTTGCTCGCGTTCCAAAACGGCTTCGCCACCAGCGCAGAGCAAGCCGGACTCGGGCGGCTGCTCCTCCTTGCGCTCAAGCGCAACAAGATCGCCGCCGGAGGGATTGCCGCAGTGCTCCTCGTCGGCTCGATACTCGGCACCAAAGCCGTCATCGAAGGCCGCCGCGCCGAGCGTGGCGAAGCGAAAGCCAACGCCGCCCTCGCCGACCTGAAGGCCAGCGCCCCCGCGCTGCTCCAGCTCGCCAAGAGCGAAGCCGACTCCCAGCGCTTCGCCAGCGCGCTGGGTAAGCTGGATGCCGCCCTCGCGCTCGACCCCGCGCTCCTCCGCGCGCGGTGGCAGCGCGCGTGGGTGCTCCTCGCCATGGAGCGCTGGAGCGAATCCGCCGACGCCCTGCGCCTCGCCCGGCAGCACGACCCGGCCGGCGCGCAGCTCGCCAGCATCCTCCCCGCCGTGGAGAAAGTCGCCGCCGCCCCCGAGGCCGAGCGGTGGAAAAGCGACGACGCCCGCGAGGTCTTCGCGCATCTGCAAACCGTCGAAGCCACCGGCCCCGCGCTCGCCTTCTCGGGCAAGCTCAAGCTCGGTGCCGAGGAGCGCCGCAAACTCGCCGACCAGCGGCTTCTCGCGGCATTGGGCAACGGAAATCACAAGGTCTCCGTAGAGAACGACGGCTTGGTCGCAGTAGATGTTAACGGAAAGGCGCTCCGGTCTTTTGAAGCATTCCGGAGCTTGCCCATCGAAAATTTAATGGCCTACGGCACGCAAATCACCCACTTGGAGCCTTTGCGCGGGATGCGCCTTCACATTCTCGATTTGGGTAAATGCGGGGCAATCGCTGATCTCACGCCGCTCCGAGGAATGCCACTGCGGATTCTTAAAATTGAAGACACCCTGGTGCGCGACCTCTCCCCACTCTCAGGAATGTCGCTGTCCAAACTCAATGCGCAACGCGCTCACGTCGCCGATCTCACGCCGCTGTCTGGAATGCCGCTCACAGAACTCGACCTCGGGGCCACGCGGGTTTCACGCATCGACGCGCTCCGCGGCATGCGGCTGGTCACCCTTTCGCTACGGGCCACTCGTGTTGAGGACTGCTCTCCATTGGACGGAGCACCGATTCAGACTCTCAACATCGGCGCAACGAAGGTTTCGGATCTCTCCTTCGCCAAAGGGATGCCGTTACGCTGGCTTCACGCATTTAGCACAGCCGTTTCAACTATTGACGCGTTGCGCGGTCTGCCGCTTGAAGACCTCAACTTAAACGACACTCCCATCACCGACCTATCTCCATTGCAAGGCGCACCATTGAAACACTTGAGACTTCGCGGCTGCAAGAAACTCACCGATTACACCCCGGTGCTCACGCTGGCCCGGCTCGAACGGTTGAATTGCGACGTGCTGCCCGCGGCCCTGCTGCCGCTGCGCGAGAGCGCGACCTTGCAGAGCATCGAAGCCGACGCCTACCCCGGCGAAGGCTCCCAAGGCGC
>JAYUSJ010000267.1:0-4427 GCA_043755735.1 Verrucomicrobiaceae bacterium | reverse complement strand
GCCGAAACAATTGCTCGGGTGGTGAAATGGCAGACACGTACGTTTGAGGGGCGTATGCCGCAAGGCGTGGGGGTTCAAGTCCCCCCCCGAGCACCACTTCCAAAAATCTCTTTGGGAGTCCTCCTGTCTTGACCTCTTCGCATCCACCGCACACCCAGAGTCATGTCTGTAAAACAACGACAGTGGATCGCAGCCGCAATGGTGCTCATCACGCTCGCGCTGCTCTATCCCGGCCTCACAATTAATGCGCTCACCATCCGCGGCGTGCTGGATGCGGGCGGCGTCGCAGCATTGGTCGAGCGGACGGTGGCCGCGCAGATGCCGAAGGACCAACTGGCGCAAATCCGCCCGTACATGAACCCGGCAAAGTTCGGCCCGATGAACGACGAGCAGTTGAGCCAGACAATCGGGCTCGTCCTCGGCGCAGTGGCAAAGGCGAAAATCTCCGGTGCAGCCGAAGTCATCGGCACGACGACGGTGTATGAGCAAAAGCAAACTATCGCGGTCACGGTCCGTTTTCTTTTTGAAAACAAGAACTACCTCGCGGGCACGTTAATCTTCCTTTTCAGCGTATGCATTCCGCTTGCTAAAGCGGTGCTCTTCTTTGTCGCCCTGTTCTCCCCTCCGCGAGTTTCAGGCGTGATCTTTGATTTCATCAATGCGATCGGGAAATGGTCGATGGCCGACGTTTTTCTCGTCGCCATTTACACCGCCTACCTCGCAGCCCGCTCATCCGAGGGTGTTGGGCAGGCGATTCACTTCGAAACGGAATACGGAGCGGGATTCTATTGGTTTGCGGCTTATTGCGTCTTTTCGCTGGCTGCGCAGCAATTCGCCACCGCGTTGCTTCGGGAGCGGCGCAGCATTGCTGTTGAGTCTTAAGCGCGCCGGAACGCCCGCATCGAGAATCCCGCGATCGCCATCAGCAGCGCGGTGATTGCGAGCGTCATGACGCGCGTGAACCATGAGGCGGTGCCGGTGGTCTTTGCCTGGAGCCCGATTTGCAAGTCGGCCTGTGTGTCCACGGCGACGGAGCGGCTGAACGTGAGCAATCGGCCTTGCTCGGGGATGTTGGCCTGGATGACCGCGGGGTTTGAAACGGCGGCGTCCTGCTGCTGGATGAGTCGCTCGGCGAGGCGCGTGAATGCGGCGTTTTCGTCGGCGCTGTTGTTGTCGAGAAGTTGCTTGGCGTCCTGTTGCGTGTAGTTCGGCTCCTTACCACCGGCGCGCAGTTTTCCGCCAAGTGCGTCGTTGCCGCTGACGTTGATGTTGTTGCGGACGTTGAGTCCGACGAGCGCCTGCTGGAGCTTCAGGTTGTGAAGCTGCACGCGGGCATCTTCGTTGAACGCTTGATCGTGCTGGCTGAGCCCGAATGCGTTTCCAAATGCGCGGCGGGCCTGCTGCGTGTCGCCTGCTTCCAGCGCTTTGTTGCCGAGCACGAGTTGCTGTTCTGCTGCCTTGGTTTTCTGGACCTGTTGCGAGGCCTCGCCCTGAAGGTAGCTCTGCACATCGATGGATTGCGCGCGTTGCACCACCTGATCGGCTTGCTTTTGCAGCGAGCCGGTCCATTTTTTGAGCTTCCACTTCTCGTTGAGATAAACGTTCCACACAATATTTTCGAGCGGTAGATCGAACTTCGGTGCGAGGAGCTGGAGGTCGAGCGAAGTGGTCCCGGGTTTTCCGACCTGGCTGCTGTAGAAGAGGGTCACGGGAATCGCAGCGCCGCTGGGTGATTGCTGCTCCAGAGGGATGAGAATCTGGCTGCCTTCACGCCATGGCCACACGCCGTTTTGGTTTACGTACGCGAACCAGAACTTCGCGTCTTTCGGCAGAGTGACGGAAAGCAGGCGCTTGTCGCCGGGGAGCATTTCCATGCGGACCTCGGTGAGCATCGCGCCGCTGTCGGCAATAACGGATTTGAGCGTGATGTTGTTGACGCGTGCAGGCAGGAGCTTCGTGGCTTCGTGGCGTTCGAGCTTCAACGGAAGCAAGAATGTGGGCTCGACGAGCCTGTAGGCAAAGCTTGCGGAGGAAGCCGTGAGGTCCTGCTGGAGCGCGCGCGGAATGCTCTGCCACTCGACGGATTGCAGCGCCGCGGGCAGCGCCTCCACGCGGAGTTGCAGCCGGCCCGTGGATTGCACGGTGACGAATCCGCGCTGGAGATTCACATCCGCCGCTTGCGCGCCGGTCACGCTGGTCTCGGCGGCCTGCGCTGCCACCGGAGTCTGATACGTCGCCTGGAGCATGTATTGGCCGATGACGCGACGATGCAGCTTCACCTCCCACATTTGCAGTCCGGCATTCACGCCGTCTTTTACTGCGAGAAAATCCGACACCTGGTCGCCGGTGAATTTCACGTTCTCGGCACCGACTGGCAGCGCGACGCGGAACGCCTTCAATCCCGTGTTCTCGATCTGGTATTGAAGGTTCGCGGTCACTTTGACCTGCGCCTCGCCGATGACGGCGTGCTGGAGACTCGTGACCTGTACCCACGCATCGACCTGCTCGACATCGAGTTCAAGGTTCCACGGCGTTTGCAATACGCGGAAAGCGAGCACGCCTTTTTGTTTGATACCCGACTTCTGCGGGTCGAGTTGCGTGATGCCTTCACGGGTCGTGACCTGCAATCGCATGCCTTGCTCCGGCACGACGACGAACGAGCCGCGTTGCTTGCCCGCCTCGCGGAAAATGAGCTGCGGTGCCTTCCATTTTTTCACGGCTTTCAATCCCGGGCCGGTGAGCGAAATGGCGAACTGCTGCGGACCTTGCGTGCGTCCGGACAGATGCATCGTGATGATTCGCGCGTCGCCGCTCTTCGCCTCCGTCCAGTGGCTCACCGCCTTACCGGCAATTGATTCGACATCCATTCCTGCGGGCAGAGCGAAGCTCAGCCGGAAAATACCGGCGCGTGTGATATCGACGTTCGCATTCACGGCGAGAAGTGCGCGGTCTTCGCCGATGGAGAGCGTGTCTTGCGATTCCACGCGGACGTCCGGTTCCACTGCGGACGCCTTCAGCGAGCCGGTCGCCTTCGGGTCGGCATAGCGGAATGCGCGGCGCACGGTGAGCCCCGGAATTTGTCCGGCGAGCGCGCCAGCGAGGTTGCCGGGGAAGTCTTCGAGATTGATCGGCGCGAGCGTTTCTGAAGTGACGTCGTCGAGCTGGACTTCGTTGCCCGTGGCAAATCCGGTCATGCCGATCTGACTCGCCGCTCCATCAAGCGCGATAAGTCCGACGGTCTGTGCGACAGGCAGTGGGCCGGTCGCGACTTGCGAGCGGACGAGTAACGCGAACGGACGCGACTGCGCTGGAGTCACGGTCACGCGCAGTTTGCCCGTGTCGGGGTCGAAGCGCCATTGCGAGACGATGGAGACGGGCGCTGCTTGTTTCTCCTTCGCGGGTGCGAGCGTGACCGGGTCGATGACATCGGTAATCGTCGCGCCTTTTAGTACGGAGAAAACGAGCTCGGTGAGTTCGCCCTGCGCGGGCTTGATTGCGACGTGATGCAGCCCTTCGATGACGCCGGCGGTTGGAGCGTAGAGCTGCGTGAGCTCTGCGTGAAACACCGCCTTCTCTTTCGCGGCGTCGCGGCTGCGCGGCATCCACGCGATCCATGCGTCATTCACCGGTGCAAGAACGAGCGTGGCCACGGTGTCTTTGCCTGCGGTTTTGCGATCCACCGAAACAGCCATGGGCGAGGAAATATCGACGTCGAGATTGATCAGCGTGAGCGTGAGTGAATTCACGAGCCCGAATTGCGATGGCAGTGTGAAGCCCGTGGCTGCGTCCTTCTTCGTCACCGCGATCTGATACTGAACTTCCACGTCGAACGCGCCTGCTTCGAGCGCGAGCAAATGATGCGCCCGCTTTCCGTTTGCGGTGGCCTGTATGAGCTTGAGCGTCGCCTCGGGATACGTGGCCTTCGTAAGCACGGCGGGATCGAACAACAGCGGAAGCTTCTGCCCTTTCTGCGCCTGCCAGTGAATCTTTGCAGTCACGAATGCGAACTTCTCATCGACGCGCACTTGCTGCGTCACAGTCTCAGCAACCGGCGCATCTTTCGGTGGTTCCTGCGCGGTGACTGGCTGGGCAAAAGACACGAGCCCGGCGATGAGCAGCGCAGCGATGACGGATGGTCCGCTTGCGGCTGGCGGTGGTGTCGGTGTTGGTTGCTTCGGAGAACGGAGCAACCGGCGAATTGCAGGAATTGCGATGTGTATCACGGCGAACAGTCCGGCGACTCCGAAGAAGCGCCCCGCGCCATTGTCCGAGCGCAATGCAGCCCATGCGAGCACGAGCCAACCGGCGAGCACGTAGCTCTTCCGTCCGGTCACCCATGCGTAAATCCAAACGCAAAGTGCGAGCGCGGCCAGCCATTCGGACCCGGTGAAACTGAACGCCGATTCTTCGATCGGCAGATTCGAGAC
>JAYUSJ010000266.1:0-4446 GCA_043755735.1 Verrucomicrobiaceae bacterium | reverse complement strand
CAGAAACTACGCACTCTGCGTAGTCTGTGCAAACCCGAGGACGTTGAAGCGATGAACATTCGATTCGGCGTAGAACTAGAAACCAAAGTGCCCGTCGCCAGCGGCTTATCCGTTGGCAGCTATCACGCCGGGAATCCGGTGCGAATCGCCAATGCGACCACCGGGCAGCAGCTCCTAGCGCCCACATTCAACGGTGCGACGTGGCGGGCTGACCGCGATGGCTCAATCACCTGCCAGCCGGGTGAGATGGCGTGTGAGTTCGTCTCGCCTATTCTCCACGGAATTGAGGGCGTCGAAAACCTCTGCCGGTTCATGGAGTGGATGAGCGCCATCGGCGCGACGGTGGATAACTCGTGCGGCGTCCATATCACCGTGGGCATTGAGTCGGTGATTGGGAGCCGCGACGCGGGCAAAGTGAGTGCGTTCGTGCGCAAGCTGGCGCACATCGCGCAATGGCACGCGATGTCCCTCTACGGACAAACGGGCACTGGCCGTCACCTGAATCGCTACAGCCACACGCTCGCCGCAGACGTCGAGCGCCACATGCGCCGGATCGTGAGCACCAGCAGCGTTGCGGACAAAGAGGCCGCCGCCGTGGCGTGCGGGCGTGGGATGCTTAACGTTCAGAAATCCTTTCGAATGCGGGGCACTGAGTATGTGGGCGCGGTGGAGTTCCGCGTGTTCGCGGGCACCACGAACATTCAAAAAGTGCTGCACCACTTGGCGACCGTGCTCGGGCTCTGCCGCCGGGCTTCGCAGGTCCAATGCCTCGGTGCATTTCGCAAGAACAAGCTGCAACTCAAACGCACGCAAACTGCCGAGAACGCGGTGCATTTTCTGTGGGATTACCTCGGGTGGACCGGCAGTGCGCGGCCCGTCGCGCTCGGGCTGTTTGGGCGACTCCACCGCGACTTCCCGAGCTACGGACCCGAAGCGCTGCGCCTCTGCCGCAAGTTCGATGAACGCTACCCGGAGGCCCGGCTGTGAGCGCCCGCCCTCTCAACTCTCAACTCTCAACCACCAGCCATCCACTAAAACCATGTGTGTCGTCCTTATCTGTCCACCAAAGCAACGTCCTGACCTGACCATCCTACGCGCGTGCAACGCCGCCAACCCGCACGGAGCCGGAGTGGCTTGGCGCGAAAAGCGCCGCATCCACTGGCGCAAAGCGCTCACGCCCGGCGAAGTGAATCACCTAATCCAGAGCGTGTCCGGCGAAGTCATCATTCATTTCCGCTGGGCCAGCGTCGGCGGGATTGAGCCGCTGCTTTGCCATCCGTTCCCGGTCACCGCAGATGCGGCGCTTGGCTACGAAGGCATTTGCAAATCGGTGCTCTTTCACAACGGGACATGGAGCAACTGGAGCACGGCGCAGGAAGTTGTCGGCGACCTTGATGGACCGATGAGCGACAGCCGCGCAGTCGCCGCGCTCGTGCATCACAAGGGCACAAAGTTGCTCAAAAAGCTGCCGGGGCGATGGGCCGTGATGAATCACAAGGAGATCGAGTTGTTCGGCGACTGGGTGCCTTGGAAGGGCCTGCTCGTGAGCAACACCAGCTTCACCCCTTACCTCGCGCAGAGCGCGCGAACGCCCACCCTTTCCAGCAGTCGTCCGCAAGGCGGTTGCCGCAAACCGAGCACAGCGGGCCATACGGGCCAGCTCCCGCTTCCGCTCGGCAACACCAACGCTGACCCAAACCATACAAAAACAAGCAAATGAAACTGTTCAAATTGATCGCATCTAAAGCCGGCAAAGTGGTCTTCGACGACCGTATTGAAGCCGACACTCCACGCACGGCACGGGAGCAAATGAAGTCGCTCCTCGGTCTGCAATCGCTCACCGGGGTCGTGTATTCGATCACGGAAATCCCCGTCGAACTCATCCGTGAAATCGTCACGGCCAAAGTCCTCGAAATCGTCGGTGCAAGACGCGGCGGAGGCTCAACCATCGACGTGAGCCGCATCGTCAACGATGCCGCGAATGTGGCGGTCAACGACAAGCTCCGCCCTCTCGAACAACGGCTCGCCGCGCTGGAATCCAGCCGCGCGTCCAGCGGGGCATCCACCACATCGAGTCGGCGTTTCGACGCATTCTCACGCGATACTACGCGCTCCCGTGAGCCTGAATCTGCGACTCCGATTGCGGAGCCGGAGACTCCACTCCCGCCGGTGACGGACTGGCGGGCGGTGCGTCGGTTTTACAAGCACTGCGGGAGCCCGAAGCAGACCGCGGCGCACTTCGACCTGTCCATCAACACCGTGAAAGCGCGCGTGCGCCGGGAGGGCTGGTAGTCATGATCAGTATCACTCGTTACGGCAGGCGGAATTGGGCCGTGTGGCTCGATGGCGAACTCGTGGTAGTCGCGCTCTATAAAAAGGGCGCGGCTGCGGTGGCCGACAAATTGCGCGAACTGCTCAGTCTGAAAGGAGACCGCTTTGAAACTGCGGCTTAGCTCAAGAAACGGACGCAAACCCTGCGTGCCGATAGCTCCACCATCGCCGATGAACTGGCGACCGAAGACGCCGGACGATTTGATCGGCCAAGCGCGTGCCGTATGTGCAGCCCAAGTCGCGAAGGCGCGACGAGTGCGCGATGCGCGCAATGCCGCCTGTAAGTTACTGCTCTACGGGCCGCCCGGCGTGGGCAAGACGAGCGTGGCAGAAATGGTGGCGCACGAGCTGACGGGCACGCCGCTGGGCGTCGAGAGCTTCAACGGCAAGGAAGTCACCATTGATGCCGTGCGGGGTTGGATGGAGACACTTCCCTACGGTTCGTTGTTCTCGAACTGGACTGTGAAAATCATCAACGAGTTGGATCGTTGCTCGCGTGACGCGCAAGACATGCTCCTCACGTATCTCGATAAATTGCCGCCGGGCAAGGCGCTGATTGGCACCAGCAATCTCCAACTCGATCTGCTCACGGAGCGCTTCCAGACACGATTCCAGAGCATCAAATTGTGTGCGCCCACGACGGAGGAAATCGCTGAATTTCTCCGGGCGCATTGGAGCGTGTCGCGCGACGTGGCGCTGCGGATTGCGGTGGGCAGCGGCGGATGCGTGCGCGCCGCGATGGCCGACTTGGAGACGTGGCTCGACGTAGAAGGAGGCGAACTGTGAGCGCGCGCCTCACCTTTCGCGCCAACCGAAAAGGCGCTCAGCAAATGGCGAAAAATATGGCGACGCTCAGCGATGGACTTCCGCGAAGCCGGACGACGAGGAAGGATGCCATGAACGCAAACTCATCCACTGATCAAGCGCGCGAGGCCACGGCCCTGCGCGATGCCACCGTCCAAAAACTCGAAACGGCGCTGCTCGCTGAACATGAACGCGCCCGCGCCAAACTCATGCTCGCGCTCAACTGCGGCGCGAGCAACTGCCAGCACGGCGCGGCATTCGCGCAAGCTGCTGCTGCGTGCTTTGAGCGCGCTGCCGCACTCGCGGAAGCCCGCATCATCGCCCTGACCATCACCACCGAAACCACGCAACCCGCAGCTCACTAATCCTATGCCCGAACAAGAACACGCGCCCGACGCCGCGACTGCGGCAGACAACCGCAACCCGCGCCGTCGCAACAACAGCGACGCGCCCGACCTCGGCGTGCTCATCACGCCACAGCCGCACCACGACCTTGACCGTCTCGTGCTCCACGCGGACGTGCGCGACGACATCGCCGCTGGGTTGCGCTCCATTCAACGCCGCGCCGACCTCGAAGCGGTGTGGAGCATCAGCCAACTCCAGCCGCAGGATGGGCGTTGTATCCTCAACTTCCACGGCTCGCCGGGCACGGGCAAGACGCGCGCCGCACTCGGCTTGGCGCTCCGGCTCGGCCAGCCGCTTTACCAAGTGGACTACAGCGCGGTGATCTCGAAATACCTCGGCGACACCGCCAAGCACATCGCCGCTTGCTTCAAGCGTGCCACCGAACTTGGCGCGGTGCTCTTTTTCGACGAAGCGGATTCGCTGCTCTCGCGCCGTGTGAGCATCGGGGAGAGCTGCGCGACCAGCATCAATCAGAACCGCAACGTGCTCATGCAAGAACTGGATCGCTTCAACGGAGTGGTCATCGTGACGACGAACCTGTTCGGCAATTACGACCCCGCGCTGCTCCGCCGCATCTCGCGGCACATCAAGTTCCGCCTGCCGGATAAGACGATGCGCCGCCGCCTGTTTGAGCTGCATCTACCCAACCGCGAGCGCGTGTTCGCCGACCTGAACATCATCGCCGCCGAATCGAAGGGGCTGTCGGGCGGGGACATCCTCAATGTTTGCCTGAACGCGATTTATGCGGGCTCCACTGCCAACAACACCGGCGAGTGGAAGGTCACCGGGACAGAACTGCTCGCCGAAGTCGCGAAAGTGAAGACCGCGCAGACCGACCACCAGACACCATTTTGCCGTGAAGCTACGCAGTCCGCGTAGTGAGCGACGAGAACCAGAAAACGAAAA
>JAYUSJ010000265.1:0-14512 GCA_043755735.1 Verrucomicrobiaceae bacterium | reverse complement strand
CGGGGCATGTGCAGGCGGGGATGGATGTCATCGACTCGCACGCTTACTGGCATCACCCGCAATTCGAGGGCGGCGACTGGAACCCGGAGAAGTGGACGATCAAAAACGAGCCGATGGCCGGGGCAAAGGACGGCGGGACGTTGCCGGGGCTGGCCGCTCAACGCGTGGCGGGCAAGCCGTTCATCTGCACGGAGTATAATCATTCTGCTCCCAATACTTACGGGGCCGAGACGGCCCCGCTCATCGCGGCGTTCGCGGCGTTGCAGGATTGGGACGGCATCTTCCTCTTCGCCTACTCGCACAACGACAAATGGTCGCAGGAGCACTTCGACAGCTTCTTCGACATCGCAAGGCATCCGGTGAAAATGGCGACGCTGCCGGGGGCGGCGGTGAGTTTTCGGAGGGGGGATATTTATCCGTTTCCATCGGCAAAAACCATCGAGATTGGACGGGAAGGAATGCACTCGGCTGCTTTGAAATACGGACCCTCCTTTGCGCGGCAAAACGGGATACAAGAGTGGGCTTTTTTCCGTCACTACTTTGTTCAGAAAATCGTTCCCGGTGACCAAGTCAGCTACAGCACGATGATGAACGCCACCAATGACTGGACAAACTGGAAAACGACGCCTCGTAACGCATGGGTCAACAGCAATGGGGCGAAGCTCTGGGTCGGGACTACGGAGGACGCACCGCAGCAGTTTGGAGCAATAACATTGTCCGACTTCGATACACGAGTGAAGTGGGCATGTGTTCAATACAACGTCATGGCTTATGACAATGCAACGGGAGGCAAACGCATCCTCATCACCGCCACCGGCGACATCGCGAATACCGGCATGGGGTGGAAGAATGCGGAGAAGACCACGGTGGGGCGCGATTGGGGGAAGGCGCCGGTGCTGGTCGAGGGGCCGGCGGCGAAGATTGAGCTGCCGGGGGGCGGGAAGTTTAAGGCGTGGGCGCTGGATGAACGCGGTCAGCGCCGCGAGGAAATCCCGGTGGTGGATGGGAAATTGGAAATCGGGCCGCAGTTTAAGACGTTGTGGTACGAGGTGGAGCGGCAGTAGGCGGTGGAGGCTCCGTTATAACATCCCAGTTAAATCGAAGGGGCAAAAGTGGCTAAATTTAGCCACCTACAGAGAAGAGGAGGGCTCGGGAGGGGTGTAGTTATTTATCCGATGTTTTCAGGGTGCCCCAACCGACATCGGTTTGCCCACCCTGAAAACCTCGGATACCCCAACCGACATCGGTTTGCCAACCCTGAAAACCTCGGATGCCACAACCGACATCGGTTTGCCCACCCTAAAAACCTCGGATGCCCCAACCGACGTCGGTTGGCCCACCATAAAAACCTCGGATGCCCGAACCGACGCCGGTTTGCCAACCCTGAAAACCTCGGATCCCTCAACCGACGCCCGTTTGCGCATTATGAAAACTTGGGATGCCACGACGGGCGGAGTCGCTCGAGGTCGCTATAGTGATAAGCAGCCTGGGAGTCTCTTCTCGGCGCTTCGCCATTCGCGAAGCGATATTTCCATCAACTGGTCGCTTCGTGAGGAACGATCACACCCTCTGCGGATGACGGCTCAGATGAGCTCGCGCATCGGGGAGCAGCCGGGCTGGACGAGGTATTGCGGGCGACCGGTGAGGTCGTCCAATGTGGTTTTTGCCACGTCGATCCCGAGGCGTTCGTAGAGTGTGGCGAAGACTTCGCCGAACTTCACGGGGCGCTCGGTCGCTTCGCCGCCAAGCCGGTCTGTGGCGCCGATGACTTGTCCGTGGCGCATCCCGCCGCCGGCGAGGAGTGCGCAGGAAACTTTGGGCCAATGGTCGCGCCCGCCGTCTTTATTGATCGTCGGGGTGCGGCCAAATTCGCCCCAGACGACGACGGACACATCTTTGTCGAGGCCGCGTTGCTGCAAATCGGTGAGGAGGGCGGTGAGGCCCTGGTCGAGCAGCGGGAGGTCCTGTCGCAGTGCGTCGAAGTTTTTCCCGTGGTGGTCCCAGCGGCTGAATGCGACGGTGACGCAACGCGCTCCGGCCTCGACGAGGCGGCGGGCGGCGAGGAAGTGCTCCATCATTTTCGGCCCGCCGTCGTCGCGGTTCTTCGGGTCGCCGGTGCCGTAGCTTTCGCGGATGCGGGGGTCTTCCTTGGTGACGTCGAGGGCGGTGAGGAGTTTGCTGGAGGTGAGGACGCCGAAGGCCTGCTGATTAAAGGCGTCGAGCCCGTCCATGAGCCCGCTGGCATCGACATCGCGGCGAAATTGGTCGAAGCCGGTGAGGAGCGCGCGGCGGTCTGCGAGGCGATCGAGGGTCACGCCGGTAAGCGTCATGTCGCCGAGGCCGCTGCCTTTATTGGGCTCGAAAGGCGCGTGGCGGATGCCGAGAAAGCCGGGTTCGCCGGTGCGGGCCCATTCCATGTGGCCCATCTTCGGCGCGAGGCCTACGAAGGCCGGCACGGCTGGGTCGATGGCGCCCTGCACTTTGGAAACTGTGGAGCCGAACGCCGGCCATCCTCCGGGAGGTTGCTGCGTGAAGGGGCGGCCGGTGAGACATTGGAAGGCGTCGTGCCGCCCGTCGCAATCGCTCATGGAGCGGATGATGGTGGCGCGGTCCATCATCTTGGCGAGACGCGGCATGTGCTCGGTGATTTGGATGCCGGCGACGTTGGTGCCGATGGGCTTGAACTCGCCGCGAATCTCGGAGGGCGCGTCCATTTTCAAATCGAAGATGTCCTGATGCGAGGGGCCGCCCGGCAGGAAGATCATGATGACGGCCTTGTGCGACTTGCCTACGGCCTGCTGCGCCTCGGCCTTCAAGATGGAGGGCAATCCCAGCCCTCCGAGAGCGAGCCCGCCGATGCGAAGGAAGTCCCTCCGCGAAACACCGTCGCAGAAGCGTGCATTTTTATTGCCGTAGATTGTGAGCATAACAGTTTGGGTTGATGTGCGGCGCAACGGCCACGGCGATACCACCTGCGCCGGGTCGGTTCCTTAGCTGCAAAGACCCAGCCGAACCGCTCGACAGCCGGCGGGGGGCTTGTCTATGTTCCGCGCCTTTTCCAAAATGACCACCGATACGCCAATTCCGCCTGCCGCACCGTCCGATTTCATCCGGGACATCGTCGCGCAAGCCGTGCAGGACGGTTCGTATCCGAAAATCACCACGCGTTTCCCGCCCGAGCCGAACGGCTATCTGCACATCGGCCACGCGAAGAGCATCTGCCTGAACTTCGGCATCGCCCGCGAATTCGGCGGGACTTGCAACCTGCGGATGGACGACACAAACCCGACCAAAGAGGACGTGGAATACGACGAGAGCATCCAACGCGACGTGCGCTGGCTCATCGGGGGCTGGGCAGACGGGGTGATGGGACTGAAGGCGAACAGCGAACCGTTTTACGCGAGCGATTACTTCGAGCAGCTCTACGGGTTTGCGGTGACGCTCATTAAGAAGGGCGTGGCTTTTGTCTGCGACCTCACCGGCGAGGAAATGGCCGTCCATCGCGGAGTGCCCTCGGTTCCGGGGATTCGTTCGCCTTTCGCGGAGCGGACCGTGGAGGAGAGCCTCGACCTTTTTGCCCGGATGCGTGCGGGTGAGTTCGCCGATGGCTCGAAGACGCTGCGTGCGAAAATCGACATGACGTCGCCGAACATCCACATGCGCGACCCGGTGCTCTACCGCATCCGCAAAGTCGCGCATCATCGCACCGGCAACGCGTGGTCGATTTACCCGATGTATGATTACGCGCACTGTCTGAGCGACGCGATCGAGGGCATCTCGCACTCGATTTGCACGCTGGAGTTTGAGGTGCATCGTCCGCTTTATGACTGGCTCGTGGACTCCGTCGGGCTGTGGAACCCGCGGCCGCATCAGTATGAATTTGCGCGGCTGAATCTGAACTACACGGTGATGAGCAAGCGCAAGCTGCTCCAGCTCGTGGAAGAGCGGCTCGTCACCGGCTGGGATGACCCGCGGATGCCCACCATCTCGGGAATGCGCCGCCGGGGCGTGACTCCGGAAGCGTTGCGCGATTTCGCGTATCATATCGGCGTGACGAAGTTCAAATCGCTCACCGACGTCTCCGTGCTCGAAAGCTCCATCCGCACGGACCTCAACGCCCGTGCACTTCGGCGGTTCGCCGTGTTGCGCCCGCTGAAGGTCGTGATCACGAATTTCCCCGAAGGCGGCGTGACGCCGTGCGTTGCCGGAAATCTGCCGTCCGACGAGGCTGCCGGAACGCGGGAAATCGAGTTCACGCGTGAGCTGTGGATCGAGCAGGACGACTTCATGGAAATCCCCGCACCGAAATACTTCCGGCTGAAACCGGGCGGCGAGGTGCGGCTGAAATACGCGTTCATCATCAAGTGCGAATCGATCGTGAAAGACGACGCAGGCAACGTGACGGAGCTGCACTGCACCGCTGATTGGGACAGCCGCACGGGCGGGCCGACCGCAGGCCGCAAAGTGAAGGGAACGATCCACTGGGTCAGCGCGACGAAATGCGTCGAAGCCGAAGTGCGCCTCTACGATCGCCTGTTTACCGAAGCCGACCCCGAGGCCGACGGACGCGATTTCAAGACGGTGATGAACCCTCACTCGCTCGAAGTCGTGAGCGCAAAACTGGAGCCGTCGCTCGCTTCTGCGACCGTGGAGGAGCGCTACCAGTTCGAGCGCCTCGCGTATTTCTGCCTCGATACCGACAGCAAGCCGGGAGCCCTGGTCTTCAACCGAACCATCACGCTCAAGGATGCGTGGGTGAAGGAAGCGGCGAAGGCGTAATCTCTCGGAATTCTTTTACCGGAATTCCGTGCCCGTAAGGTATTTCAACATGTCGGCCTCAAGTGCCGCAGCGTTTTCGAATCCGTAGATCTTCGCGAGACTGTCGGGGTCCGGCATTTGGTTCGACGTGCTCACGCGTTGGACGAGTTTGCTGAAGTTCGAAAGGCGCGGCAGGCTGCTCTCGAGGTAACGGGAAAATCCGTAGGTCAGCGCAATGCCTTTTTCATCCGCCGAGTTTGGTTCCATGGCGTAGATGAGATCGAGCGTCGGCTTGTAGTCACCTTTGCGGATGAGCTTCTTCAATTCGCTCGCCCAGTTGCGGCTGTCCTTGAATCCGCCGGCAGTGTTGGTGTCTTTTCCGGAGGCGCTTTGCGCGCTGACGAGATTGGTCTCGGTCTTCCCCGTGAGCCCGATTTCCTTGCTGTAGCTATGCCCGGTAGTCATCGCGAACCAGCCCTTGGAGCCGAACCCGGTGACTCCACCAGCCTGGATATTCATCATGTCTCCTGCGAGGCAATGAACATGGAACGGCACCCACACGCCTTTGACTGCTTCGGAGCGTTTTCCATCGCCGCTTTTGCGGTAGCTGCGGAATACCCGGGCGTGCTGCATGAGGCCGTTGTCGCGTGCGGTTTCGACAGGAAGCGTCATCGTTCCTGCGGACGATCGCGGCCACGTCGCGCGCACGCGGTTCGCGTCCTCTGGACGTCCTGATTTTTCGAGGAGACCGGCATACCATGAGCCGATGGCTTCGTAGGTTGTGTCATCGCCCGCGAGGAAAATGCCCATTTTCTCCATGCGGAATTTTTGCATGAACGTGCTGTGGAAAAACGCCGCATCCACCCACATGCGCTCGGCGAGCTCGGCCACATCCTGGGCAATTCCAGGCTCTTTGATGGACATCACTTTAAAATGTGGTGTCTCGAGAACCTCGAAGGTCTCGGTCGGCAGCATCATTGTCCCCTTTTTCACAAAAGTCTTCGTATCTATCTTGGCGAGCTTGGCCGGGGCGGGAAGCACCACAGCTTGCGTGGCTGCAAAACCTGTCTTCGTATCGGGAGAAAACTCCTTCACGTAGTCATTGTCGCCGATCGACAGCCACGATTTGTCGAGCTGGAGCTGGCGGGAAGTGGAGTCGAGGATGATGACTGCGTTGCCCTGCGTTTTCACGAGCGTCCCCTCGATCGTGCGCCCGTCCATGATCACCCATGTGCGAGGTTCCAATGCCTGAGCAGTTGCGAGCATGGAGACGAGTACGAGGATTAGTCCAGGAGTTCTCTTCATAGGGGCGGAAGTTAAATGCCATGCTGTGCCGGGTGTCCACTGTTTTCCAGAGCTTGCACGGGGCACGCCGTGGCTCTAAACACGGCGCTTCGCCATGAAATTCCAACCAGCTATTCTCGCCGCACTCGTAATCAGTGCGTTCACCTTGACGACCGCAGAAGCCCAGCAGGCCGCAGCCTACCGGCGATTCCAGACACGCGATGGAAGGACGTTCTATGCCGCTGTGACCGCGAAAACGGACGCAGGCTGTTCGGTCCGGATGCAAAACGGGCAGGTGGCAAATCTGCTCATCCGCGACCTGAGCTTGCCGGACCAGGCGTTTGTCCGGAAGTGGACGAAATTCAAAGACGAGTTGCTCAACAATGCAGCGTTTGCAAAGCTGACGGTGAAGGAGATGCTGGAGCTTCGCGGCTACCAGTCGTTCGAGTTTGAGATCTCGGGAAACCACATTTTCGTCGAGGGCGAGATGAACGGCAAGAAGCTCAAATTGATGGTGGATACCGGCGCGCAAACATCACTGGTGCACCTCGAAGCCGCGAAAAACGCAGGCCTGGAAATCGGGCCGATGGATCAGGAAATCTTCGGTGTGGGCGGCAAGGCGATGGCGGCAGTGAGCAAGTTCACGCAGTTAAAACTTGGCGACGCGGTGATCGAAAACCGCCGGGTGCTCGCGACCGATATGAGCCGTGTGGGTGGTGGTCGGGAGTTCGACGCGATCTTTGGTGCCGACTACCTACGCGAACTCGATGCCGTCATCAGCTACCGCGAAGGGCGCATGTTTTTAAAGCCCGAGAACATCAAGTCCGCCGTTCCGAAGCAGCCCTCCCCGCTTGCGCCGCAGGCCATGTCGGAATTCAAGCGCTGGACGACCTCGGACAACAAGCAGTTCGTCGCCGCACTTCACGACAAGAACGAAAAGCAGGCGTTTTTCCGGCTGCAAAACGGACAGGTGACGCCGCTTCCGCTGGAGCGCCTCGCGGATGCTGACAAGGATGTTGTGGAGAAATGGGACAAACTTCGTGATCAGCTTTCGAAAAATCCTGAATGGCGCACGCTCACGACCAAGGAACTGCTTGAGCTTCGGGGCTACCAGTCCTTTGAATACCGCCTCGATGGAAACCACATCCTCGTGGACGGCATGGTCAACACCATGAAGGCGACCTTCCTCATCGATACGGGCGCGCACGGCGGCGTGTTCCACATCCCGTTTGCCAAAAGCGCAGGAATCGAAATCGGACCAATGAACCGCACCATCGTGGGAATCGGCGGCTCGGCCCCGGCGGCCGACGCGAAAGTCGCGCTGATGAAAATGGGCGACGCGGTAATCGAAAACCGCGTGCTCATGGCAGCCGATCTGGAAAAGGATCGCCCGTCCTACGGCGGGAAAAGCAGCCACGACGCAATCTTTGGCGCGGATTTCCTCCGTCAACTCGATGGCGTGATCAACTACAAGGAAGGTCGCATTTTTCTAAAACCCGACCAGTCCGACAAGCCCGACGCCAAGCCAGCGGAGAAACCCGCCGAGCCAAAGCCCGCCGCCGCGAAGTAATCGCTCTTCCTTTTCGCTGCGGCTTCCAATCAGCCGCAAGCCGCTGCTGGACACAGGCCGCGCGATGCCGCATACATTGCCGATCATGCGTCAACTTCTCCTCGTCCTTTTATACCTCGTTTTTCCGTTCGCGGCGCGGGCGATTTCGTTGCTCGGTGATCCGGATGTCGAAATCGATTCAAGGACCGCCACGGTTCATTGGAAGACGGACGGGCCGTCGGGTGGAAAAATAAAGTGGGGCGAAAATGAGGCGGCGCTCGACCAGACAATCAAAGACGGCGTGGCTGCGGAGCACCGCATCACGCTTCCGGGTTTAAAGCCCGGGACGCGGTATTATTACTCCGTCGGCACTGCGCGCGAATCGATTGGGAAAGGGACTTTCACGACAAAAGGCGCGGCGGCTGCCTCACCGCGTCCGTCGGCTGGCGGTGGTGGAAAAGGTGGTTCATTTGTCCCGCCGCGCCCGGCGACTCCGGCACCGGCACCGGCGACGGCTCCGCCGACTCGTGTCACTTGGGGTTCGATGGCTTCATTGCAGGATCATTTCGACCGGCATGGCGCGGATTTCCGGGCGACGTCGCCGGATGATTACGCAGCGAAGGCGTGGATTTTTCGCGAGCAGGCGGTTGCGCAGAAGCTGCCGATGAAACTCGATGGAGCCACGGTTCGCGTGATGAATCTGCGGACTCTCGCATTTGGCGCCTACAACCGCGATGGAACGACGAAGACGTATTTCCGCCCGCGGGACTCCAGCTATTGGGACCGCCAGCCCGGCGAGCCCATCACCACTCCGCCTTGGGTCAGGTAACATTCGCAAAAAACTTATGAAGCATCAATGTCCCGTCTGTGGTTTCGACCACCTCAAAGAAGCTCCGCGCAGCGAGTCCGGCGGCGCGTCGATGGAGATTTGTCCGGCGTGTGGATTTCAATTCGGCGTGAGCGACGATGATGAATGCTACACTTACGACGTGTGGCGCTCGGACTGGATCAAGAGCGGCATGAAGTGGGCGACGAAACAAAAGAAGCCGGAGAAATGGAACCCCGTCGTGCTGATTGAACGCGTGGTGCCGACGAAGAAAGCGGCGCGTAAAAAGAAATGAAGCGTGCGCGAATAGTAGCCCGCGAGTCCCTTCGCGGCTTTGCATTTCCCGCGAAGCGGCACGAAACAATGAATTGCCGCTGCGCGGTTGTTTTCCAGCCGCGAAGGGACTCGCGGGCTACTTTTTGAATGCTCTTTTTCCGCACGAATGCTGACGCAACCCGACGCCGATATTCCGGCGCGGTGGAGACGATTTGCACGCAACTCAAAGCGCTCGCACGTTTTGATGATCCGCGTCTGCGTGAGCTGACCGACTCGTTGCGCAAAGAATCACGGACACGCGACCGCCCGGGAGATTTTGAAGCGCGTGCGGTCGCGCTGATTTGCGAGAGTATCCGGCGCGCGCACGCGATGGTGCCTTACGATTGCCAGCTCATGGCCGGGCTTGCGCTGGCCGACGGGATGCTCGCGGAAATGGCGACGGGCGAAGGCAAGACGCTCGTCGCGCTGCTGCCGGCTTTCGTTTTTGCGCTGCACGGAAAGGGCGCGCATGTCGCCACGGTGAATCCGTATCTCGCCGAGCGCGACTGTGAGTTTGCGCGGCCCGCGTTTGAGCTGCTGGGGCTCTCAATTGCGCTGCTCAAAGAGCGCGTGCCTCCGGCGGAAAAACGCGCAGCTTATCGCGCTGACGTGACGTACGGCGTGGGCACGGAATTCGGTTTTGACTACTTGCGCGACCAGCTTGCCATTCAGGCGGCGGGCGGCGGGAAGGCGGCGATGTTTCACGAAATGCTGCTCGGCACTGCGCGCGCCGGGGCCGATGTAGTGCAGCGCGGGCACGCTTTTGCGGTGGTCGATGAGGCGGACAGCATCCTCATCGACGAAGCGCGCAGCCCGCTCATCATCAGCATGGGCGCGCCGCGACCGTGCGAGCAGGCGGGGCCGTACCGGCTCGCGGATCGACTGGCGTGCGAGCTGGAGTCCGGTGTCCACTTTTCCGCAAAAGTGCCCGGAGCCCGTCTCGCGCTGACGCCGGAAGGACACGCGGCTGTGAGCGCTGCGCTCACGGACGGCGTGCTCGAGCAGATCCGGCGTGTATGGACGCAATACGTCGAAAATGCGCTGCACGCGCGGAAGCAGTTGCGCCGCGACGTTCACTATATCGTGGTCGATGGAAAGGTGGTCATCGTGGATGAATTCACGGGCCGTCCGTGTCCCGAGCGGACGTGGCGCGACGGGCTGCATCAGGCCGTCGAGGCGGCGGCGGGTGTGGAGATCCAAGAGGAAAACGGGAGCGAGGCGACCATCACGCGCCCGGCGTATTTCCGGCTCTACGGAAAAGTGTGCGGGATGACGGGCACCGCAGCGGAGGCTGCATCCGAGATGCGCAGCAGTTACGGACTCGAAGTCGGAGTGATTCCGCTGAACAAGCCCAATCGCCGTTTGCTGCTGCCCGATCGAGTCTTCATCAGCCGCGATGCAAAGCTCGGAGCAGTCGTGGAGGACATCGCCATTCGCCACTCGCGCGGGCAGCCCGTGCTGGTCGGCACGCGGACCGTGGCAAACAGCGAGGAGCTCGCAGATCTACTCGTGGCGCTGAGTTTCCCCTTCCGCCTGCTCAACGCAAAACAGGACGCCGACGAGGCGGAGATCGTGCATCAAGCCGGCGAGCCCGGCGTCGTCACCATCGCCACAAACATGGCCGGCCGCGGCGCGCACATCCCGCTGCCGCCGGAGAGCGAGAAGGCCGGCGGGCTGCACGTCATCGGACTGGAGCGCCACGAAAGCGCCCGCATCGATCGCCAGCTCGTCGGACGCGCCGCGCGTCAGGGACAGCCAGGAAGCGCGCAGTTTTTCCTCTCGCTGGAAGACGATCTCTTTGTCCGGTATGGCAGCAAAATCGCCGAACGTCTCGCAAGACAACCGCATCACGACGGCGAACTCCCTGCCGAAACCGCCGCCCATTTCCTCAAAGCCCAGCGGACCCTGGAAGCCGCCGACCGCGAAGCCCGCCGCTCCCTCGCGGAATATGACAAATGGCTGGATGAACTGAAGCACGCTCTGTGATACTTGCGACCCGATGAAACTCTTCGCACTCGCTTTCGCCGCTCTTTTTTTGCCCGCCGTTGTGCGTGCGGATGTGCCGGGCTACACGGAGCCGTATAAGACGATCACCGTCTCCTGTGCGGAGCCCGGGGTGATTGCGGAGATGCTGGTGGAGGAAGGGGCGCGGGTGCAGAAGAACCAGACTCTCGCGAAGCTCGACACGGCACAGCACGAGGCGGAACTGGATATCGCGACGACGAATGTCGATTTGCAGAAATCGAAGGTGAAAAAGCTCGAGGACATCGTCCGCAGCCAGCGCATTTCGCAGGACGAGCTCGACCGCGCCCGCACTGATTTGAAGGTGCGTCAGGCGGAGGTGCGGAAGATTCAGGCGGTGATCGAGAATCGCATCATGCGCAGTCCGGTGGATGGGATTGTTTCCGAAATCAAACGCGATCCGAGCGAGGCGGTTTCGCTGTCTTCGCCGCATGTGCTGACCGTTGTGCAAATCGACCGTTTGTTGGTGAATCTTTTCCTGACGCCGGTGCGTGCGGAGAAGCTGAAAGTCGGCGACCCGGTGAAACTCGCCCTCGGTGAAAACGCACAAGCGGCGACGGGAGTTGTGGAGTTTATCTCGCCGGTCACCGACGCGGCGAGCGGCACGGTGCGGGTGAAATTCGTGCTGGATAATACGAAAGGTGAGTTTCGCAGCGGCACGACCGCGCGCTTCGCGGATGCGGAGTAACGGTCACTGGAAAAACACGGGCGAGGCAAGCCAGTCTTCGTAGGTATCCACGTCGTTGAGCATTTGCAGGAGATGCACTGGTGCTGTGCCTGCTTGCGCGATGGTGTCGGCGAGTGTGTGCCGGGTGCTCCAGCGGATGTTCTCGAAAATCGCGGGCCACGGCCTGCGCAAACCGACGAGGTAATAGCCGCCATCGGTCGTTGGGCCGAGGACCACTTCGGAGTGGTTCAACGCGTCCCAGGTTTCGGCGAAAAGGTCCGGCTTCAGTTCCACGCAATCACTCCCGATGACCACGACCCGCGCGGCTCCCGCCGCAAAAGCGCCATCCACCGCAGCGCGCAACCGGGCACCGAGATCGCCGTCCACCTGCGGTTCGTAGTGGGCGGCGCCCGGCAGCCATGCGCGGACTTGTTCTCCGCAGCCCGGTGGATCGTAGCAGACGACAACCTCGGAATCGGCAGGCAACTGAGACCTTACAGGGGCGACGAGCGCTTTATAGATGCCGGCTGCTTTTTCCGGGCCTACGGTTGCTGCGATCCGCGTTTTTACGCGCCCAGGTTCGGGATACTTGACGAAGAGCAGGATGACTTGTCTTTGCGCGGCGCTTTTCATCATCCGGACGTTACAAGCCAATCTCCGCATTGCAAATCCCGCATTCCCCGCCAGTGTCAGGTGCATGTTGCGATTGTTTTGGAGTTTGTTCGTCGCCGCTCATTTGCTCGCCGCGTCGGGCCACGGTGCGGTGGAGGAAAAGATAGAATCCGCGATGGGGTTTCGCCTGGGAGACGTGTTCGTACCCGACGCGTCTGTGAAGGCGGCGGGTGGGGCGGGCGACACGATCTTCTACTTTGTCAAAGCACCCAAGCCGTTCCGCACGATGCTGACGTGTCGCGTGAGCACCACGCCCAAAAGCGGCCGGATCGTCTCCATCGTAGCGACCAGCAAGCCGTTTGACACCATGGAAGAGGCCCAGCGCGAAGCGATGCTCGTCGTTGCTCTCCTGAAGGAAAAGTATCTCCCAAAACCGGAGGAAATCGAGCAGTCCTCCCCTGCCCCAAAGCAGCCCATCATCGGCAACGGGAAAACCGCCGCGCCTGCACCTCCCCCAAAGCCCACCATCAACATCAAGGTCCGGCGCGGTCCGATCGATTCTCCGTTCCCGACAGACGTGACTTTCAGGCAGGGAAACCGTTCGATTTTGACCGAGCTCGTGTCCGTGATTGGGACGTTCGATCAAGCGTCCGGAAAGCCGATTGTGCAAATCACCTACTCGGACCACGACCTTTTACAGATGGGCGCGCGCGAGTATCAGGAGTTGGAAAAAGAGCGGGCGCGGCGGTGGATGGAAGAGCAGGTGCCGAATACCGATGTCTCGGGGCTTTAGCGACCTGTTGAAAAACGCATTCTTTTTTCTTGCCTCGGCGCAAGAGCAAGCGAGCAATTGTGAGGCAGGAACGACGTCCCTCGGGGGGAGTTAAATCGGACTGTTTATCTTCAGAATCCCGACCCTCACTGCGTCACTCGGCGCGCCCTGCCGGATTTGAAACCTCGTATTCGATTTCGATTTCGCCGATTTCCTGCGGAGTCTTGACTTCCTCGGGCACCTTATCCAGCGCTCGCGCAATGATGGGCGTGGCGGTGACCGGTCGAGGCGGGGCCTTGGCTGCGGCACGGAGTTGATCGCATTCGTCGTAGAGCTCGATCACAGCGGCCCGGAGACGCTTGTTTTCCTGCTCAAGCTTTTGCACCTTCAATGCCGCGACGAGGCCGATTTCCGCAGGGGCTGCTGGTTCCGTTTCTTCGTCAGAGACAAACTTGGGCTCGACGGTTCCCTGCGCTTGCTGGCTCTTTACCCATTCGCGTTCAAACTTCGTGGCTCTCTCTCTTTCTTTCAGAGCCTCTGCCTGGTACTTTGCGACCCGGTTGCGTTCTTTGAGGACTTCAGCAAGGTGCTGTGCGGCTTTTCGTTTCTCCGCGACAACCTCGTTGCGGGCAGCCACCAGAAGGGTCTCAGTACGCCGGACGACTTCCGCCGCCTGCGTTAAAGCAGAACGGAGAGCGAGCATTTCGCGATTATCCTTCGAGCGCGTGTCGTCGAGAGGCTTCTCTGATTCCATACATTTTGAGTAAGCCAGCGCCATGCCACGACTTAGGAAAGAAAACGCCCGATATGAGCCACGGTGGCGCATCTGAGTGGCGCACATTGCGCCATTTCGTGGAATTTGACGCACGCGCGGCAGGCTCCGCTACAGTTTAAAGCGCTGCGTAATAGTAGTTTGTGGATTTCTCGATGCGTGGCTCAAGGATTGCAAAGGAGGTCGCCCGTTACTTTCAACACCTCAACAAACAACTTTATGGCTAAAATTCTCGGTATCGACCTCGGCACGACCAACTCCTGTATGTCCGTCATGGATGGGCAGGAACCGCTCGTTCTTGAAAACTCGGAGGGCGCACGCACGACGCCCAGCGTAGTCGCTTTCAGCAAAACGGGCGAACGTCTCGTCGGCCAGGCGGCAAAACGCCAGGCGGTGACAAACCCGACGAACACGATTTTCTCGGTGAAACGTTTCATGGGACGCAAGTTCGACGAAGTGCAGGACGAACTGAAGCGCGTTCCTTATAAAGTGGTGAAGGCCGCGAATGGCGATGCGCACATTCAGGTGCAGGTCGCGGGTGAGACGAAGACGTTTTCGCCACCGGAAATCAGCGCGATGATTCTCGCGAAGATGAAGTCCGACGCGGAAGCAAAGCTCGGCGAAACCATCACGCAGGCCATCGTGACGGTGCCCGCTTATTTCAACGACTCGCAGCGTCAGGCTACGAAGGACGCGGGTAAAATCGCGGGCCTCGAAGTGCTCCGTATTATTAACGAGCCCACGGCGGCATCGCTCGCTTACGGCCTCGACAAGGCGAAGGACGAGAAGATCGCGGTGTATGACCTCGGCGGCGGAACGTTCGATATTTCCGTGCTGGAAATCGGCGACGGCGTCTTCGAAGTGAAGGCCACCAACGGCGACACGCACCTCGGCGGCGACGATTGGGACAATGCGCTCATGGACTGGATTCTCGC
>JAYUSJ010000264.1:0-43059 GCA_043755735.1 Verrucomicrobiaceae bacterium | reverse complement strand
GGCCAGCAGATTGCTCTTTAAACCCATCTGCTGGCCTCCTTGAATCTGCTGGAATTCCTTCTACACTCTGCGGCTTTCTTTCTCTGTGTGTGAGAAATTCGGGCTATTCCAAAAAACGACGGGCAGTCCACCAGCCGAGCGCCCCAAATACGTTGACTCCCACCAATACGAGCAGTTTCACCGTAACTTCAGAGTAGCCCGGAAGGACGAAGCACCAAGCATTCAGCCATTCACTTCCTCCACCAGCACTTCCACGGTCATCACGCGCTCGGTGGTTCCTTTGTAATGCCCCCGCACAGGCGGCACGTCGGCGTAGTCGCTCCCGACCGCGAGCTTGATGTAGCGCCCGTCCGCAGGCTGGTTGTTTGTCGGATCAAGGCCGCGCCAGCCGGTGCCCGGAAGGAAAACTTCGCACCACGCGTGGCTGGCCTGCGAGCCGAGGAGCTGGTCACGCGGCCCGTTGTAAAGGTAACCGCTCACATACAGCGCAGGGATTCCGATCGCGCGACAAAGGCCGATCATCACGTGCGCCAAATCCTGACAGACTCCGCGGCGGTCGCGCAGAACATCGCGCATGTGCGTGTGGACGGAAGTTGAATTCGGCGTGTATGCGAAGTTCGCATGGACGTATCGCATGATGGCCAGCGCAGCCTGCCACATGTCCTGAATTCCCACGGTGATATCGAGCGCAAGCCTCCATGCTTCCGGGCTCTTTTCAATATGCGTGCTGTCCTGGAGAAAATCAAAACACCGCTCCATTCGCTGGCACTGGGGAACGAGCGACATCGATGCCGGCATCGCATCGAGCGGCATGTGGAACGGCTTCGTCGTCACCTTTGAGAAACTCTCGACGAGCAACGTCTGATGAGGCTCTGCGAGTTCGAAGAAATGCAGAATATTTGCGTGAAAATCCGAGTAGGTGGAGATGCGCACCACCGGCAGAATTTTTAAATCGAAGCTCTCGCATTGCTGGTGCTCGTTGCTCATCGGCTGGAGGCGGGCTTCGTTGAAGCTCTCTTTCACCGGACTTGCGTATTCGTATTTCGTGCGGTGCAGAACCGACAATTTCATTGGTCGCGAACACTGCATGGCAAACGGCGCGCAGTGCAAGCGCAGTCATTCACTCCACCGGTGCGACATCCACTGCGACGAACACTTCGTGCTCCCCGCCGCCCGTGAGAATTCCGCTGAGCGGGCTCACGTCACTGAAGTCCCGACCCACGGCGACAGTGATGTGATCGGAGCCGACGAGCAAATCGTTCGTGGGGTCGAAGTCCATCCATCCGTGCTGCGGACAGTAAACCGCGAACCACGCGTGCGACGCATCTGCGCCGATCATGCGTGGCTTTCCTACGGGCGGCAGCGTGCGAAGGTAGCCGCTCACATAACGCGCAGGAATGCCGAGAGAACGAAGCGCCGCGATGGCGATGTGCGCAAAATCCTGGCAGACTCCGGCCCGCTTTTTCCAAACTTCGTCGAGCGGCGTCGCGACCGTGGTGGCGCGGGAGTCGTACTTGAAATCGCGAAAAATCCTCCGAGTGAGATCACGTGCTCCGACGAGCGTGGGCGTGCCCGCAGGGAAACTGGCGCGGGCGTAGTCGGCAAATGCGGGGTTCGCCATGAGCAGCGGCGAGTTGAGGCAGAACTCGTATGGGTTCACGTCGGCAGGCGAGATCGGATCACGAAATCGCGCGACGACATCCTCCCACGGCGCTGAGGTGGGAAGCTGCGGAACTGTCATCTGTGCGACGCTGACGCGACTCCGCGCAATGACTTCGAGCTTCCGGTGCATTTCCTGGATGCTGAAAAACGAGATCAGATTCCCGAAGTAATCGGCGCGGGATTTCCGCACAGCCGGCGCGGGAGAAATGTGGATGCTGAACTCCAGACACTTCTGCCCCGCAGTCGTCAGCGGCTCAAATCGCGCGGCGTGAAACGAAGCCGTGACGGGGGCCTCATACTCGTAAGTGGTGCGGTGGGTGATGGCGTAGTTCATCCGGCGCGGGAAATGGATGAGTGCGCGAAGTAGCTCGCGGCGATTGCGTCCGAGAGTTTCGGCATATTCTGAATGATCTCGCGGAGCACCCGCGCAGTCTGCCCGAGGTGCCAATTGGAGTCCCGCGCCGAGAGCTCGCGAGGGTCTAGAAGGCGGACGCTCGCAAGTGAACTGATGAGGAGCTTCTGTGCCTCGGTCGGCAGCGCACTTTGCTTTTCGCGAGGAAGCCGGTCGAAGTGTTTCACGAGTTGGAGGAGCTGAAAAAGCAGCGAGCGTGGATTGGTATCGTCGAGCAGCACGAGGTCATACACGGCTGCAAGATTCGGAAGAAGCGAGTAACGCGAGCGATAAGTGATGGTGCAATCGGCGACCTCCAGCACGGCTTCGAGTACGCTGGGATTATCGGCCTTTTCCGAACTCAGCGCGCGGCTGAGGAACGTCGCGAGATACAGCGCGCGCTCGATTCGCTGGCCCATGTCGAGGAATCGCCAGCCTTGGGCGCGTGTCATGTTTTCCCGCGAGAGGCCGTAGAATGATGCGACTTGAAGCAGCAGGCGATTGATGCCGATGATGGCGTCGCTCGGCAGTGGCTCCGGGCCGCCGGGGCTCGGCGATACACATTCATTGAAGCCGCTGAGCGCACGCCACACGTCGTTCGAAGTGCGGTCCCGAACGAGCATGGCGAGCTCTTCGGCTTTGTCGGCAAGTCCGCGGAGACTGCCCGGGTTTTCCGGATCATATACAGCCGCTAGCAGCGCCGCCTCCAGTTCATCCGCAGTGGTTCCGCGTCCATCCGGCATCTGCCCCTGCGATTCCAGCGTGTCGAGAAGCGGCGCGATGAACGGCGCTTCGCTGCCTGCACTCTCAGGGTTGAATCGCAGCAGCGCACTCCGCAGCAACCGGCCCGTCGCATCAGCCCGTTCTGCGTAGCGACCGAGCCAGAAATAGTTGTCTGCCAGTCGGCTCGGCAGATTATTTCCCACGCGCCGCAGTTCCACGCCGCCGCCCGCAGGATTGATGAGTGTGGATTCTTCGACCGGCCCGTCACTCAGCACCCATGTATCCTTGCTCGCGCCTCCGCCCTGCATGGTGACAAACTGCGCACCGCTCTCCGCCCCGATGCGCGCCAGACCGCCGGGCATGACAGTGTAGCCGCCGTCGGGCGTCGCGATGAGGTAAACGCGGAGCGTCGTCGGCTGCGGGAAAAGCCGCGAGCCATTCCAGCAAGGCGCGGTGCTCAGCGGCACGCGCTCCTGCGCCGTCCACAAATGCGGAGCGAAACGGATCTGCTCGCGTATGTCTTTGGAGTCGGACGCGGGGCGCGAAAACCCGCGGTGACTGCGAAATGCCGGCCGCAATTCCAATCGCTGGAGATTGGCAAGCACGTAGGCCTCCGCCGGTTTTTGCCCGCACCACCACGTGGCCACACTCGGCATCAGCAATTGCTCGCCAAGCACATGCCGGCAAAGGCCCGGCAAAAACGACATGAATGCAGGACTCTCCAGCAGGCCGGTCCCTAAAGCGTTTGCCACCGCGACATTCCCTGCGCGCACCGCCTCGACAAGTCCTGGAACACCGAGTGTGGAATCACTTCGCAACTCGAGCGGATCGCAAAAATCATCATCCAGCCGGCGGAGAATTACATCCACGGGTTCCAGTCCGCTGAGCGTTTTCAAAAACACACGCTCATCGCGCACTGTGAGATCCTGCCCTTCCACGAGCGTGTATCCGAGATAGCGCGCGAGGTACGCCTGCTCAAAATACGTTTCATTGTAAGGCCCCGGCGTGAGCATCACCACGCGCGGCTCGTCCGTCCGGCGCGCGCACAGCGAAGCGAGCGTCGTCTGCACCTGTCGGAAATAGCCAGCGACGCGCTGCACGCGACAATCGCGAAACGCCTCCGGCAGCACGCGGGAAGAAACCAGCCGGTTTGCCAGCGCGTATCCGGAGCCCGTGGGAATCTGCGTTCGATCATTCAGAACCCACCATCGACCATCCGGAGAACGCGCCACATCCGCCGCATAAAAATGCAGATGAATCCCGTCCGGCGGACGAATCCCATGCGCCGCGCGCAGAAACTCCGGTTGCGCGAAAAGCAGCGCAGGCGGCAGCCACGCCGAGCGAAGAAGGTTTTGCGGGCCGTAGCAGTCTGCGAGTACACGATTGATCAGCACTGCCCGCTGCGTGAGCGCCTTTCCGAGCTTCGCCCATTCCGCAGCATCCAGCACAAACGGAATCGGGTCGAGCTGCCACGGCCGCTCCCGTCCACGCGAATCGCCGTACACATTGTACGTGATTCCCTGCTCCAGAATGATGCGATTTGCCGACTCCGCACGATGACTCAACTCTGCGGCCCCCAGCGAATCGAGTTCGCCGAGCAGCGGACGCCAGTGCTCACGCGGCATCCCGCCGCGCCCGAGCAGTTCGTCAAACACACCGGGCTTCTGCGCATAGCTCATCGCGAGCGATGCGGACACTCCGGAATTTTCAACGGTTTCAGTTATTGCCACGTGCGCAGACTGGCGGGTTCTCGCGCACACGGAAAGCAGGACGTTGCGCTATTTTGCATTCAGGATCACCCATCTTCGCTCTCCGCAGAATGTGAACCACCACGCCGCCGCAACTCCATAAAGCCAGAACCTATTCCGCCTTTGCGAGCAGGCGCTTCTCGATTTCCTCAAGGATTTCGCGGGCCGGCTTGGTGTCAAATTTGTAGTCGTCCACGATAAATTCGCTCTGCTTTCCGTCCATCGTGTAGCGAACTTTCGCGATACCTTTGGAATCCCAAAGCTTCTTACCCACTCCGATGATGGAAGGAAACGGCACACGGACACCGCTCGCAGTGAACACAGCTTCATCGTCCATGCGAAGTGTGCGGGAAACCTGCGTGAGCCAGTAGATGAGCGTAGCGAGCCCGAGCGTCGCGCACAGCCCGCCGATGACATATTGGCCGAGGATGTCCTTATACTCGTAAAGGCGGTGCGGAGGCTCGGCGCTCCATCCTTTTTGCTTCGCGAGTTCCTCCCATTTCCCCTCCTGCCCTTTCAGTCGTTCATGTTCCCGCCACCGCTCGTTGCTTTTCGGCCAGCCGACCGCCCCGTCGAACGCAAACCAAGCACCAAACCCGAGCAGGAGAATAGCGAGGAGAAGTTTCTGTTTTTTCCAGACCGGTGTGATGCGCGCTTCGACTGTCATGCATCCATTTCTCGCGGGGAAAAAAGACCGCGGCGAGAGAATTCTACGCTTCGAGCAGTGCGCGCATGTAGGCGGCCGGCATATAATTCTCGATCAAAACCACTGTCTCACCGTTGCGATGCATCCGGACTTGAGGAACACGGATGTCGGGCGTCTTGGTCGGCGAAAAAAGAATATCGTCGTGCGTCGCGTTCTTTCGGTTGGCAAAGCGATCCGGCGTCAACTTGCCGCCGAGATGGTCGCTTCGTCCGGTGGCGACGTGCATGGTGCCGAGAATTTTTTCGTCCTGAATGTCTTTGCCGCTTACGGGCAGGCGTTGCGTGCCGAAGCCGAGTTCTCCGAGTTCTCCGGTGACCGGGTCGCTCTTGAGCTTCGTGTTGTGTTCCTCGATCGTCTCGGGGTTTCCGCGCAGGAGTTCGGTGCGAAAGACCCGCCCTGCCGTGACATACTGCCGTCCGATGGTTCCGTCGTCATAGCGCATCGGGAACGTGCCTTCGACGCCGGTGGGCACGTAGTAGATCTCACCGGCCGGAAGATTCGCGACATCCGGTCCGCCACGGCAAAGACCGTGGGATTTCTGCGCATCCTGACCGCCGAGCTCGATGTGCAGCGTGGAAAGTTCCCCGTTGAATTCGTGGTCGATTTCGATCCAGTCGGCATTGGTCATTCCGAGGCGGAGTTTTTCGGCTTCGATGCTGACTTCATCATAGTCCACAGCAAGACCGCTGGAGAGGATGATCTTGTTCATCCCGTGCATCGTAGCTCCGCGAAACCCGTACTTTTTGGCGAAGGCGGTGAGCGGCGCTGTAGCCGAGTAAGTCGAGATGCAAAGGATGATGTCGTAGTTCGGATAGATATCCTTCGAGAGGCTCAACTCCGTTCCATCCGGCGCGAACGCCTGGTCCGGCAAGTCGAGATTACTTCCGCCGGTGACTTCATACGCGAAAATCTCGCCGCCCGTCAGCCCGAGTTCCTCCGCCGCTCCATTCTGCAGGCCTTTGTAAAAAACATCGTGGGCGTTTCTCTGGACATTCAGGTCCGGATTCTCAAGGAAGCTCATTCCTTTGATTCCGCGCGGCTCGTCGAGGTCGATGAGGATACACACCCGCTCGCCTCCTTTCGGTGCAAACACGGTGCGTAGAAGTCTTGTAAGACTAAATGCGGGAAAGACGCGGTCGGTGAAGTTTGCTGGCTGTGTCATAGAACCATTAGAACGTGCATCGGGCACCGCTGGAAGCGCAAGTTCACGAAAAAAAGCGTTCACGAAGTCAGTGGGATAATTGACACGTCTGGCGCAGGCGGCATTGTGCGCGGCGATGCACTGCGAAGGACACATGGGACAAACACAACACGCCGCCGATCGGTGGCCTGCAACCCGAACATTCGCGTCGTTTTCTCCTGCGCGCTCCATTTTGCCCCGGTGACTTCTTTCCTGCTCAAACTGTGCGGCCTGAAGGTCGATGCCGCGTCGCGCGTCTCGGAGGTTGATTTTGCACTGCGCAATGGCGCGTGGCTTGGATGGGTTGTCTGTCTTGCTGTTGTGCTCGCCGTGCTGGCCTGGGCTTCCTACTGGCGGGATGCCCGGGCGCTTCTGTCGCCGATGAAACGGCGGATCCTCACCGGTCTTCGCATGGTCCTTTTTGCGCTGCTGCTTCTGCTGCTTTTGCGCCCGGTGCTCGCTTTCACAGTCGATACGGCGGTCCGTCGCACGCTGCTGACTTTAGTGGACGGAACTGCGAGCATGAAGATCGTAGACGCCCGCGTGGATGCGTCCGATGTGAAGCGCGCTGGGATCGCCACGGGCTTGCTCGATTTCAAGAAGGGCCTGGAGCAACCGGTGTCGGCGATAAAACCCATCCCGCGAATCGAGGTGATGCGCGAAATGCTGAACCGGCCAAAGCTGGAGTTTTGGTCATCGCTGCGGCGGGAACTCGACATTTCGGCGTTCACGTTTGGACAGAAACTGGGCGAGGTGACGATGGAATCTTCGCCGGAACGACCTGCCGCATGGCTGGACCGAGTGCAACCGGATGCCACGGCCACTGCGCTGGGTGATTCGCTGCGCGAGTTGCTGAACCGGACCCGCGGACAGGCGCTTGCAGGAATTTTTCTGGTGACAGACGGCGCGAGCAATTTCGGAGCGTCGCCGCTGGAGGCCGCACAGATGGCGCGTTCCGAAGGCGTGCCGCTCTTCATTTATGGAGTGGGAATTACAACGCCGCGCGACGTGATCGTGAGTAATCTGGCGACGCAGGAAGTCGCATTTGTAAATGATGCACTACCGGTGACGGTGCGGGTGCGCGGCCAGGGATTGCGCGGAGAAACTGGAAAAGTCGTCGTGCGGCTGGTAAAGCTTCCGGAGGGCGGCGATGGCGATGTGGTCGCGGAGAAAGATGTGACCTTCAGCGATGAAGACGATGCGGTGGTGAGCGTCCCATTCAAGCCGAAGACGGTGGGCGCATTTGAACTACGGGCGGCCATTACGCCGAGGAATGATGAGGCTTCGCAGGACAACAATGCGGTGGCGCAGCGGATTCGTGTGGTGGATTCGAAGGTGAAAATCCTTTACGTGGAAACAGCGCCTCGCTGGGAGTTTCGCTATTTGCAAAGCACGCTGTTGCGCGACCGTCGGCTCGCATTGAAAACGGTGCTCCTAGAGGGCGACCCGAGCATCTCCGAGGGCGCGGATTCGCCGTTTCTCTCGAAAATTCCGGAGACGAAAGAGGAGCTGTTCAAGTATGATTTGATCATCCTCGGCGATGTATCGCCCACGCGTTTTTCCGCGGCGCAAATGTCGGCGCTGGAGGAATTCGTGCAGCGGTTTGGCGGCTGTGTTTTGTTCGTTGCGGGCCCGCGGTTCTCGCCCTCTGCATACTCAGGGACATTGTTTGAAAAACTCCTGCCCGTGGAGCTCGATCCCTCTGCGACGCCGCTTGCGGGGAATGTAGGGACGAGCGTGGAACTAACTCCGCAGGGCCGCGCGCATCCGATGCTGAAACTGAGCGAAAGCGCCGAAGAGAGCATTGCGGCATGGCGGCAATTCGGGAAGCTTTTCTGGGTGGCGCGAGTCCTTCGCGCCAAGCCCGCCGCACAGGTGTTGATCGTGGGTTCCGACGCTGCACACGCAAACCGCCACGGCAAGATGGTCGTCGCGGCGGAGCATCAGTTCGGCCTGGGCCGCGTGATGTGGATGGGCACGGATAACACCTGGCGCTGGCGTCGCAATGCAAGCGAACGTTTCCACACCATTTTGTGGGCGCAAATCGGGCAGCAACTGGGACTTCATCACCTGCTGGGCGGTTCGAAGCTCACTCAACTCTCGGCGGACAAACAGCGTTACAACATAGGCGAGCGAGTGAGTATTTCCGGGCGGCTCTATAACTCCGATTTTACTCCGGTGAGGGACGCAACGGTGGGCGCGACGATCACTTTGGAGAACGGAACAAAGCAAGCCGTGGCCTTGCGCGCCGTGCCGGATCAGCCGGGGATGTATCGCACGGAGTTTGTCGCATCGGCGGCGGGGACGTCCCGCTTTTCCTCGGACCGCGATGCAGCAACAGTGCTGGAGCTCAGCATCACCGAGCCGCGCTATGAGAGCGGCGAAACGGCCATGAACGAAGCCGCGCTGCGCGCCATGGCAGAGGCGAGCGGCGGCGCATTTTTCCGCGAAGAAAATCTCTGGCAGCTCCCAGCGGCAGTATCGTCGAAGGCGGAGCGCATCTCCACGACCATCGATGGTGAATTGTGGTCCTCGCCGCTTTTTTTCCTGCTCGTGCTTTTGATCGGAAGCGCGGAGTGGATTCTCCGGAAAAAATGGCAGATGAAATAGCTGCCCAAGAAAGCGGCGCGCCGACCATGTGATGATCAGCGCGCCGCATAAAGTATTGTCCCGCCTTTGCCGTCTCGGCGATTATCCCGTTCCCTCGTAGGTTACGGTGGAGACCTGGGACGGGCTTCGGCCTTCCAATAAAGGCATGACCTAAAACCGCCCACCCCGGCCTCCTTAGATTGCATTAAGCATCGGATCGGGAGTTATCACCTGATACTCGAACAACGCAGGACAAATTGGTGTACCAGCGCCCGCAGGCACCGGCGAAATATTTGGGTAAGAAAGAACTGGGTAGAGATTCCACCCGACCTGCAATTTCGTCAACGGCGGAATGCGCTTTTGGTGCGATTATTTCTGCATCCGCAAAGCACCATGCGGAGTAGCATCGCGGCTACGCGCCGAAGCCGAGGCGCCCTTGCGGCGGCTCCATCGTGGAGAGCCGATCGGGCGTTTTCATTTTTGTGATGTGCTCGCGAAGTTGCTCCACCTGGCTGAGCACCGCAGCGGCAAATTCCGCGTCGAGGTCTCCGTGTCCCGACTGCGCGCGATGGAGCGCGGCGGAGAGAAATGCCTCCTTCAAATACGCGGGCGTGAAACCGGAAGTGCGGTGGGCGACGTCGGCGGAAAGCTTCGGCACATCGAGATCCGGCGCAAGGTGCGGCGCGAGCGATCCGCGGCTGAGCAGCGTCTCGCAATAGCGGCGACGCTCGGGCTCCTCGGGGAGACCGAGATGGAACACGCGGTCGAATCGGCTCGGGCGCTTGAGCAACGCTTCGTCGATGCGGCCGGGGTGGTTCGATGAGGCGATGATGAAAAGGCCTTCGTTGTTCCCGAAGCCGTCGAGTTCGTTGAGGAAAGCGGTGCGATTGTAGTCGGAGACGAATCCATCGACGTCCTCAAACACAAGGATGCATGGGGCGAGCCGGCGCGCGCGGGCGAAGATGGCGCTGAGCGCGTCCTGATTCGCCATGTCGCGAATATCGCGGACGTAGAGAAACGGGAATTTCGGCAGCGCCGTCGCGACGGCTTTGCAGACCATCGTCTTGCCGGTGCCGGGCGGCCCGATGAGGAGAACGCCGCGCCGCCATGGAAAGCCCAGCCGGACAAACGCGTCGCGCTGCTCGGCAAACGAAGTGGCGGTTTGCCGGATGTTGGCGAGCAACTCGTCGGGGAGGATTAAATCATCCCACGAGACCTGGCCCAACTCCGCATCGAGGTCCGCCGCATTGTCCCAGCCTCCGCTGTAACGAAGCGCGCGACCGATGGGCCGCGTGGTGTAGTCACTGAGTGCGGATGCGAAACTCGCGACGACGAACTCATCGACCGAAAGACATACGACTTCGCCGCTGCTGCCAAAGCCGGGCGGCACCACGAGTTCGATCGTCTTGCCCTGCCACGTCACCGTCCACCAGCCGAGGTAAGGGTGAATGCTTTCGCCTTCCCCTTGCAGGAATTTCCCGTCGAGCTGGCTTTTGAAGCCGGTGGCCCTTTCCTCCATGAAACGCAACGTTTGCGGCCGGTTTGCGTGGATGATCGTGACGGAGCACTTCGGCAACGCCCTGCGGATCTGGGCGATCAGCGTGCTCGTGGAATTGCCGTAGTTGGCCTCGGATTGCAGGGCAGCCTGCATCGCCGCTTCACGCCAGTGGGGCTCTGACATGGCGCTGTTAAAGACCCGCGACTTCGAAGCCCGCACGGTAGGTGCGTTTCACGAAGGCGTTGGCTTTTGCATTCGCAAACTTCAGTCCGGGTCCGTCCCATTCGAGCAGCTCATTTGGAAAGCGGGAGGCAACACTTCCGAGCAGCACGGCCTCCGTCATCGGTCCGGCGTAGTCGAAGTTTGCGTCGCCATTCTTCCGGTTGCCGAGAGCTGCCTCGATGAACTGATGCCAGTGATTGTCACCGGCGACTTTTTCAAACGATGCGCCCTTCGCCTTCTCGCCGATGAGGCGGGGCATGGCTATGTGCGGGAGGACCATGATGCCCTCGGTGCCGAGGAAGATGCTGCCTTGGTCCGGGAGCTTGCTCGCTTTTTCGTCACCGGGAACGGCGATGAGGGCCTGCACATCCTTCGGCGGACGCTGGTCGCCGTCATACCAAGTCACACGAACCGTTTTATCCGCGGTGTAAGCGGTGCCGGGGAACACGTATTCCACGATTGCGTCGGTAGCCCACGAGTGTTCGTTCGGAGCTGCGCCACCGCTCTTCACGCTGATTGGGGAAGTGAGCGCGAGGGCTTTGAAAACGGGGTCGTAGATGTGGCAGCCCATGTCGCCAAATGTGCCGGTGCCGAAGTCGAGCCGCTTGCGCCAGTTGCCGGGGTGATACCAGCCGCTGCCGATGAACGGGCGTGCCGCAGCAACGCCGACCCAGCGATCCCAATCCAGTTCAGCAGGCGGCTGCTCGGTCTTCTCGGGCATCTTGCCGTTGTCGCCCCACTTTTTACTGCTCCATGTGTGGACCTCTTTGACTTTTCCGATGGCTCCCGTCTGCACGAGTATGACTGCGGTGCGATATTGCGTGGAGCTGTGAATCTGGATGCCCATCTGCGTAACGAGTTTCTTTTCCCGTGCGACTTCGGCGAGACGGCGGCATTCGTAGAGATTGTGGGTGAGCGGCTTTTGCCCGTACACGTTCACACCGCGCTGAAGTGCCGTCATGCCGATTGCCGCGTGCATATGGTCGGGCGTGGAGACGTTCACGGTCTGGAGATCCTTCTCCTTCTCCAGCAATTCGCGGAAGTCCGTGTAAATATTCGCGTTGGGGAATTTCTTTTTGAACTCCGCGGCTTTCTTCGCGTCCACGTCGCAGCCCGCGACAATATCCACCGACTTATGCCCGGCGATGGATGAGACGTCCGACATCGCCATGCCCGAACAGCCAAAGGACGCATGGCGAATTCGCGCGGAAGGTGCCTGGGCGCGCAGCCCGGACGTCACCCACGGAGCGACGACGATGCCGGTTGCGAGCTGTTGAAGGAAGGAGCGACGGGTGCGTAGATGATTCATACGAAGCGGGTGTAAGCGCCACACGCTTCGGGCGCAAATGAAGAATTCGATGAAAATCGAGCTTCCTGCCGCGGAAAAAATAACCGCTTTTTCCTAACCTCCTCGCTTGAAAGGCGGCGCAGAGCGGGCAACCTCGCACGAATGAAACTCACCCTTCTAACATTTGCTGTCCTCGGCGTTTTGGCGCTCAGAGCTTCGGCGCAGCTCGAAGTGTCGATCGATCTCGCCCGGACGCTCTACATGAGAGGCGAACCAATCGAGGCCACGGTAACGGTTCGCAACCTTGCGGGCAAGGAAGTGCTGCTGCGCGACATGCCCGGCCACCAATGGTTTGGCTTCGAGGTGGAGCGCGGAAAAGACAACCCGATCGGACCTTTCGACCCGAATTACCGGAACACGCCCGTGAGCATCCTGTCGGGCGAATCGATTGAGCGGAAGGTGAACCTGCTGAAACTTTACCCCGTCAACGAATTCGGCGGATACAAAGTGCAGGCGGCAATTTACTTCGCGGAGACTGGGAAGTATATCGTCTCGCAGCGACTCCCCATCGAGGTCACCGACGGGAAAACCCTGTGGTCCCAAACGGTCGGCGTGCCACAGAATCAGGATGGCGGAGGGAGCTACCGTGAGATGGAACTGCTCTCCTTCCAGCTCCCGAAAGAACGCGCTCTTTACGCGCGGGTAACGGACCAGACGACGGGCGATGTCCTCTGCACTTATCCGCTCGGGCACTTGCTGATGGGGATGAAGCCTTCGACCGAATTCGACGGCCAGAACAACCTTCACGTCCTTCACATGGTCGCGCCAAATGTTTACTGGCTTTCGAAAATCGGCGTCAACGGCGAGTGGCTGGGACAGGTGGTCTATGATTCGCCGAAGGGACGCGCGATGCTCCGCAAGGATCCGGATGGTTCCCTGAGCATCGTAGGAGCCAAGCGGAAGGCCGAGCGCCCGGCTGGACTCCCTCCGATTCCGAAATTGAGCGAGCGTCCCGTGGCAATCCCGGCCCAGTAGCGGGTAAAAAAATCGCAGCCAAATCGAAATCCACGCTTGCTTTCCAAGCCCCCGACTCGCAACGGAATCACGCATGTTAAACGACGAGCAAAAACAGAAGGTCAGCGCATGGATCGCTGACGGAGTAAAACTTTCCGATATCCAGACCCGCCTCGAGAGCGAGTGCGGGGTGCGTCTCACCTACATGGAAGTCCGCCTTCTTGTGGACGATTTGAAGCTGATTCCCAAAGACCCGGTCGTGGAAGTCCCGCCTGCGCCGCCGGTCCCGCCGCCCGCAGCGGCGTCGCCAGTGCCGGGCGAGACTGTCGCACCGGACGACGTTCAGTTTATGCCGCAGCAACCGCCACCTAGCGGAAATGTAACGCTGACTGTGGACACCATTGCAAAGCCGGGAACGGTCGTGAGCGGGAAGGTGACGTTTAGCGACGGGATCACGGCAGCATGGTATCTCGACCAGACCGGCCGTCTCGGAGTTTCCGCGGAGGAACCGGGATATCGTCCGCCGGGGACGGATGTGCAGGAGTTTCAGATGTTGCTCGATCAACAACTGGCGAAGATGGGCTTTTGAGGCGAGTCTCCCGCCGAATGATAGAACTACTCGAATCGCGAATCGCACCGGCGGGGCTGATCGTGGTCACTTTGTCCCACGGCAACGTGCTACTCAAAGGCGGACCAGTCGATGCCGGCGACGAGTCTGCGATTCTCTCGCGCCCCAGCGAGGGCGGGCTCGTCATTACACCCGCGGCCGATGTCTCCGTCAGGTTTCTAGATACGACGACGGAGCCCGGGATCGCGCTCACTCTCGACGGATTCACCGGGGATCTGATCGCTTCGCTCGGCGGGGGAAATGACCGCCTCACCCTGGAAGGCGGCACCTATCCCGGCGATGTGCGAATAAACCTCGGCGACGCGCGGAAAAACCCGCTTCCCAGCGAAGTGTCGGGCAATTACTTCGTAGCAAACGGCGTCGCTTTCAGCGGAGCATTCAGCTACACCGGAGGCGCACAACCGGACGCGGTCGAGTTTGATGGAAGCACGACCGTCGCGGAGGGGAAATTCTCCGTCTCGCTCGGCGGCGGTGCGAATCAGTTCATCGCCAACTCGGCAGACTTTCAGCTCAAGAGCGGGATGCAAATATCCAGCGGAGCCGGAAACGATCTGATCGTTTTCAAAGGCGCGAAGCTCGCCGTCACGGGCGGTCTTTCAGTCCGCTCCGGTGCTGGGAGCGACACCATTCAATTCACCTCGGGAATCTCCGACCTCTCGGTCTCGGAAGACTTCTCGATCGTATCGAGCGGCTCGCGCTCGGTCACCGTCGAGCAGAGCATCACCGGCGTGGCAAAAATATCGGTTCTCGGCTCTTTGAGAATGACCGCTGGGACCGGCGACCGGGTGCAGCAAACCCTCACCGGCACCACGAACACCGTGGACATCCAGGGCGATGTTCGCTTTTCCGCCACAAACCCGACCGAGCACACCCAGGCCATCACAGCGAGCGGCGCCAATTTTAATGTCGGCGGCGCGATCGCGCTCAACTCGCGGGGCCTGGCGTCCGGCCAGACAATCTCGGTCCACACATCCGAACTGAAAGTCATCGGAGGTAGTGTCTCCCTGCGGGGTGCCACTGCCGCCATCTTCTCGGCAAATGCGATGATTTCAGAGCCGGTCAGCATCATCACATCCGCAGGACGATCAGCCAGCGTCTCCGTCACCGACACCACATTCGGCGGCGACCTGCGCATCGTCACAAAAGACACCTTTGGCAGAGCTGCCAGCATCGCCCTCAACGGCATCCATGCGACGGGCGGCATCGACATCACCGGCGGCACAGGCGCGACCACGCTGAACGTGGATCAAACCTTCGTCGCGCTCACCTTCAAAGCTTCCCTCGGCGACGGAGCGAACCGCTTCCTCATCGAACAGCAAAGCCAGGAAGGCCAGTCAACTTTCAACCAAGACGTGGCACTCACTGGCGGTCGCGATATCGATACATTCCTCATCGGCGGCACCGGAAATAACGCGCTCCATTTCCTCGCCGAGATTATCGCCAACGGACGCGGCGGAATCGACACCCTCACAGAAGGAGAAGCCTCCACCCACGCCGACGGGCGTGTGCTCGTGAAGCGGAGCATTCCGTAAGTCCATTTCGCAACTCCCCTCGCCTTTCCCTCGCAATCCACCGCCGCCTTAGAGTAATTGCGGGATACATGGAGCCAAATCTCACACACGGAATCGTCTGGTACGTCGTCCTGCTGTACTCGACGGTCTTTCACGAAGCCGCGCACGCGTGGGCCGCGTACAAACTCGGCGACGATACCGCTCATCGCGGCGGACAGGTTTCGCTCGACCCCATTCCCCACATCATGCGGGAGCCGATCGGCCTCGTCGTGGTGCCGATCATCAGCTACATCGCCAACGGCTGGATGATGGGCTGGGCCAGCGCCCCGTATGATCCGCAGTGGGCGCTCCAATATCCGAAGCGCAGCGCGATCATGTCGATGGCGGGGCCTGCGGCAAATCTCATCCTCGTCGTCATCTCGTTCATCGCGCTCGCGCTCGGCGTACGCTCGGGCCATTTTGAAGCATCCCCGTTTCAAGCAGTCACCGGCGTTTGGGGCATGGTCGGCGTCGTGATGTTCATCACCTTCATGCTCAATACCATCCTCCTCATTTTTAACCTTCTGCCCATTCCCCCGCTCGACGGTTCGTCCATCCCGCTGTTCTTTTTGAAAGGCGGTAAAGCCGAGGACTACCAGCTCTTCATCCGCCAGCCACACGTCGCACTCGCAGGGATGTTCATCGCGTTTTACAGCGGCGGATACATTGTCTGGCCCATCTTCATGAAGGTCCTCGGCTTGCTGGACCGGGTGACTTAGCGACCGCGCCGCATTTCCTGCGTGCTCAATTCCCCGGAACTGACATGGTGCCGCGACATTGAAACCATTTCGCACACTCGGCACCACACGCACGCCCGACGGCTCCAACTTCTCGCTGCACGAACACGACGGCGAGTATTTCCTGAAGCTGAACGGTCGCCAATTGATGAGCACCACCTCCACATCTTCGGAGCTTTTGCTCGCCGAACTCCCATGCAAAAATCTTGAACGCACGCCTGGCGCACGCGTCCTCATCGGCGGGCTCGGCCTCGGCTACAGCCTCCGCCGCGCACTCGACTTCGTTCGTAAAGACTCCATCGTCGAAGTTGCCGAGCTCCTCCCCGATGTCGTCCAGTGGAACCGCGAGCACCTCCGCCACATCAACGGCGCACTCCTCGACGACAAGCGCGTAAAGACCGTCATCGGCGACGTATTCGCCGTGCTGAAACAAGCACCGCCAGCGACCTACGACGCAATCCTTCTGGATGTCGATAACGGGCCAACCTCCCTCGTCCAGCCTGGCAACTCCCGGCTCTACGATCGCCGCGGCTTCGGCATCATCTCACGAGCACTGAAGCCCGAGGGGAAAGTCGCCTTTTGGGCCGCCACCGAAGAACGCTACTTCGTCGAGCAACTCGGACGCGCCGGCTTCCTCGCGACCGCGATTCCCTGCAAATCCCACGAGCGCGCCAAACGCTTCGAGCACGTCATCTACATAGCCCGCCTCAACCCGGACCCGCTCCCCGAGCCCGAGCCAGTACGCCCGCCCGCGCGCCAGCAAAAACGCCCATTCGGAAAGCCCGACCGCAAGCCACTGAGGAAGTGGAAATGACGCCCGTCATTCGTCATTTCCCCCCGCGCCTCCCCGCTGCATAGGCCTCGAACACGCGCCGGATCTCGTCGCGCACTCGCTGGAAGACGGCAAACTGCTCGTCCTCCGTGCCTGTGGCGTGCGCGGGGTCGTCGAAGCCCCAGTGATACCTGTTCATCTGGCCGGGAAACATCGGACACACTTGGTCGGCGTTGCCGCAGACGGTGATGACCGTCTCCACGTTCTTGTCCAGAAACTCGCTGAGATGCTTCGAGCGATGGGCACTGGCATCGATCCCGATTTCCGCGAGCGCGCGGATGGCGAGCGGATGGACGTAACCGGCGGGTTTGCTGCCGGCGCTGGCGACTTCAAGCAAATCGCCCGCGGAGGCACGGAGGATGGCTTCGGCAAGGTGCGAGCGGCAGGAATTCCCAGTACAAAGGATGAGGACGAGTGGCTTCATAATCGTTTTAAACAGCGGACTTGGTGCAGCAGCAACCAGGCTCACGGACGCCGCAACAAAGCGGGACGGCGATCAACGCGCCGAGCACCGGCGCAGTGAGATACACCCACAGACTTTGCAAATTTCCACTCACCACTGCGGGTGCCAGCGAACGCGCCGGGTTCATCGACGCTCCGCAAATGGGCCCGGCAAACATAGCCTCCAGCGCAATCACGGCTCCGATGGCAATTCCGGCCGTGATGCCTTTCTCTTTTGCCCCTGTGCTCACACTGAGAATGACGAACATGAGCAGCGCCGTAAGAATCAGCTCCAACACGAAACTCTGCATGGGCGAGCCCGCAGGCAAGGTCGCGCCCAGCTTCCCATCCGCAGGAAATAGAAGGCGCAATGTCCCGCTTGCAGCAAATGCTCCCGCGAGTTGCGCCGCGACATAGCCCGGCACCGTGCTCCATGAAGAACGACCCGCGGCAGCAAATGCGACGGTTACGGCGGGATTCAAATGCGCCCCGCTCACATCCCCCAGGGTGTAAATCATTGCGATCACAATCAGTCCGAATGTGAGCGCAACTCCCGCGTGCGTGATGGCACCGCCGCTCACGCCATCGATGACAATCGCGCCGGTCCCCGCAAACACGAGGGCGAAAGTGCCGAGGAATTCTCCGAGAAGCTTCTTCATGCTGCGGCGATACCCGAGAGCCTCTCCGTGCGCAAGCGCCGAGGCAGTTTGATATTTTGTAAAACCATTTCCTTGCCCTATCGATCGCAGCGGACTATCTCCCGCCACATGGCAAACGTTCTATCCGCAAAAGAAATCAAATCAGCCCTCAAAGATCTCCCGCAATGGGAACACGAGGGAAAGGCAATCGAACGCACTTTCGAGTTCGATGACTTCGCGCAGGCAATCGATTTTGTAAACGGCGTCGCCGAGCTTGCAGAAGAATTGGAGCATCATCCCGACATCGAAGTTCACTTCAACAAAGTGCGCCTCATACTCTCGACCCACAGCAAGGGTGGCGTGACCGAATTCGATTTCGATCTCGCGGAGAAGATCGACACATTAGTCGATGAGTAGGCGTCTCGCCGGACTCTTTCTCTCAATCGTCGTCATCGCGATTTGGGCCTTCTTCGAGTGGCGGGCACAACCGCCCGCTCCACCGACCGGGAAGGTTCCACCTTGGGGTGCCAAATAACGTGCCTCGCTCGCGGTTGATGCGGGCGGAGAAAGTCGCTTGAACCCGGACGCCGCGATTCACTGTTCGTTTGGCGCGTGTTAAAAACAAAAAACTCCGAGCAATGATCGCCGAAGGCTCTGGACTGCGGCGGGCATCGCAGCTTTGAGCGACTTCGACCGACTGACCACGGCGCAAGAGCGGTAATTCTCACCGCATCATTTTGCCATGACTTCCCGCTTTCGCCGCCCGATCCGTGGCTCCAAGTTTCAATCGCGGTATTCGGGTTGAAACGCGGCTCTTACTTCTTGCCTCATTTTCTGTAGAGCAAGAGCAGGAGAATGAATCCACTGCGGATTATTCCGAGGTGGACGGGCAACCGACTTACCGTCCTCGCCCCTACTGGCTGCTAATCGCAGAGATGGTCGTCGTGTTGCGCATGGAGCCGTAGATTTCCCCGCGAAGCGGAAGGATGATCCCGTCGAAAGGTACGCGGAGGCCGTTCGGGCCAGTAGGCTTGGCGAAGCCGGTGATTTTTCCGTTACTCGGGACTACAGCGATGTACGTGATTGGTGCGTCGAAAAACTCCGAGCGCGTCGGAGTTCCGAACGTGGCATTAGCAAGAACTGGCGTCAGGAAAAGCCCTTCGGTGAATCGCAGCGTCTTGGTGACTGGAACCACGGAGCCAAATGCGCCCTGCGCCGTGGTTGCTTTGTTATAGCGGTCACCGATCGGCGAGAGTGTAGTATCGATGCCGGCAGGGAAACGGGTGTCGCGAAGGGGCGGCAGCTTCCAGCGGACGGAGCCGGTGAGGAAGTTGCCGGTATTGTCGATCTGGAGCATCCCGGCAATGAATCCGCGTTTCGGGCTGGGCGCGCCGAGTGTGCCGTGGATGCCGAGGCGCCCGCCGGAAAGGAGCTGCCCGCTACTGCTGAAGACCTGGCCGTTGGGCGATCGCCCGAGGTGGACGCTGGCTCCATTGGCGGCGAGCTTGATGATGACGAATCCCGATGCGTGCGGGCCGGGGTCCGTGGGGGCTTTTTTGAGCGCGACTGCAAATTGTCCCGCTAGCGGCGTGGCCACGTTGGCCCAGTAAGGAGATTGCTCGGAGAAGAACTCGTTCGACGGCAATCCGGGGACACCGGTGAAACCAAGGAGAAGGCGGCGCTCGCCGGTGGGCGTGTAGCCGCCGGGGCGGACGGTGACACCGCCAAATGTGGTGGCGGTCACTTTGATCGTGCCGATACCAAAGCCTTGCGTGCTCATGCCGCCGGTGAATACGTGGCGGACGTTGGCGAGATTGACATACCCTGTGAAGAAACCGGGCTTTGTGAACGCGATGACGACAAGGCCGACAGGGCCGACGTTGTCTTCGATGACGCCGGAGAATCGGCGGCCTTCGGGGATCGGTGCGATCTCGACGGTGGCGGTGGACGTGGCGAATCCGTCGGTGATCGTGTAGGTGAATATCTCGCCGATGTCACCGACTGCGAGGTCGGGGTCGAAGCGAAGCGAGTTCCCGTTTCCGCTGCGCGTCACGCGCCCGTGTTGCGGCTGCGTGAATGAGAGGACGGAGAGGACATCGCCGTCATCGTCGGTATCGTTGGCGATGACGTTGAGCGTCAATGTGCGCGACATGGCGAATGCCGAGTCGTAGTTGGCGACGGGCGTGCGGTTGCCGCGAAGGATGGTGACGTCCACGTTTGCGCTGGCGGTATTTCCGGCGGCGTCGTGAGCGGTGACCACGATGATGTAGCTGCCCATTTCGAGGATTGTTCCGGGTGCGGGGCTTTGCGTGATGGCGGCAACTCCAACGTTGTCGGTCGCGACGGCTTCGCTCGTGATGTCGGGCAGCGCGAGACTCGTTTGGTCCGTGGCAGCGCGGATCGAGCGGGCGGATGGCGCTTTCGTGAATACGGGCGCGACGTTGTCCGCGACCGTGACGAAGACACTGACCTGCGTGGCGAGGCCGGCTGCGTCGCTAACCGTGACGATAATCTCGTAAACCCCGGGCGCCCGAAGTGTGTCCGCAGCGGGCGACTGGGTTTTTGAAACGACGCCGACATTATCGATGGCAACGACATCTTTGGCCACGTCGGGAAGCGCGGCTGTGGCGTTGTCGTCCGTGACGATGGTGAATGGTGCCGGGCTCGAAACGATGGTCGGCGCGTAATCATCGACGACCGTGACTTGCACGGTGGTCTGCGCGATGTGCGCGTCGGCATCGCTCACGGTGACGACCACCGTGTAGATCCCCGGCGGAAGCAATGTCCCGGCGAGCGGCGTCTGGGTTTTTGAGATCACGGCCACATTGTCCGTCGCGGTGACGAGTGCCGCAACGTCCGGCAACGGAGCACGCGGATTGTTGCCCGTGTTCGCGATCTGCGGTCCGGGAGTGAACGTAATGACAGGCGCGGAGTCGTCCGTGATGGTCACAATCACGTCGCATAGCGCGGAATTCCCGGCGGCATCGGCGACGGTGACCACGACCGTGTAGCTGCCGGGAGATTCCTGGGTTCCCGAAGCGATGGACTGAGTCTTGGATAAGACGCCCACATTATCCGTTGCGATAACCAGCGATGCGACGTCGGGAATCGGGGCGGTCGGATTCGCGCCGGTGGTCACGGACAAAAGCGCGGGGTTGTAAGTGATGACCGGAGCTGTGGTGTCGCGCACCGAGACCGTGCCGGTGGCGAACAGCCCGCGTCCATCGCTGAGCGTGTAGGTAAACGAATCGGTGCCGGTGAAAGCCGCGCCCGCCGTGTAACTCACTGTTCCGTCGGCTTCCAAGACCGCCGTGCCGCCCGCTGCCGCACCGACTGCGGTGATAAATACGATGTCTCCATCGGCATCGCTATCGTTGCCTGCCGCATTGAAATGGCTGAGCGGAAGTTCCAGCGGACCATCGTTCACCGCGACAGGCGGGTGCGCATTCGGAATGTTGTTAATGGTGATCGTGACGGGCGCGCTCTGCGTGGTGGCGCCGCTATTGTCCCGCGCGACGGCGATGAGTTGATGATCACCTACCGCAAGTCCATTGACTGTTTGGGTGTAAGGGGCCGAGACGTCTTCGCCGATTTTTACGGCTCCGTCGAAGAACTCCACCTTCACAATTGTCCCGTCGCTATCGGAAGCCGTGGCTTCAATGTTGATGATCGTCCCGACGATAAATGCAGCCCCATTTGCAGGCGAAGTGATGGAGACCGTGGGAGGAACGACCGGGCTGGTCGAAGTGGTGAAGGACTCCGTGAGACTCGTGCCAGACCCGTTCGCGTTATTGGCGAGGAGTCTAAAAACGTAGTTGGTCGTGGGAGCGAGGCCGAGAACCGTGGCATCGATGGATACTTCGCCCACACTGGCAGGCAGATTCAGCACCGGGGTGGAGAGCAGCGTGCCGCCGGCCGGCCCGTATTCGAAATGGTAATTCGTGGCGACACCTGCGGGATTCACCGTTCCGTGGAGGATTGCGCGGTTGTGTGTAATGCCGGTGGCCGGACGCACCGTCGCAACCGGGATGCCGATATTGACCGTAACGAAATCAAAACTGGAGCGCGCTCCGTCGCTGACCGTGAGCCGGAAGGTGTAGGTCCCCGCCGGACCCGTAAAACTTGGCGTCGCGCTGGTGGGGTTGACGATAGTGACCCCCGTGCCGCTCTCCTGCGTCCAGAAAAAGGTGAGCGGTGAATTCTCAGGATCATAACTGCCCGAGCCATCAAGGGAGACCGGGGCACCCGGCGCGCTGATCACGTCCGCTCCCGCATTGGCGACGGGCGGCGCATTGACGATTCCGCCGTTGCGCACTTCAAACAAGTAACGTCCGGGCGTGCTGGAATTCAGACTGTTGTAAACGAGGCCGGTCGCGAGATTCGAGTCGAGGAACGCACCATTCGCTCCCGAACCGCCGAGCTCCAATGTTGCTCCCGTTCCGCTCGCGTATCCGACGCGCACGGACTGCCCGCCCACGCCTCCCGAGCCGCCGCTCGCATCACCCGTCTCCCATTGCACCGTGTTGTAGTTGTACTCGATATCGAAGTCGCCTGCGCCGATGTCCGAGCGATCAATGAGCACGACTTGAAAGCTGTTCTTTTTGTCGGCCTTGCGGTTGTAGTAGCCCACATTGAGATAGTTCGCACCGAACGCGTTGCGCCCTTCGACAACCCCTGTCCCGAACGAGTAAGTGACGACACCGGAGCCCGTGCCCCGGGTGTCCACATCCGCCCAGAACGGAGCGATAATTTTCAATCCCGACGCCGCGATCGGCGACGGCGTGTAGGCCGAAAGCGGGCCGTCAAACGAGAGATTCCCGTTGTTGTTCACATAGAGCTGCGAATACTGCGCACCGAAAAAATTCATCGTGAAGCCGACCGTCACACGCCCCGTAGAGCCATCGTCATTCGCCGGAAGCGAATTGGAATTGAAGCCCGGACGGACTGCGCCCGCGAATGCTGCCGAAGTGACGACAATGAACGCCGAAAATATTGCGAGCAACGAGTGCCATCGTTCGCGGTGGCGGGAGGCGGAACGGAAGTCGGGATCTGTCGTGGTTGGATGGTGCGCTTTCATCGGGCTTGGGCTTTCTACCGCCGTCGTGTTTGTGTTGTTGACTCGAAATGGTCGGAAACGGCTTGGCCGCGATGAGATGCTGTCGCTTTCGGGCCATCAATTCTTTTCCAGTTACTGAATGGTCACACCGGGTTTGGGCAACATCTTCCTTTCCCTCGCGGCGGGAATGCGCGAAACCGTCCGCGATGCCGAAGAAAAAGAAAGACGAGGAGCACGGACCGAAACCAATCACGATCCACACGTCTGCGCTCACCATGCCGCAGGCGCAAAAGCTCCGCGCCTTGCTCACCGAGCGCGGATGGGCGTTCGATGTCCGGCAATATATGTTCTTCTTCGCCCAGAAGGATAAACTGACCGTCGCCGTTTATGAGAAGGGCCCGAAGGTCGTCGTGCAGGGCCGTGGAACACAAGAGTTTGTGCAGTTCGTTTTGGAGCCGGAAATCCTTGGTGAAGCGAAGCTCGGCTACGAAGAGGTGAACAATCCTGCTATGTTCGAGCCTCACTTCGGCGTGGACGAAAGCGGCAAGGGCGACTTCTTCGGACCGCTCGTCATCGCCGGCTGCTACACGGACGCAGAAAGCACCCGTGCGCTCATGGAGGCCGGGGTCATGGACAGCAAGCGCATCGGCTCGGATGCCAAAATACGCGACCTCTCGGCGATCATCCGGCAAACGAAAGGCGTGGCGTTCTCAAGTATTACTTTAGCACCTGAGAAATACAATGAACTGTATAGTAAATTTAATAATCTAAATAGATTATTAGGTTGGGGACATGCGAAAGTGATAGAGCACTTGCTGGACCAACGCCCGGATTGCCCGCGCGCGCTGAGCGATAAGTTCGCGAGCGCCAGCCTCATCAAGCGCGCGTTCTCGGAAAAGGCGAAGCACATTCAGCTCGATGCGCGGACCAAAGCCGAGAGCGATGTGGCCGTCGCCGCAGCATCGATTTTAGCGCGCGAAAGATTCATCAACTGGCTGCTCGAAAAAGGCCGTTCCATCGGGCGGACATTGGAAAAGGGCGTGTCTCCCGCCGTAAAAGATACCGCCCGCGCGCTGGTCGCGGCGCATGGACCGGATTTCCTCAAACAAATCGCCAAAGTGCACTTCAAGACCGCCCACGAGATCGCCCCGGAATCTTACGCACACGTAGAAAAGCCGTTTTTTAAGCGCGAAAAGGGAGCGAGCGAAAACTCTTAGTTTGTTTTTAGCACTTCCGACGGAATTCCGCCGAAATGAAGACTTGCACAATGGTTATATATCTGCTATGACAATAACGTAATTATGGGAACACTTACTAAAAGAGAAATCGTGGTCAACATCAGTGAGGAGACGGGGTTGGTTCAGCACGACGTATTTCAAGTTGTGCAGCGCACCCTCGATCAAATCGTGGATGCCCTGGCAAAAGGAGACAGCATCGAACTGCGAAATTTCGGCGTATTCGAAGTGAAACTCACCAAGCCGAGAGTCGGTCGCAATCCGAACCAGCCCGGGAGCCATTTCGCCATCCCTGCGCGGGCTACGGTAAAATTCAAATCGGGCAAAGTGATGAAAGAGCGCGTCGGGATTCTGACGGAAACGATGAAGCTTGCCGCGACGACGTAGTCTCGCGCGAGTCGGACATTTTGAAGCGCCGGTTGCACGGTGCTGCGCGTATCGCTACTCCTCCCCGCCACATACATTGTACCGATGCCGAAACAAAAACCTGCTCTGACTATTCCCGCGACGCCTGACGCCATCCAGATCCGGGGGGCACGGCAGAATAATCTTAAGGGCTTCGACCTCAATTTACCCTTGGGAAAATTGATTGTGGTCACCGGCCCCAGCGGTTCCGGCAAATCGTCGCTCGCTTTCGACACCGTCTATGCCGAAGGGCAGCGCCGCTACGTCGAGACGTTCTCGCCATATACCCGGCAGTTCCTCGACCGCATGGACAAGCCGCGCGTGGACGAGATTCGCGGCATCCCGCCCGCGATCGCCATCGAGCAATCGAACAACGTAAAATCCACCCGCTCCACCGTCGGCACGATGACCGACGTGAACGACTACCTCAAACTTCTCTTCCCGCGAATCGCCACGGCGTCATGCCCGGAGTGCAAGCGCCCCATCAGCCCGGAGTCCGCAAGGAGCATTGCGGAGCAGATCACCGGAGGAGAACCGGTCCTGATCACATTCGCCGTCGCCGCGCCGGAGGGCACGAAGCCCTCGGACTTTTTCGCCTTTCTCCAGCAGCAAGGCTACCTCCGTGCGTGGATCGACGACGCCGTCGTGCGCACGGACGAAGCGGGGAAATTGAAGCGGTTGCCTGCAAGAGTGAGCGTGATTCAGGATCGTATCGCACCCACCGCAGAAAACCGGACACGCCTTGCTGAGGCGATTGAAACCGCTTTACGACTTGGTTCCGGAAAGATCGTTATCATTCGCGGGAAAGACGCGCATCCGTATTCGACAGGCTGGCACTGCGCACACTGCGACGTCGATATCCTCGCTCCCTCGCCTGGACTTTTTTCGTTTAATAACCCGCTCGGCGCATGCCCGAAGTGCCGCGGCTTTGGCCGGACGATTGCAATCGACCTTCATCGCAGCATCCCCGACCGCAGTGTGAGCATCGCAGATGGCTGCATCAAACCGTTTAGCGGCGAGAGCGGCAAAGACTGCCAGCGCGACCTCTTGATTTGCTGCAAGGCGAGGAAAGTGAACACGCGCATCCCATTCGAGGATCTCCCGAGAGAGGTCCAGGAGTGGGTCTTCCACGGTGAGGATTGGGAGCGCGCGACAAAGCGGACTGGCGAAGAACTCTGGAACGACGGGCTCTGGTACGGCATCGCCGGATACTTCCGCTGGATGGAATCAAAGGCGTATAAAATGCACATCCGCGTGCTGCTCAGCCGATACCGCAACTACACCGTGTGCCCCGACTGCCGCGGCACGCGCTACCAGCCCGCAGTGCTCAATTACCGCTTCGCCGGAAAGACTCTTCCCGAGCTGCAGCAGCTCCCACTTGGCGAGCTCCATGCAGCATTTGATATTCGCGATTCCTCCCTCGACAGCACAACCACGATGCTTCTCGGTGAGGTGCGCAGTCGCATCGGATTCATGGTCGAAGTCGGCCTCGGATATCTGTCGCTCGACCGCCCGACGAAGACTCTGAGCGGCGGCGAGACCGAGCGGGTAAATCTCACAACCTGCCTCGGCGCCAACCTGGTCAACACACTCTTCGTCCTTGATGAGCCCAGCATTGGTCTCCATCCACGAGACACAGGACGGCTCATTCACGTCATGAAATCGCTGCGCGACAAAGGAAATACGCTCCTTGTCGTGGAGCACGAAGAGAGCGTCATGCGAGCCGCCGACCACGTCGTGGAAATTGGTCCGGGGCGCGGAGCCGCAGGTGGTGAACTCGTGTTCGCCGGACACGTCGCTGCGATGCGCAACACGCTCACTGCCGACTACCTTCGCGGCATTAAATCCATCCCCATCCCGACCACGCGCCGGAAACCCGCAGCGTGGCTGAAGCTTACCGGTGCCAGCGAAAATAATCTCCGGAAAATCAACGTCGATATCCCGCTCGGTGTTTTCACCTGCGTGACTGGAGTGAGTGGCAGCGGCAAAAGCACACTCGTCCACGGCGTCCTCTTCGAGAACCTCCTGCGGGCGAAGGGTCTCGCCAGTGAGAATCCAGCAGGCGCTTTGAAAAAGCTCGCCGGTTTCGAGCGGGTGAGCAGCGTGGTGCTGGTCGATCAAAGCCCGCTCGCGCGTACGCCGAAAAGCACGCCCGCAGTTTATCTGGGAGTATTTGAGCACATCCGCGAGTACTTCGCGTGCACCGAGCAGGCGCTCAGCGAGGGACTGAATGCCAGCGCATTTTCGTTCAACGGCGGACCGGGTCGCTGCGAGCGATGCAACGGCAGCGGGTTCGAAAAGATCGAGATGCAATTCCTCAGCGACGTCTTCATTCGCTGCCCGGAATGCGAAGGCCGGCGCTACCAACCGCACATTTTAAAGGTGAAGCTCTGCGGGAAAAACATCACCGAAGTCCTCGACCTCACCGTGAGCGAATCGATTGTCTTTTTCAAAGCGCTAGGCGCGGAAAAAATCACACGTCCTCTACTGGTGCTCGAAGAGGTGGGTCTCGGCTATCTCACGCTCGGCCAGCCCCTCAACATCCTCAGCGGCGGTGAGAGCCAGCGGCTGAAGCTCGTCGAACGGCTCACACATTCCAAAAAGGAGGATGCGGGCGCTCTGCTCATCCTGGATGAGCCAACGACTGGCCTTCATTTCGACGACATTGCCATGTTGCTTCGCGTGTTCGACCGGCTCGTGCGAAATGGACATTCGCTCATCGTCATCGAGCACAACGTCGAAGTCATCAAATGCGCCGACTACGTCATCGACCTCGGCCCCGAAGCGGGCGCGGGGGGCGGCGAAGTTGTGGCCACGGGAACGCCCGAGGAAGTCGCCCGCGCTGAAGGGAGCCACACCGGACGTTTCCTCCGCCACATTCTGAGCGGAACCAACATCTGCGACGAGTTCGATGAGGAATCTGCCCGCGCAGCCGAAGCGCCGTCACTTTACCTCGCAAAACCCAAGGCCGATATCGCGATTTTTGGAGCACGAGAGCACAACCTCAAAAACATCACGCTCACCATTCCGCGCGAGCAGATGGTCGTCATCACCGGCCTCAGCGGATCGGGAAAGAGCACGCTCGCTTTCGACATTCTTTTTGCCGAGGGACAGCGTCGATTTCTGGATGTCATGTCTCCCTACGCACGGCAGTTCGTGGAGCAGTTGGAAAAGCCCGACGTCGATCTCATTACGGGACTGCCGCCGAGCGTCGCCATCGAACAGCGAATCACGCGCGGCGGCGGCAAGAGCACCGTCGCAACGGTTACCGAGGTCTATCATTTCCTGCGTCTGCTCTTTTCGAAACTCGGCACGCAGCACTGCCCCGACTGCAAAACGGCCGTCGAGAAACAGACCGCGAATGCCGTCGCACGCAAAGTCGAAGCGCTCGGCAAACGCGGAAAACTCCGCATTTTTGCCACGCTCGTGAAAGCCCGCAAAGGCTTCCACACCGATGTCGCCAAATGGGCGAAGCGTCACGGTTTTGCGATGCTTCTCATCGACGGTGAACTGCGCAAAGTGGACACCGCGATGAAGCTCGAGCGGTTCCGCGAGCACACGATCGAAGTGCTCGTCGGCGAGACGAACGGAACCGACTGCGATGCGCTGGTAAAGACTGCACTTGGGATTGGCCGGGGCACGATTCGGGTGTTCGATACGAGGAACAAAAGCACCGTCCTCAGCACCGAGCGCGCATGCCCGGATTGTGGCGTGAGCTTTGAAGAACTCGACCCTCGCATGTTCTCGTTTAATTCGCCGCACGGCTGGTGCCCCGATTGCCGGGGCTTCGGAGAAGTGTGGAAACAGAGCATCAACCCTCGTCTCGAATCCGCATTGGAGCGGGAACTCGACATCGAACGTCAAAGCGAAGGACTCGAACGCGGCGAAGCGCACCAATGCCCCACCTGCAACGGCGCGCGCCTGAACCGGCAATCCTGCGCCGTGCAAATCGGCAGCACGAAGATTGCGGAATTCGTGAACCACTCAGTCGATGAGGCCGTGCGTGCGATCGAGGCGTTCAAATTTTCCACAGCCCAAAAGCCCATCGCCCGCGACATTGTCCCAGAGATTTCCCAGCGGCTGAAGTTCATGGGGAAGGTCGGGCTCGGATACCTCGCTCTCTCGCGGAGCGCACGGACACTCAGCGGCGGCGAGAGCCAGCGCATCCGCCTTTCCGCACAGCTCGGCAGCAACTTGCGCGGCGTCCTCTACGTGCTCGATGAGCCCACTATCGGGCTTCACCCGCGCGACAACGCTGCGCTCCTCGATACGCTCGATGCGCTTAAAGCGAAAGGCAACTCGCTCATCATCGTCGAGCACGACGAAGACACGATGCGCCGGGCCGACACCATCCTCGATCTCGGCCCCGGTGCGGGTGTGAACGGCGGCCATGTCGTCGCGCAAGGAACGCTCGCGGAAATCACTCGCGACCCGGATAGCACCACCGGACTCTGCCTGCGAGAGCCGCTGAAACACCCAACCCGGGGCAGTCGCCGGCCGCTCGCCAAGGCAGACTGGCTGGAGCTTCGCAATGCCACGGTGAACAATCTCAAGAATATCACCGTCAGATTTCCCATCGCGCGACTCACCGTGATCACGGGCATCAGCGGCAGCGGTAAAAGTACGCTCATGCGCGCCGCGCTGAAGCCTGCCGTCGAGACATCGCTCAAAGGAAAGTCGAAGCTCAAAGGCATCGAGCACATCGAAGCCATTCGCGAAGTGGACCAGTCCCCCATCGGTAAAACCACCCGGTCCACACCCGCGACTTACCTTGGAATTTGGGACGCCGTACGTGCGCTTTTTGCCCAACTCCCCACGGCCCGGATGCGCGGCTACTCGCCCTCGCGCTTCTCATTCAATACCGAAGGCGGGCGCTGCGAAACGTGCGCCGGACAGGGCGTGATCAAAATGGAAATGGCATTCCTCCCCACGAGCTACCATCCATGCACAGACTGCCACGGCGCTCGATTTAATCCCGCCACGCTGGAAGTGCTATACGACGGAAAGAGCATCGGCGACGTGCTCAATCTCCCGCTTGCCGAAGCTGCGGAGTTCTTCAAGGCCCATCCGAAAATCCACCGTCCCCTCGCACTCTTGTGCGACACCGGTCTCGGCTATCTCAAGCTCGGCCAGCCAAGTCCCACGCTGAGCGGTGGCGAGGCCCAACGCATGAAGCTGGTCTATGAGCTGGCTCTGGGAATCGCCCACGACTCCAACGAGCGAATGCGCAAGATGAAGCAACCGAAAAGCACGCTCTATTTACTCGAAGAGCCGACCATCGGGCTCCACATGCGCGACGTCGCCGAACTGCTGAAAGTCCTCCATCGGCTCGTGGACAGCGGCGCAACCGTGATCGTCATCGAGCACAATCTGGCACTCGTTGCCGACGCAGACTACGTCATCGACATCGGCCCCGAAGCTGGACGCTTCGGCGGCGAGATCGTCGCCAGCGGCACACCCGAAGAAATTGCGGCTCACAAGAAAAGCCGCACTGCGCCTTACCTCAAGGAAGTTCTGGCATCCCAGCCACAGCGATCGCGTTCGACGCGGAAGAAAGCTCTTGCATAAAATACGCAGGCCAGTAAGCTTCGCAGTCCAATACAAATCGCGGGATGGAGCAGCCCGGTAGCTCGTCAGGCTCATAACCTGAAGGTCGTAGGTTCAAATCCTACTCCCGCAACCAATTTCGAAAGCCTGTCTGACAATGTCGGACAGGCTTTCTTTTTGTTCCCATCCGCCCTCGCGTCCTCGCTCTCAAAAGCCAGCGCTACGTTTCTCCGAGCCGGCTCATTTTTATTCTTCGGTTTGTCGCACCGGGTTTTGGCGGGTTCGTGGCATGGGGCGGTTGACACGCCTGCGGCCGACCCGGATACTCTGAGCTTGTGAAGCCGTCATTTTTCCTTTCCGCGTTGTTTTTTCTACTCGCGTTGCCGGTTCTGGCTGACAAACCGGCGGGCGCGGACGGGATGCAATACTGGCCGCAGTGGCGCGGGCCGCTTGCGAATGGCGTGGCACCGCAAGCGAATCCACCCAGCGAGTGGAGCGAGAAAAAAAATGTCCGCTGGAAAATCGAGCTTCCCGGAAAGGGACACTCGTCGCCCATTGTTTTTGGCGACCGCATTTTCGTGCTCGCAGCGGCTCCGTTCGGCGAGGCGCAGACGCCCGTCCTGGATTCCGCGCCCGGCGTCCATGACAGCGTGCCGGTCACGCACCGTCATCAGTATATGGTCATCGCGCTGGCGCGAAGTGATGGGCGCGTGCTTTGGAAGAAAGTCGTGCGCGAGGAGTGGCCGCACGAGGGCGGGCACAATACCGGCAGCCAGGCGTCGAATTCGCCCGTCACCGATGGCGAATTGCTCTACGCCTTTTTCGGCTCTCGCGGGCTCTACTGTCTGGACTTCGATGGCGCGGTGAAGTGGCAGAAAGACCTCGGCAAAATGCAGACGTTGCACTCGCATGGGGAAGGCAGTTCGCCCGTCATCCACGGCGATTCGCTCGTGGTGAATTGGGACAACGAAGGCGACTCCTTTCTCTATGCATTCGATAAGCGAACGGGACGCGAACTTTGGAAGGTAAAACGCGATGAAAAGACATCGTGGTCCACTCCGCTCGTCGTCGAGGTCGATGGCAAGCCGCAGGTGATCGTCGCCGCGACGAAACGCGTGCGCGGCTATGATCTCGCGACCGGCGAACTGATTTGGGAATGCGCGGGGCTCACGGACAATGTCGTCTCTTCGCCGGTTTACACGCGCGGCATGCTCGTCACCGGGAACAGCTACTATCAACAGTCGATGCTCGGCATCCGTCTAGCCGGGGCAAAAGGCGACATAAAGGGAACAGGGCACGTCGTCTGGACGCTCAAGCGCATGACGCCCTACGTGTCATCACCGCTGCTTTACGGCGACACACTCTACCACCTCCGGCACAACCAGAATATTCTCGTGCGCCTCGATCCGATGACCGGCCTGCCCAGTGGCGAACCACTCCGGCTCGAAGGAATCCGCGATCACATCTTTTCTTCGCCCGTCGGTGCAGCGGGCCGCATCTACGTCACCGCCCGCGATGGCAGGACTGTGGTCCTCAACCACGATGCGCAAAACGCGACGATTGCCGTGAACCAACTCGAAGACTCCTTCAGCGCTTCCCCCGCGCTCGTCGGTCGCGAACTCTTCCTGCGCGGCGAGCGCTTTCTTTACTGCATCGCTGCGGAGTAGCGCGTCACGCGGCGGTCGGCGGTCGCAGGGTGCGGGCGACATGCACCATGAATACGCAGCCGACGACCGGTGCCGCGAGATTCAGCAACGGCACCGTCCCCAGCAGAGTGATGGCGACGCCCGCCAGCCATAATGTGCCGCGGTTTGCACGCGTCCAGAGTTTGGTTTCCGCGCGCGTCATGCGGCGCAATGCGACCTGCGTGAAATACTCGCGTCCGCAGAGCCAGCCGTTCACCGCGTAAAAGATGACCATGCCCGCGCCGAGGAAGAGACTCCCGACGATGTAAACGGGCAGCATCACCAAATTCACCACGACCATAAGCGCCAGCACGTTTAGCGCGACCATCATTCCGTCCCACACCGCCGCCCCGCGCGCCGTGCCCAGTTCCGGGTAGTGCTTCGACTCGATTCGGTCCGCCACGCCGTCGATAAAGAACGCCTGCACGACACCAAACGCCGAAGGAAAGAGCAGCAGCGACAACACCATCACGCCCAGCCCGCCGAGCACATGCAGCGATTGATTCAGCCACGCCGTGTTCGCCCATTGCGAGCGCATGATGAGCCACCACGCTGCGCCCCACACCGCGCCATACGCCAGCGCACTCAGCGCCACAGCCTTGATGAGCGTCCACGTCAGCCGCGGGCTCATCAGGTCGTAAATTGTGCGGCGCAGTGCGGCGATCATATCTTGATTCCGAATAGGAATGATGCACTCAAAACTGCCAATCATTTTCTCCGCCGATACCACGCTCGCGAAGCTGTCGGTAAATGTGAAGCCCTGCGGCACCTACTCGCACTCACAGATTTCTTGCCACACCTTTCCCCCGGCGTAACCTCCGCCGCATGCGCACCACTCGCCGCCTATTCCTCAAGAACACCACGCTCGCCGCCGCCGCACTCGGCGCCGCGCCGTCACTCCTCGCGCAACTCGCGGGCGATCGCCCCGCGCGTGCCGACGGCGTCTCCGTGCTCAATCCACGCGCCCGCGTCCCCGTCGGCCTCATCATCGACGACTCCACGTGCCTCGTGAACTTGAACCGCTTCACCATGCCGCAGTTCGACCAGGCCTTCGCTGGCGCCAACGCGAATTACCACCGCAACTGGCGCGAATGGCCCGTCGAAATCCCCGATGCCTTCGTCCGCAAATTTGGCGAGTGGTGCGCCGGCGCAGGCGTGAAGGGCAAATACAGCATCGTTCCGTATCCGGCATGCGTCGGGCGGCTCGACCGCATGTTGCCCGGCTGGACCCAGCGCGAACTCAGCGACAGCCTCGACCTCGTCCGCACCGCCATCATGCCAAACTGGGACATCCATCCCGAAATGGTCACACACTCCCGCGTCATCGACACCAAGACCGGCCATCCCTACCCCGACCACTCCCTCAAGTTCATGGAAAACTGGGACTGGACCACCGGCCGCAGCGCCGACGAAATCGGCAACTACCTCGCCTACGCGCTGAACATCCTCAAAAACGCCGGCCTGCCCTGCGAAGGCGTCACCACCCCCGGCGGATTTGGCAACAAAGCGCTGCCCCAACTTTCCCAAGCCTCCTTCCAATCCGTGCGCGACGTATTCAACGCCGAGATCCCCCATTACTTCCGCCACCTCTACAGCGAGGGAGAAAAGAGCGTCGCCCCGCGTGTCGAAAACGCCAGCGGACTCGACGGACCCGACCCGCGCTGCGTCGTCAGCATCATCGGCTGCACCGGCGACTGGACCGGCGGCTGGGACAACACCCCGCCCGGCGGCGTGGACAAATTCATCAGCGAAGATCTCCAGACCGGCCGCATGGTCGAAGTCATCACGCGCGGCGAGCCCGCCCTCGCCCTTGCGCACTGGACCGGCATCTACTGGAACGGCCAGGAACTCGGCTTCAAAATCTGGCAGGAAGTCGTCCGCCGCCTCCACGCCCGCTTCGACAATCTGCTGTGGATGAAACTCAGCGAAATCTCCCGCTACTGGGCCGCGCGCGAACTCACCCGCATCGAACGCACCGGCAACCAACTCACATTCCGCGCCCCATACGCCTGCCCCGCCTTCACCGTGCAATTCCCCGCCCCGCCCGCCGCCATCCCGAGCCACACCCAAAATCAGCAACCCGCCGCCGCCCTCCGCGAAGTAAAGCGCCCGCTCGATCTCGAAAGCGGCACCTGGCACCGCTCCGGCCAAAGCGTGACCGTCTGCATCAACCTCCCAAAAGGCACCTCCGTGCTGGAGCTCAATTGAGCCAGCGGCAGCGCATGGTTGGACTGGTTCAGCCGTGATGACACCGAGGCAAGCCCGGACGCCATCAGAAAAGTTTAGGCGGCACGGTTCTTACGCCAGTAACTCTGCAACTCGGCCGTAGTCTTGGGTGGAGTGCGTCCATTAGTGGCAAAATGCTGAATGATCGCTCTGATGGTCTGGGAAATAGTATCCGAAGCGTCGAAGACGAGTGCTCGCTCGATGCTCCTCTGCGCTTCGTCAACGCATCCGGCGAGAATGTAGGCAAGAGCGAGATTGGCGTGCAACCCGGCGGACTCAGGCTCAATCTGCATAGCCCGGTGCGCGTAAACAACCGCGGCGTCACCGTGCCCAATGTTCATCGCGCAGAGGGATGCCTCTCTTGCGACGTCTGGCTGTGAGGGGTTGATTTGGTAGGCGCGCTCGAACCACGAAAGGGCGGCGACTCCATCGCCTAAACGCTGATGAACCTTGCCGACAAGCCACATCGCTGACCAGTTCTCCGGTGCGAGTCCAAGAACGCGCTCAAAGAGTGAAAGTGCGCGCTTGAGCCTGCGCCGCAGCCACCAACCGGGCTGAGGCAGCGGGCGGTCGTGCAGCGGTATCTCGTCCTTGACGATGGCTGACGCCTCCTCGAACAGCTTGTTGTGCTCGACTCTTTGTTGCTCGGTCATTTGCACAAGCGCGTAGTGCCGCCTACCTTCCCATTATACGATCGGCAAATTTCGCCAGTCGGATAGCGGGTGACTCGGAGAGATGCGCATTCTCCCTGTCGGATTGGTTGATGTGAGTGGATGGCGGGCGCATGGAAGCGCTGTAGCGGAATGAGGTGCTCCCTCAAGCACATTCTCGGGCTCTTACGGAATCCGGGGGGATCATGCGTCCCGCCGTTATTCACCAGCGGGCGCAGCCCATCGCGAGTCGTGGCAATTGGCGCGGGGAAAACAACGGGTACCGTCCACGCAACTTTCCGCTCCTCGTAGACCGTGCAGCCCACCTGTTACTCGCGCCCTTGTGAGCCCTGGGCAACCAATCACGCCACAACAAACAGCACGCGCTGCGGATCGGCGTGCTTGGGTGTCTCGGGGTTACTCCAGCGCGCCACGGGGCGATTTTTCTGTGGCATGGGATTCATCTCGTGCCGTTGGGGATTCATCCCGCGGGCTTTTTTGGCGAATCCCGCGGCGTTTGGGATAAATCCCGCGCCGCCGACGCATTTCCCCGCGCCGCGTGGGATGAATCCCGTGCGGCGGAAAGCTCTGCTCGAACCTTGTGGGGTGAATCCCAAATCGCAAAAAAATCATCCCGCGCCGCAAAAAAAATCATCCCAAACCCCGAAAAATCAGCCCAAGCCGCGCAAAACGCATCCCGTGGCGCGCGGGAAGAATCCCAAATCGCGCGGGAAAAGGCGTTTTTCTCTGATGGAGGCCGTTTTAGCCCGAAACCCGCAATTCGAGGGGGCGTCCCGCCCTTTCCCGCGAACCGCACCGCCAAGCGCGTGTTCATTCATCATTGCCGAGCGGGAATTTCGCCGATGTGCATCGGAATTCCCCGCAGAGGAATGTCGGAATGGCTTTCGGAGAATAGCGTTGATTGCGAAATGGTCCGGCAAATAGCGTTCCGGGATGAAATCCACTCGAACACTCCGCGTTGCTTCCGTGCAAATGGAGAGCCTGCCCGCCGATAAAGATGCGAATTTCGAGAAGATGGAACGCTTTGCGGCGCAAGCAGCGGCCGCAGGAGCGGGGCTCGTGGTCTTTCCCGAGTGCTGCGTGAGTGGTTACTGGTTCATTCGCAATCTCACGCCCGAAGCGCTCGCCGCCCTGGCCGAGCCCATTCCTGATGGCCCTAGTTTTAGACGGCTCATCGAAATGGCGGAACGCCACGGGGTCGCGATCGGCGCGGGTTGGGTCGAGGCGGGAAATGACGGCGCGTTTTACAACAGCTACGTCGTCGCGTTGCCCGACGGCACCTTTCATCGCCATCGAAAAATCCACGCGTTTGAGCACCCGCTGGTTCGCAGCGGTTCGGAGATCACGGTGTTCGACCTCCCCGGCGGTTTCCGCGCCGGACTGCTCATTTGTTACGACTGCAATGTAATAGAGAACGTGCGGATGGCGGCATTGCAAGGGGCTGAAGTCCTCATTGCGCCTCATCAAACGGGAGCTGTGCGGAGCAAGAATCCGCACTTGATGGGATTGATCGAGCGCGCGGTCTGGGATCGCCGGGAGAGCAATCCGGAGGAGATTGAGAGGGAGTTTCGCGGTGATAAAGGGCGCGGCTGGCTGATGCGATGGCTGCCGAGCCGCGCGCACGACAACGGCATCTTTTTGGTTTTCAGCAATGGCGTCGGCGTGGACGACGACGAGATCCGCACGGGCAATGCAATGATCCTCGATCCGTACGGCAGGGTCCTCGTGGAGACGTGGAAAGCCGGCGACGACATGGTGCTCGCGGACCTCGATGCAGCCCTGCTCGACGACGCAACCGGCCACTCATGGATTCGCGCCCGGCGTCCGGAACTCTACGGCCCGCTCACGGTTCCCACCGGGATGGAGTGCGACACACGAACATTGAAATTTGACGAGTAGAGTGGCTTCCTGCGATTTGCGTAAACCGTGCGGTTTATGTCAGAAACGTCCCCTCTTTCGGTATTCCTTGAAAAGACCATCATGATTCGACCCACACTTCTTCTTCCGCTCGCCGTTCTGCTCTCATCGCTCGCCCTTGCCGCCGACCCGAAGCCGAACTTCATCATCATCAATATCGACGACCTGGGCTATGCGGACATCGGGCCGTTTGGCTCGAAGCTGAACCGCACGCCGAACATCGATCGCATGGCGAAGGAGGGACGCAAACTCACATCGTTTTACGCCGCGCCGGTCTGCTCGCCGTCGCGCGCATCGCTCATGACCGGATGCTACGCAAAGCGCGCGCTGCCAATTCCGCACGTTCTTTTTCCCGGCGATGCCGTGGGTCTTTCGCCTGCGGAAATCACGGTCGCTGAAGTGCTGAAAGATGCCGGTTATGCGACCGGGATGGTGGGAAAATGGCACCTCGGCGATCAGCCCGAAATGATCCCGCTCAAGCAGGGCTTCGATGAATGGTTCGGCCTGCCTTACTCGAACGACATGGGTCCCGCGAGCGACGGCATCAAATCCGACCTCGGCAAGCCGCTTCCCGCCGGCAGCGGCAAAGGCAAGGGCCAGCCGCCCCTCCCTCTACTCCGAAATGGGAAAGTTGTGAAGCGCGTCATGCCCGACGATCAGCAATCGCTTGTGGAGATTTACACGGATGAAGCCGTGTCCTTTATCACGCGAAACAAAGAGCGCCCCTTCTTTCTCTACCTGCCGCACAACGCGGTTCACTTCCCGATCTATCCGGGCAAGAAATGGGCGGGCAAATCGCCGAACGGCATCTATTCGGATTGGGTGGAAGAGGTGGACTGGAGTGTGGGCCGCGTACTCGATGCCGTCCGTGAACAAGGCCTTTCGGAGCGTACACTCGTGATTTTTACCACCGACAATGGCGGAACTCAGCGCGCGGTGAATACGCCGCTCCGCGGATTCAAAGGCAGCACTTGGGAGGGCGGAATGCGCGTCCCGACCATCGCCTGGTGGCCAGGAAAAGTGCCCGCCGATACCGCGAGCGATGCCATAGCCGGGATGTTCGACATTCTGCCCACGTTCGCCGCGCTCTCGGGCGGAAAAGTGCCCGCGGATCGCAAAATCGACGGTGCAAACCTGTGGCCCATCCTGGCGGGGAAAGCTGACGCAAAGCCCGCGCACGAGACGTTCTTCTTCTACCGTGGGCTGAAGCTGGAGGCGGTGCGCCACGGCGACTGGAAGCTCCGCCTTGCGAATTTACAGGAGCCAAAAAAGAACGCCAAAGCGCCCGAACCGGCGTCCGATTCCGCGCAGCTCTTCAATCTAAAAACCGACATCGGCGAATCCACGAACGTCGCCGCTGCCAATCCCGAAATGGTTACCAAACTCGAATCACTAATCGCCGGGATGAAAGGCGATCTCGGCATCGAAGGCCCTGCTCCAGGTTCCCGTGCATTGGGCAAAGCGGAGAACCCCGCGCCCATCATCGGGATCGATGGCAAGGTGCGCCGCGAGTTCGATGCATCGGAACAATAGGCTCTCGCGCCTTTGCCAGGGATGACACGTTCCGGCAGAATATGCGGATTCACATTGACCCTCCGCGCCCGACAGCGCAGTTCATTTTAAAGTCATGGACCACAGACCAGCGCCCGACGGCTTCGAGAAACTCATCCGGTTCGGCTGCGGATTTATCTTCGGCGGTATCGTGCTTTTCTTCACTCTTCCACAAATCGTGTCACTTGCGGTGAGCCCTTTCGGGGTTTCCGTTGGGATTGGCGCACTGATCTGCGGCCTCCTCGCCATCCGCTACGGCGACAGCTTCTATGCCGGCATCAGCCATCTCTTTCGGTGGTTGTAGGTGATTCGGGGTGCTCAAACTGCGAGCACACCTGCGCCGCGGGCGGCAACGACTCATTGTCGTTCGGGAAATAAGAGATTTGATTGCTGCTGTTCTCGATGCAGAGTCGTTTCTAATAGAAGCCAGTTCATCTTATGCATCGTTCATCTCTTCTTTCACTCCTCGCTTTTGTTTTGCTCCCCGCTTCATCATTCGCCAACGACATCGGGCCTCGCCTTGCGAAAGTCGATGCGCTCGATACCCAGGGTAAGAATGCGGAAGCGCTGGCGCTCTGTCTCGAAGTAGAAAAACTCGCGCCAGACGATGCGGAGGTCCTGCGCCGCGTGGCCAAACAATACGCCGAGGCAGTGCTCGATGCGAAAGGCAATGCGGCGAAGAAGGCCGCCGCCGACAAATCGCTCGAATACGCGAAACGCGCCGTCGCCGCCGGTCCGAAAAACGCCCTCGCCCGACTGAGCCTTGCCATTTGCTATGGTCGCGCTGCGACGGTGTCCGATGGCAAAACAAAGATCGCCTACTCGAAGTTGATCAAAGAACACGCCGACGCAGCCCTGGCGCTCGACCCGAACAACGACCTTACCCACTTCGTCCTGGGTTCATGGTGCTACGAGATTGCGAACCTCGGGACACTATTGCGGGCCGCTGCGCGCGTCGTTTACGGCGCGCTTCCGACGGCGACGAATCAGGATGCAGCGCGGTTTCTTGAACGGGCAGTGCAGCTCAACCCGCGCCGCGTTTGCAATCACGCTTCACTCGGTCGCGCGTATGCAGCACTCGGGGAGAAAGCCAAGGCTCAGCAAAGCTTTCAACGCGCGCTGGCCCTGCCCGGCGGCGACAAGGGTGATGATATCGTGAAGGACGGTGTGCGCGAGGCGTTAGCGGATCTGTAGGAGGTGTCCCGGCGTTATAGACCGACTCATTCGTGTCTCCGACGTGAAACCCTCGCTCCTTTTTCTACACACGGATGGGGACGAGGTTCCAAATATCGCGGGCGTACTCGGCGATGGTGCGGTCGCTTGAAAACTTGCCCATCCGCGCAGTGTTGAGGATTGCCATCCTGGCCCAGCGGGCGGGGTCGCGGAAGGCGGCATCCACTTTCTTGTGGCTCTCGCTGTAGGACTCGAAGTCCGGCAGGCAGAGGAATGGATCGTGGTGGACGAGGCTGTCGCGGAGCATGTTCAGGCAACCGGGCTCGTCGGGCGTGAAATAGTTCGAGCCGACCCAGTCCACGACCGCGCGGAGTTCTTCGTTCGCTTCCAGATACTCCTGCGGTTTGTAGCCCTTTTTCCAAAGCGCGGCGACTTCCTCCACGCGCAGTCCGAAAATGAAGATATTCTCGTCGCCGACCTCTTCGGCGATCTCCACGTTTGCACCGTCGAGCGTGCCGATGGTGAGCGCGCCGTTGAGTGAAAGCTTCATATTTCCGGTTCCGGAAGCTTCCTTTCCGGCAGTCGAGATCTGCTCGGACAGATCGGCCGCTGGAACGATGCGCTGTGCGAGTGAGACGCGATAGTTCGGCAGGAAGACGACCTTCAGCTTTCCGTTGATCCGCGGGTCGTTGTTGATCTTCGTACCGATCGCGTTGATCGCCTTGATGATGCACTTTGCGAGATCGTAGCCGGGCGCCGCTTTTGCCGCGAAGATGAAGACGCGAGGGACGACATCGACCTCCGGGTTTTGCAGCATTCGACGATAGAGCGCGAGGATGTGAAGCAGGTTGAGGTGTTGCCGTTTGTACTCGTGCAGTCGTTTGATTTGCACATCGAAGAGCGCCGCCGGATTCACCTCGATGCCGCACTGTTGCTTGATCAAACGCGCGAGGTCCACTTTGTTCGCGTGCTTGATCGACATGAACTCGCGCTGGAAATCCGGGTCGTCCGCGAACGCTTCGAGGCCGCGCAGCTTGTCGAGATCGCGCTCCCAGCCGTTGCCAATCTTGCTGGTGATGAGTCCGCTCAGTCGGGGATTGCACGCGAGCAGCCAGCGGCGCGGGGTGATGCCGTTGGTCTTGTTGTTGAAGCGGCCCGGATACAGGGCGTCGAACTCGGGAAAGAGGTCGCTCTTGATCAACTGCGTGTGCAGCGCGGCGACACCGTTCACCGAGTGTCCGCCCACTACCGATAGATGCGCCATCCGCACCATCTGCACATGGCCTTCTTCGATGATCGAAAGCACGCGCTTTTTCTCGGCATCGCCCGGCCATTTTGCCTCCACCTCCTCGAGGAATCGCTTGTTGATTTCGAAGATGAGCTGCATATGCCGGGGCAGAACTTTCTTGAAAAGTCCAACGCTCCACTTCTCAAGAGCCTCAGGCAGCAGCGTGTGATTTGTGTAGGCAAACGTGCGCGTGACGAGCCCCCACGCTTTTTCCCAGGGCATCGCGTAGTCGTCGTGAAAGATCCGCATCAGTTCGACGATAGCGACCGCGGGGTGCGTGTCGTTGAGCTGGATCGCGACCTTCTCGGGAAAATCATCGAAGTCTTCGTTGTCCTTGCGGAATCGGCGGAAAATATCGCGGAGCGAGCAAGCGACGAAGAAATACTGCTGCACAAGTCGCAGCTCTTTTCCGCTCTCGGTCTTGTCATTCGGGTAGAGCACTTTCGAGATGGTCTCGCTCGCGTTCTTCTCCCGGACCGCCTCGTCGTATCCACCGCGATTGAATGCCTCGAAATCGAAATCCTCCGGAGCTTTGGATTCCCACAGGCGCAGGAAGTTCACGGTGGTTGTGCCAAAGCCGGGAATCGGAATGTCGTACGGCACGCCGACAATCTTCTTCGTGTTCGTCCAGCGCGGCACGCAGTTGCCGCAATCGTCGAAGACGTTCTCGACTTCGCCGAAGATCTGGATTTGCACCGCGTGCTCCGGGCGCACGATTTCCCACGGAGTGCCGAAATGCTGCCACGCGTCGGGCAGCTCGACTTGATGTCCATTCCGGAACTCCTGCTTGAAAAGCCCGTATTGGTAGTGGATGCCGTAGCCAACCGCGGGAAGGTCCAGCGTAGCCAGCGAATCAAGGAAACAAGCCGCTAGACGACCCAGACCGCCGTTACCAAGCCCCATGTCATACTCCTCGCGACGGAGAACTTCGGTGTCGAACCCGAGTTCGTGAAGAGCGTGCTCCATCTCTTCAAAAATACCCGCGCTGTAGAGGCTGTTCGAGAAAAGGCGGCCCATCAAAAATTCGAGCGAGAAGTAGTAAACCCGCTTCACGTTCCTCTGGTGATGCACCGCCTGGGTCGCGATCATCCGCTCAATGATGATGTTCTGAACTGCTTTTGAAGTGGCCAGCCACCAATCGCGTTTGCTGGCATTTCCCGAGTCGCGGGCCAGGCTGAATTTAAGATGGCTTTGGATCAGCGACTTTAGGCCGGTTACCGACGTGTCCATGCTGGACTTGAAATTGGCAGATTCTGACATGTGTTTTGTTGTGTGTTTACTACGATGAAGATACTCGGGCTCTGCCCGGTTCTGGAGGAAAAGGTCAGGCGTTGCGCCCGACGCAGTTCAAATCCTCAAACGAGGTGAGCAGTCGCTTGGTGGCGGAGTCCTCCGCAGCACCGAGCCAGACCCGTGGATCATACTGCTTCTTGTTCGGTGCGTCGGGTCCTTTCGGATTGCCTATCTGGCCTTGGAGATAGTCGCGATTTTTCGCCTCGTATCCGCGCACACCGTCCCAGAATGCCCACTGGACGTCCGTATCAAGGTTCATCTTAATCGCGCCATAGCTGATCGCCTCGCGAATTTCCTCGCGCGTCGATCCGGAGCCGCCGTGGAAGACAAAGTTCACCGGCATCGATCCCGTGCCCAGCGTCTTCTGGATGTATTCCTGCGAGTCCCTGAGAATCGTCGGCTTCAGCTTCACATTGCCGGGCTTGTAAACGCCGTGGACGTTTCCAAATGCTGCGGCGATCGTGAAATTCGGGCTGATCTTCGAGAGGACCGAGTAGGCTTCCGCCACTTCCTCGGGCTTCGTGTAGAGGCTCGATTCTTCGACGCCGGAATTGTCCACGCCGTCCTCTTCGCCGCCGGTCACCCCGAGTTCGATTTCGAGCGTCATGCCCATCTTCGCCATGCGGGCGAGATACTTCGCGCAGATCTCGAGATTCTCGTGCAGTGGCTCTTCGGAAAGGTCGAGCATGTGCGAGCTGTAAAGCGGCCTGCCTGTTTTCGCGAATTGCTCCTCGCTCGCGACGAGCAGTCCATCCACCCACGGGAGCAGTTTTTTCGCGCAGTGGTCTGTGTTCAAAACGACCGGCACTCCGTAAGCCTTCGCCGCTGCATCCACATAATGCGCACCCGCGATACCGCCGAGGATCGGGCCAAGTTGGTTGTCCCCTTTCACCGACTTGCCGATGAAGAACTGCGCACCGCCGTTGCTAAACTGAATCATCGTCGGCGAGTTCAAATCGCGCGCTGCGGCCAGAGTGGCATTGATGGAGTTCGTGCCGATGCAGTTGATCGCCGGAAGCGCAAAGCCGCTGGCTTTTGCGTAATCGAGGAGCTCTTTCACTTCGTCTCCGAAAAGAACGCCGGCGCGGAATCGTTTGGTGGTATTGGACATATTTTGGTCGATTGGGTTTGATTGAAATTGTGCTGAACGACTTTTGTGAACGGC
>JAYUSJ010000263.1:0-14598 GCA_043755735.1 Verrucomicrobiaceae bacterium | reverse complement strand
GCCAAGCAGCAGGCCTTCCTCGATTTTGTTCTCCAGCACTACGTCACCGAAGGAGTGACCGAACTTGACCAGAGCAAACTGAACCCCTTGCTCCGCTTGAAGTATCACGACTCAATCACCGACGCCGTCGCCGACCTCGGCGGCAAGCCAGAGGAAATCACCAAAGTCTTCGCCGGATTTCAAAAGTATCTCTACGCCGAGCAGATGACTTAGCAGGAGTGAAGTTTGCGCCAGCTAACTCGTTTTGCGGATGATCAATGCGCGCGGCTCCGTCATTTCCTCCATCGCGTAGCGAATTCCCTCGCGGCCAAAGCCGCTGTCTTTGATTCCGCCGTAGGGCATGTTCTCCACGCGGAAGGTAGGCACTTGATTGATCAGCACCGCGCCCACTTCCAGCCGCTCGTGCGCCCGCATCGCGAGCTGGATGTCGCGGGTGAAAATGCCGCACTGCAATCCGAACTCCGACGCGTTCACTTGCGAGAGCACCTCGTCGAATTCGTGATACCGGTGCAGCGTCACCACGGGCGCAAACAGCTCGCAAGCGCACACTTCATGTTCCGGGGGCACGTCCTCCAAAATCGTCGGCGGCACCACGTTTGTCCCATCGCCGGCAAACGCTCCCACCTGCCGCGCGCCTGCCTTTATCGCACTCGCGATTCGCGCGCGGGTGAGCGCGGCGGCGTCGGCGGAAATCATCGGGCCGACGACCGTGCGCCGGTCGGCGGGATCACCGACGATCACCTTTTCCGCGACGTACGCGGCGAACTGATCGCGAAACGCGTCATACAACGACTCGTGTACAAAGATCCGCTGCACGCTGATGCACGTCTGGCCCGCGTAGCCGAAGCTTCCACCGGCAATCGACGGGATCGCGGCTGCAATGTCCGCATCGGAATGCACCACGACTGCCGCATTGCCGCCCAGCTCCAGACACACCTTCTTTTTTCCGGCATCCGCCTTCAGCTTCCAGCCGATCGAAGGGCTTCCGGTAAAGCTCAACATCGCGATCCTCGGGTCGCGCACGAGCAGCGCCACGTTCTCATTTGCACACGTCACCACATTCACCTGGCCCGGCGGCATCCCTGCGTCTGCCAGCACATCCGCGAGCAGCAGCATCGTCAGCGGGCATTTCGGCGCGGGCTTCACGATGATGCAGTTTCCGCTCGCGATGGCCGGTGCGATTTTGTGCGCGGCGAGATTCAGAGGGAAATTGAACGGGGTGATGCCTGCAATCACGCCGATGGGAAAACGCCGCACGAATCCAAAATGTCCCTCACCCGTGGGGAACGCATCCATGTCCAGCACTTCGCCATTTTGCCGGCGGGCCTCTTCGGCAGCCGCAGTGAAGGTCATCACCGCACGATTCACCTCGGCCTCTGCAAAGGTGATCGGCTTGCCCGCCTCCGCCACGACCGTATTCACGAACTCGTCCTTCCGCGCCTCGATTCCCCGCGCTATGGCCATCAACTGCGCGGACCGCCGATGCGCGGGACCCGAACGGGCTTCGGGAAACGCGGCACACGCCGAAACGATCGCCGCTTCCACTGTCGCCGCGTCACCCAGCGGCACGCGCGCAATTTCGGCGCCGGACCACGGATTGCGAACGGCGAGCGTCGCTGCGGTTTCGACGCGTTGACCATGAATAAGAAGGCGCGGAGTCATGGATGGACCATCCACGCAAATGCCGCAGCGGGCAAGCTGCGGCTTGGCGGGCTACTCGCGGGAATCGCGGATACCGCTGATGTCGTAGATCTCGCCCCAGTCTCCGGCTGCGATTCTGTCGGCCTCCGTCCTCCACGGCTGGCGCGATCCCTGGTAGTGCTCCCGCTCCATTTCGCCCCAAAAAATGTAGCGGACGCCAAGGCTGCGGGCGAGTTCCCTCCATTCGGGCTCGCCGTTCATCATGCTCACGATCTTGCGTTCGCGCTCGGGGTCTCCCAGTCCGTGGCTGAAAACATGGCTGGGATAACCCATCGCCACCTTGCGCCCGACGAGCAGCAGCGGGTGATTCCACGTGGGATACGTGCCGAAGCGTTCGTGCGTCGGAATCGCGGAAACTGCCGACGTGAGAGTGTCGAGCGTGCGGATGGACGCGATGCCGTGTCCGTGGTTCCTGCCGCTCATCCCGCCGAGCAGAGAGACGAAGCCCGAGAAGAAAATGAGGAAGCAAACCACGGCGCGGATGGGCAGCGCCCACCGCGATAGAACATGCGTCCACAGCAGCGGCAGCAGCGCGACGTACGCGAGCATGATGAGCTTGGAATTATCCCAATCCCACGGCGCAAATCGGAAGATGAAACACGCGATGAAAACCATCAGCGCCGGAATGGCGATGTGCAGGCCGGCCCGGTTCGCGGGATCGCGGCGATTGCGCACGAGCGAAGCGACAAGCAATACGATGAGGATCGGAAGAAAGCCGAAGTTCTGGAACACATACACGACGAAGGAAGCGCGCCCGGGGTTCTCGTCATTCGGCGCTTCCCATGTCCAACCGAAGTCTCTCGCGACGGTATCGTGACCATGGAACCCGCCCGTCACGAGCATCGTGAGAAATGTGGCGGGAATCAGCGCGCGAATCCCAAGACCGAACGCATCTTTTCGCGCAGCGGGCACGGCAACGATCCACCAGCCGAGCGCGACCGATAGGAAGAGAAATGCGTGGAGGTGAAAGAGCGGCATCGTCGCGTAAAGGACGAACTCACCCCAAACCGGAAGCTGCCAGCCCGCGCGAGGAACGCCGAGAAACCGGGTGCGCCATTTGTCCAGCAAAAGGAGCGCGGCGGGCAGCGCGAATAGCAGTCCGCGCTGGGTGACAAGCAGGGCGAGCGGGATGCTGTTCCAGGAGCGCTGGTTGAGGTAGTCGAGGAACTCCCATTTTGCGCCGGGCTGCATCCATTCCTCGAAGACCACCACGCCGCCATTGCACAGGATTCCGATGACGACAAATGCGCCGCCCCACCGCCAGGCAGCCGCGCCCATGCATGCCATGCCGATGATGCCGACCCACGTGAGGCCAAACGTGAGCTTCACGCCGACTGAGAGGAGCACCGCGTTGAAAAGATCCGTCCCCACCGGATAGGTGAGCGGCGCACCAGTGCAGATGGGATTCTCCGGCCAGAACGGCACTCCGCTCGCGAGATAGCGGATGAATGTGATGTGAATGGACATGTCCCCGAGATTGTTCGAGGAGAGAACTTTCAGCTCATCGCCCTCGCGAAAGATGAGCCAGAGAAAACAGCGCAGCGTGAAAAGCGACCACAGTCCGAGGCCGAACCAGGCCCATCCATTGAGCACCGGATACGCGACCGCAACAGCGCGATCCCGCCACAACCCCCAACCCGCCACGCTCATTCCGCCAAGCAACGAAAGGCCCGCGATGAGCGGAGTCAGCCCATGCGCCGCCAGCGAGAGCGCCACTGCGAGGACGCAGGTGATTGCCACAAAATACAGGAGTGCTGCGACGACTCTCATCGGATGGTTTTCGATTTCACACTGGGGATGAATTCCGGCACGCGCCCCGGAAAGACGGGGGCAAAAACCGATGCGCGGAAGTAGAGCGTCGAGCGGTCGCCGCCCATGTTGCGGATCTGAAAATCCTCCTGAAAATACGCGTCGGTGAGATTCTTTTCCACTTCATCGCGGACATCAGTGTGGGCCTGAATGAAGTCGAGATTCCAGTCGGGCGGCATGGCAATTTGCCCGCTCGCATCGCGACCGAGCCATCCGAAGCGCCAGAACTGCCCGAGCATCCACGGCAGCGGAAACTGCTCGCCGCCAATCATCGCGCCAGAGATGTGCTGGTTCGCAGGATCCAGTGCGACGAGCGTATCGAGCGGGTCTGTGATTTTGTGCAAATCGTCCAGCGCCTGCACGTAAGCGTATGGCTCGGAATAAGGAGACGTATCGCCGGGCGGTGCGTAATTGTGGAAATTTAAGCTCCACGATTTCGCCGCCATCAGCAGCACCACGAGGCCGGTCGCCACGCTGGCAAAGCGGCGTCCTGCGTATCTCTCCACGGCGACCACACCGAGTCCGAAGAGAATGTAAAACGGCCACGACCAGGACATGATCAGCCACGGCGTCTTGTAGGAAACAATGCTGTATCCACACGCCCCGGCCAGCCCGATGAGCGCGACGAGGCGCGTCTCGCGCCGCGTGCCGGGCACGAGCGCGAGCAATGCCGCGACGATGCCGAGAAGCACCGTCCATTCATATCCGGCGAGCAATTGAAAATAGTAGTACCAAGGCTTCCCCTGCGCATCCTCCGCGAGACCGCGCCCGACCCATGATTGCCAGGTCGTCCACAGCCCCGCCACGCCTTCCCAGTTCATCAACGTCCCGCTGTAGAAAAAGAGAATGAGCGCCGAACAGACGCACGTCACGCGAGTCACATCGCCGATTTTCCACATCCGCTGCGGCAACTTTTCGAACAGCGGCGGTGACACTTTCCCGACGACCCACAGCGCAGGGAAAGCCAGCAGCACCGCGAATACATGAATCGCGTAAGTCTCCTTGCAGAGCACCATACCGGCGAGCCCGAGCCCCGTCGCCCACAAGTCCTTCCGCGCACCTCCACGGATGAGCCCGACGACCCCAAAAACCGTGAGCACATTAAAAAACATGAACCCTGCCTCGTGCGCACATTGCCGACCGAAATAGACAGGGGTCGGCGACACTGCCATCGCCAGCGCCGCCCATCGCACGGCCTTTTCCGTGAAGTATTCGCGATACGCCAGAATGAGCCCGACCGAGAGCATGCTGAGCATCACCACCGGCATTCGCATCGCGAAAATTGTTCGTCCAAAAAGCCGCTGGGAAACAAACGAAAGGTAGAACGGAAGCGGGCCGTGGTAATTCGTGGGATCGTATGCGTAATAGCCACGCGAGACGATTTGCTCCGACATAAACGCGACGACACCCTCGTCGTGGTGCGGCGGCTTGAGGTCCAGCCATGCGAAACGGAAGAGCGCCGCGACCAGCAGAATGGCGAGCGGCACCCAGTCCCGGAGCACGGAAGTTTCAGGGCGAGGAGAATCCTGCGCATCGGCAGGACGTGCGCCGGTTTCCTCGCGAATGGTTGGGCTGCAAGTCATCGCGGTTGGCTGTTGAACGGTCTTCCTCTAGCAGATGGAGTACCGCCAGCCAGATGAGAAGCCTGTACAAAACAGAACCACTCTTACTTCTTTCTCATGCTCATGCTCTTGCTCACATCTCTCCGAACGGCAGTCGCACCATTGCAAGAGATGTCACCATAGCCGACATCGTCCGCGTCAATGAGCACGATATTCGGCGGCGCGGGCTGCTTTCATTTTTTCTTCCGCTTCTCTGCGGGCCCCGAAAGCGGCCAGTTTTCGTCCGGTGTGTGGTTCGATTTCATCAGTTCGACAGCCTTTGCAACGATCTCGGGCTTTTGCGTGGCGAGGTTGGTTTTCTCGCTCGCGTCCGTCGCGAGATCGAAAAGCTCCACCGCAGCATTCGGTCCGTTCCTGACGGCTTTCCAATCTCCGAACCGCACAGCCTGGATGGGCTTCCCTTCGTGGAGCTCCCAGTAAAAGTGGTCGCGCTTCGGAGCGGCACCGCCCTTTAGAAACGAGACCAGCGAGAGACCGTCCGTCTTGCACTCCGCAGGAATCTTTGCGCCTCCGAGTTCGGCAGCGGTGGGGAGGAAATCCCAAAACGCCCACGCGTCCTCGCTCACCCGCCCGGCAGGAACAACACCGGGCCATCGTGCAATTGCGGCCTGTCGCAGCGCGCCTTCGTAAAGCCCCCGCTTGTAGCCACGGAGGCCGTTGCTTGCCTGGTCGAAAAGTTTTCCGAGGTCGGAGTTGGGAGCGAACGACGAGCCGTTGTCGCCGGCCACCATGACGAGTGTCTTCTCATCGATCTTCAGCTCTTTCAGCAGATCAACGAGCTGGCCGATATCGCGATCGAGCCGCGTCACCTGCGCTGCGTAGGCCTTCTGTGCCGCCGTCCACGGCTTGTCGGCGTAGATGCCGAAGTCATCGATTTCGTGCCGTCCGTGCGGGAGCGTGATGGCGTAAAATAGGAAAAATGGTTCGTCCTTTTTTGCGCGCACCCACTTCAACACGTCCTCCTGAATGAGGTTCTGCGCATAAGTTTTCCCCACGCCTTTTCCGTCATTGCCCGCCAGCTCGAACTGCTTGTCGTCGTTGTAAAGATTGGCTGGGAAATACGAGTGCGCGTGCCGCTGGCAGTTGTAGCCGAAGAAATGATCGAACCCTTTTTTCAGCGGACTGCCCGTCGTGTCGAACATCCCCATTCCCCACTTGCCCATGCAGGCCGTGGAGTATCCCGCCGCCTTGAGGATTTGCGCCACCGTGACCGTCGAGGCCGGAAGCGGGAACTGACCTTCGCCCTTTGCGATCTCCCAATTGCCGCGCACCGGAGCGTGTCCGCTGTGCAGCCCGGTCATCAGCGAGGTCCGACTGGGCGCACAGACGCTCGTCCCGCAGTAGGCCTGCGTGAAGCGAGTGCCCTCCGCAGCCATTCGGTCGAGACTCGGCGTGGCGATGAGCTTCTGCCCGTAAACTCCCACATCGCCCTGCGCGAGATCATCGCTGAGGACAAAAATGATGTTGGGTTTCCCCTCCGCGGCAAAAACGCAGAGAGAGGAAATGAACAGGAGGACTGGTAGGATAAAAATGCGGAAAGCCATAGTTGTCGTTCGTAATAGCAAAACCGGGCCAAACGGCGACAAACGAAATCATCCCATCTTCCGAAAACAAAATGACTACGAAGGGCGCGAAGATGACACGGAAATGAAGCGCTCACCTTCGCGTCCTTCGTAGTCACCCCACGTCGGCCTGATTGTCTTTGCGAGATGGTATCAGAACGCTCTGAAGACCTCGGAAATCCCGCCAGAGGCCGAGCCAGCTATTTTGGCGAAGAAGCAGGCAGATAGCAGCCGACGGCCGCCGTGAATTTTTGCTCCGGCTTTCGCCCGGCGATGACGGCTTCAAGCGAGAGACGCAGGTCGTGCCTTCGGGCCACGGGCCTCGTCACGCCGAGCTTCACCGCCCGGTCATTGATTCGCCCGCGGTAGAGCAGTTCTCCGCCGGCGGAAAATACCGCCGCTTCCGGCACCCTTGTTGCGCCGGCGCGTTTTGCCAGCGCACCATTTGCATCCTGCAATCCGGGGAACGGCAGCGCGTAGTCTTTCCGGTGGGTTGCGATCTCGGCGGCGGATTCGGACGTGTAAACGCCGAAAAACCTCACGCCTTTATCCCCAAACTCCTTCGCGAGTCGCGCCATCTCGGGCGCCATCGAATTGGCCACCGGACAGTCGTGCATGAGGAAGATGAGCACCGTTGCCTTGCGCCCATCCGCAGCGAACGGGGACTCCGCGAGAGCCGCGCTCCAGCATGCAAAAAAAGCCAGTGCCCGGAAAAAGAAACGCATCGCCTAATCGAAACCGATTTCGCCGAAGCCGCGCATATTGGGCAGCATGAAGTCGATTCCCGGCTTCAACTCCTCTGCGTCGAGCACTCCGTCCTTGTTCTTGTCGAGCGGCAGGACGAAGGCCCGCATCACCGCAAACCGCCCGCCGTCGGGAATTTTCGCGTCCTGCGAAATCTGCGTGCGAACAGCGCCCAGCGTCGAAGAATCGTTTTCAAAAATTCGCTCAAGGAACTGTGCTGTCAGCCTCCGCTTCAACTCGCTGTGAAGCGTCTTCTTTTCCTCCGCGGTATTCAGCATCACGGTGAGCGTGATCGTTCCCATTTCATCGGTCGAAGTCGGCCCCCAGCGAGTCGCCTTTGGCGGATGGATGGTTTGATGCGGATTGGTGTCGCTGTTGTCCCACGAAATGAGCGAGTCGAGCCGGGTGCCGGCGGGAAGTTTCACCGGTTGCTTGAAAGCGTAGTCTTCCTGCCACGCGAAGTTCCAGTCGGACATTTTCAAGAGCTGCTGCTTCTCGCCGTTGGGCAGCGTCGCTGTCATTTCCATCCGCTTGCCGAGAAAGTGCGCGTGGGCATTCACCGCGATGGCTTCCACATCCACGGGGAGAATCATGCTGCTCTTTTTGATGTATTCCTTTTCGCCTGCCGGGATGTTGATGCCGGATAGGATGCCGAAATATGGAGGCACCGGAACAATCGTCCACGGACGCGAAGTCGGCTCCTTCGAGATATGGAAACCAACAGACGAGCGGTCCTGCACTGCTTTTCCGGTCGGATGATAGTGGACCTGGATCACAAGGTCCGAACCCTTCGGCAAAAGCCACGCCAGCCCATAAGGAACGGGCGCAGTCTGCGTGCCCACATCCCATCCGCCGAGATAGCGGAAATTGCCGTTGCTCCGCCCCATCCCGTTGTATCCCGGGGCCGGGTCGGCTGCGTCGGCGATGCGCGCCTTGCCCCGCGTATCGAGGTAGTAGAGGACGTGATGAACGGCGCTCGCAGCGCCTGGCTTCAGCTCGATGGCCTTCACCCACGTGTCTTCTTCGAGATTCAGCGGCATGACAAAATTCCGGTAAATATCCGGCCCATCCGCGGGCACGGTGAACGCCTCCGTCATTTCGGCCACAATGTCCGGCTTCCCGAGCTGCCAGCCGTCCGTGAACTTTGGCACTTCCGGCAGTTTGGAAGCATCGCCCTCGGGTGCGCCGGTCTCAACCCACTTGCGAATCACCGCAATCTCGACGTCGCTCAGCGAGCGATCGTTTGCATACTCCACCACGCCGCGATCCGCGTGCCACGGCGGCATCTCGCGGTCGCCAGTGACTTCCGTGATCTCCTTCGCGCGCTTCTTCACCTGTGCATAGTTCAGGAGTGAAAACGGAGCAACCTGCCCATCGCGATGACAGCCCGCACATTTTGCAAACACGATGGGGGCAACATGCTCGGAAAAAGTCGGCGTCTCAACGACGGCATGTGCGGAAATACCGGCGGCGAAAACGAGAGCGAAAGAAAGACAGTGTTTCACCATTCCTATCTGCCCCGCTTCCCGTGCCTTGTAAATCCCGGAAACGTTTACAACTCCGGAGCCAGCGCGAACATATTCCAATACCAATCCACCAACATCGGGCCGTAGAAAAACCAAAGCAGCGCACCAATCGCGAGATACGGGCCGAACGGAATCTTCGGCGACCACTCCTTTTTCCCGATGAGTTTCGGCACTCCGCCGATGAGCGCCCCGATCACCGAAGCCGCGAGCACCGTAAAAAGAACGGCCTTCCATCCGAGAAACGCGCCGATGCACGCGATGAACTTCACGTCGCCAAAACCCATCGCGGTCCGGCGAAAATCGACCTTCGTCAACGTGCCGCGAAACTCCTGAATATGATTGAGGTCATACTCTTCGCCCTCAAACGTGAGCTTCTCATAAAGACTGCGGATTTCGCACGGTCCGCTGCTCTTTCCCTCGATCTCGAATCGCTCGCACTGCATCACGAGCGTGTCTTTCTCGCTGCCAAAGAGCTCGTCCCACCAATAGTCCGTTCCGTCGGCCGTCAGTTTTGCGCGCTCGCCTTCGAGCTTCCACACAAACGGAACGGGCTTTTCAAAGACGAGCTTCTTTCGCCCAAACGCCAGCTTCCCCAGCCACGAGACCAACCACAAAAGGGCAAACCCGCCGCCCGCTCCGACGGCCGACCAGCCCAGCGAACGAATGTTTTCCTGCACGCCAAAAGTCGTCTCGCCATGCATCCAGGGAAGCCCCGCGCTGAACACGAGCCCGGCAATCGTGCCGCCGATGGTCACTCCGTCGGGGATGATGAAATGCTCGAAGTCGATGAACGTCGCCACGATCAGCAACGACACAAACGCGAACATCGGGAAAATGAGAATCCAATGCCCCGGATACGGCGTGCCCGAGCGGTAGGAGAGTTGTAGCCACACCGCGAGAAACATGAGCGCGGTGAGAAACTCGACGCCGAAGTAGCGGAACGGAATCGGCGCTTTGCAGTTTTTGCACTTCCCGCGCTGCACCGTCCAAGTGATGAGCGGGAGATTCGAAGTCCACGGGATTTGGTATTTGCAGAGCGGGCAAAATGACCGCTTCGGCTCATCCACCGACATGTTGAGCGGGAGCCGGTAAATGCACACGTTCAAGAAGGAGCCGACACATGCGCCGAGCAAAAAGGCGAAGGTCGCAAAGAAGATTTCGTAGATGAGTTGGGCTGGCACTGAGTCCCAGTCAAAGCAGCCGCAATGCCGCGGTCAACACTGCTGCGGTATTTGACATCCCGAAATTCATGACCACGATGCGCCCTCGATGGCACTGCCGATCAAATACAGCTTTAAAAATGTGACCGTCCGCTGGCGGTCCACGCTCGCGACAATTGTCGGCGTCGGGCTCACCATTCTCGTCTATGTCGGATTGCAAATGATGGCCGGGGCAATCGAGGCCTCCGGAGGAAAAACGGGCGACCCGCGAAATCTTCTCGTCGTCCGTCGCGGCGCAGACTCGGAGTCTTCCTCCCAAGTCACGCGAGAGGATTTTGCCACGTTTCAATACGGCGAGGAGATCGCCCGCGACGCGGCAGGCAAGCCGCTCATTTCCGCCGATACGCTTGTTGTTATCTATCTCCCCCGTCGCGGCGGAGAAAAGGCGGCGGGCGGCGCCAACGTGATTTTTCGGGGAGTTTCGGCCAATGGTCCCGCGCTTCGCCCGCAGGTGAAGCTCGTCGAGGGCCGGATGTTTGAAGGCGGCAAACGCGAAATCATCGTGAGCCGGAAACTCGCCGCGCGATTCGACAATATGTCCGTGGGCTCCACCGTGAAGGTCGGCGCACGAGAGCTAAAGGTCGTCGGGCAATTCGACGGCGGCGGCAGTGCGTTCGACTCCGAGTCATGGATCGACGCCGACGAAGCGCGGGCCATTTTCAGCCGCGACAACTATTGCAGCGTGCTCCTTCGTCCGGTGGACGCCGCCGCAGGAAGAAAGCTCACCGAACGACTGGAGGGCGACAAGCGTCTGGCGATTCGCGTCGTCCCCGAGACTTCGTATTACGCCGAGCAGACCAAGACCGCCGTGCCCATCCGCATCGCGGCAAAGTGGCTCGCCATCGCAATGTCCATCGGCGCCGTCCTCGCCGCGATGAATACGATGTATGCCAGCGTCGGCGCCAGGACGCGGGAAATCGGGACGCTGCGTGTGCTGGGATTTCGCCGCAGGACGGTCGTGACGGCGATCCTCATCGAGGGCGCATTCCTCGCGACTATTGGCGGAATCTTTGGCTGCGGACTCGCGATGCTGCTGAACGGATACCGCGCCGGGACGTTTAATTTCCAGACGTTCGGCGAGACTGTTTTCGAGCTGAAACTGACGTGGGATATCGTCGGACAGGCGCTCGTTTTCTCCGCCATCGTCGGCGTCATCGGCAGTCTTCTTCCCGCGCTGAGAGCTGCACGAATGCCTGTGATTGCGGCGTTGAAGGAAGCGTAAAGCACGCTAAGTTCCCACGCACATGGACGCGGCAAAGCTGCAAAGCATACAGATATCGGACACGCAACGACGGCGCTCGGGCGGCTCTTTTTGGTGGATACTCATCATCGTACTCGGCGCGACCGGCACCGCGTTTTACTTCGCAAATCCGTGGTCCAAGGATTCCCGCGATATGGAAAAAGGGCCGGCTTCTGCGGTCGCCGCGACGGAAGCCACCACACCCGCGCCAAAGCCCAAGGCCGCTGATAAGCCCGGCGACGTGCTCCTCACCGTGAGCGGCTACATCGTGAACCGCGAGCGCATCGAAATCAGCCCGCGCGTGATGAATCAAGTGCGCTGGATCGGCGTGAAAAAGGGCGACACAGTGAAGAAGGATCAAGTCGTCGTGCAGCTCGACGACTCCGAGCAAAAAGCCCGCGTCGCCGAGATCGAAGGACAGATGGCCGTGGCCCGCGTGGCCGTGGAGCGTGCAAAGATGAGCTACGAACGCGTGCGCAAACTCCGCGCGACCCAAAACGAAACCGCCGAACGCGAAGACGAAACGCGGCTCGCCGTCGCCAGCGCAGAGGCCCAAATCAAACAACTCGAAGGTCTCCGCGCCACCGCGCAAGTGTTCCTCGACTGGACCGTCATCAAATCGCCCATCGACGGCGTCGTGCTGGAGAAGCTCGCAGACCCCGGCGAACTCGTCACGCCCCAGAGCTTCGGCGGCGGCAAAGGCCCGAGCACAGCCCTGCTTGCGCTCGCCGACCCGAACGATCTCCAAGTCGAGATCGACATCAACGAAAACGACCTCCCGAAAATCGCGCTCAAGCAACGATGCCGAATCAGCCCGGAAGCTTATCTGGACAAGGTGTACCAAGGCTACGTCGCCGAAATCGCCCCTGAGGCGAACCGCCAGAAGGGCACCCTGCAAATCAAAGTGCAGATCGAAAAACCCGACCATTTTCTCACGCCCGAGCTCAGCGCCAAGGTAGACTTTGTAAAGTAATCCGCCCGTCGCACTTGTCATATCCCCTCTCCTTGCGCTCTAACGCTCGCGATGACTTTGACCTTTGCCAGCAAAACCGACACCGATTCCGTCCAGATCCGCCTGCTCACCACCGACCAGCGCGCGCAACTTCCAGCAGGTGTCACCGAGGCCGAACTCTCACTCCAGGCCGGATCCCGCATTTTCGTCCACTCGGAGAACACGCTCTACACCGGCTTGGGAGACCGGGCGAAAGTGAATGCCGACACGCTGCGCCTCGCAGCCGGGTCCGCCGCCATCGCGTTGAAGAAAACGGGACGCAATCGCTTTTCCCTGCAACTCGGAGAATGGTCCGCATTTGCAGGCGCAGCCGTCGAGGGCATCGGGTTGGCCGACTACCGCTACGAGGATTTCAAGCCCAAGAAAACCCACCCGATCAGCCACGTCACCGTCGTGGTGCCGTCCGCCGCCATCGCAGCCGCACGCAAGGCCGGCGAGCGCGCAGCGACCATTGCCCGCCTCACAAATCTCGCCCGCGGCCTTGCCAATCGCCCCGGCAATATTGTCTATCCGGGCACTTTTGCAGAGGAAGTGGAATGGCACGCGAAAAAGTTCGGCGTGGGCTGCACCGTATTCGATGAGAAGAAACTAAAGGCCGGAAAATTCGGCGGCATCCTCGCAGTAGGATGCGGCAGCGTGCGTCCTCCGCGCATGATTGTGCTGGAGCATCTCGGCGGGCCGAAATCGCAGGCTCCACTCGTCCTCATCGGCAAGGCCGTCACATTTGATACCGGCGGAATTTCCATCAAGTCGGCAGGCGACATGGAAAAAATGATCTGGGACAAATGCGGCGGCACCGCCGTCGTGGGCGCGATGTTTGCGCTCAAGGAACTCGGCATCAAACGCAACGTCATCGGCGTCGTCCCATCGGCGGAAAACATGCCCGGCTCAAACGCATATCGCCCCGGCGACATCGTCACCTGTTACGACGGAAAGCACGTGGAAATCGTAAACACCGACGCCGAAGGCCGCATGCTCCTCGCCGACGCCATCGGCTACGCCCGCCGCGTGCTGAAGCCCGCCGCCATCGTCGATATTGCCACACTCACCGGAGCGTGCGGCGTCGCGCTCGGCGACTCCGTGGCCGGACTCTGGAGCAACGATGAGAAGCTCGGCGATGCCGTCCTCGCGTGCTCCAAGGAGGCCGGCGAACGCCTGTGGCCGATGCCGCACTTCCCCGAATACGACGAACAGATTCGCAGCGAGATGGGCCTCATCAAAAACAGCGGCGGACGCCTCGGAGGTGCATGCACCGCCGCTGCATTTCTGCGGACCTTTGCCGAGAAGACACCGTGGGCACATCTCGACATCGCCTACACCGCCTACCGCGACAAGGAGTCACTCTCCCTCGCTCGCGGCGCGACCGGCTTTGGCGTCGGCACACTCGTCCGGTTGGCCGAGCAATTCTCCGCCTGAACATGAATCTTCCGAATAAGCTCACCGTTTCACGTTTCGGGATGACGCTCCTTTTCGTCGTCTGCATGGCCATGGGAGAGGAATGGGAGCAGCTCCACGCCCCTGGCCGCGCCATCGGCTGGAATTTCGGCTACACGGGCGCGCTGCTCCTTTTTATCGGTGCCTCCGTCACCGATTTTCTCGACGGCTATCTCGCACGAAAGCACAAGCTCGTCACGAACTTCGGCAAGCTCATGGACCCGCTTGCAGACAAAATCATGATGGCAGCCGGCTTCATCATACTCATCCCGCTCCGGGCGATTCCGGCATGGATCGCGATTGTCCTCATCAGCCGCGAATTCCTCATTACCGGCCTCCGATTGCTTGCGACAAGTCGCGGCATCGTCCTGCCCTCCGAGAAACTTGGGAAACACAAGACGCTCTGGCAGATCATCACCGTCGCCTACTTTCTCCTCATGCTCTCCATCATGGAGTTCATGCGCGCCGGCATCCTGCCGATGAACGAAGGAACCCTCTGGATGCTTGCGTGGACATGGGGCGGCGGAAGCCTCCTTGTCATCGCTGTCGTCCTAACACTCTGGTCCGGGTGCGCCTATTTCTGGCGGCACCGGGATTTGGTTGCGGAGGATTAGCCGTGTTGGTCTGCGGTGACTTGTGACTCGTGAGAGGTGACTGGTCGCAAGCGGGAAGGCGTGGGTCAGGACATGGGTAACACATGTGGTTCAGGACATGGGTAACACCTGCCG
>JAYUSJ010000262.1:0-14625 GCA_043755735.1 Verrucomicrobiaceae bacterium | reverse complement strand
AGACGCTGGCGGCGCAGCTTTATAGCGAGTTCCGGAGCTTTTTCCCGGATAATGCGGTGGAGTATTTTGTGAGCTATTTCGACTATTACCAGCCGGAGGCTTACATCCCGCGGACGGATACGTTCATCGAGAAGGATTCGTCGATCAATGACGAGATCGAGCGGCTGAGGCTGAGCACGACGGGGTCGCTGCTGTCGCGGCGCGATGTGATCGTGATTGCGAGCGTGTCGTGCATCTACGGCCTGGCGTCGCCAGAGGATTTCCTCCAGATGCTGCTGACGCTGAAGGTGGGGCAGACGATTTCGCGCGAGGCGGTGCTCTCGAAGCTGGTGGAGATGCTGTATGAGCGAAACGATATCGCGTTTGAGCGGGGGCGCTTCCGGGCGCGGGGCGATGTGGTGGAGGTGCATCCGGCAAGTGCGGACGAGGAGGCGCTGCGCATCGAGTTTTTCGGCGACGAGATCGACCGCATCTCGCGCTTTGACCCGCTGACGGGGCACACGCACGAGCAGCTCACGCATTTGACGCTTTTCCCGGCGAAGCAGTTCGTGACGCCGCACGACCGGTTGCGCGTGGCGATGAATACGATTCGTGAGGAGATGCAGGAGCGGGTGGTGTGGTTCGAGAAAAACAACAAGCTGCTGGAGGCGCAGCGCATCAAGATGCGGACGGAATACGATCTGGAGATGATGCAGGAGATGGGGTTTTGCAGCGGCATCGAGAATTACTCGCGGCACCTCAGCGGACGGGAGCCGGGGTCGCGGCCCTATACGCTGCTGGACTTTTTCCCGAAGGACTTCGTGCTGGTGATCGATGAATCGCACGCGACGGTGCCGCAAATCGGCGGGATGTATGAGGGCGACCGTTCGCGGAAGCAGACGCTGGTGGATTATGGCTTCCGGCTGCCGAGCGCGATGGACAACAGGCCGCTGCGGTTTCCCGAGTTCATGGAGATGGCGGGGCAGACGATCTATGTGAGCGCGACGCCGAGTGAGTTTGAGATTCGGAACAGCGTGGTGGGCAACACGGGGTATCTGCCGTTTTCAAAAACGCAGGGAGCCGATGAATCGCTGGAGCGTGTGTTCACGACGGTCATTGCCAGCGGCGGCGCGGATACGGTGGATAATTTCGACGTCCACAAGCCGGGCGGGCCGCTCATCGTGGAACAGATCATCCGGCCTACGGGGCTGCTCGACCCGAAGATCACCATCCGTCCGCTGAAGACGCAGATCGATGATACGATCGAGCTTTGCCGGCAGCGCACCGAGCGCGGAGAACGCGTTCTCATTACCACGCTGACGAAACGCACTGCGGAGGATTTGAGCGATTACCTGAAGGACGTGGGACTGAAAGTGCGCTACCTGCACAGCGACATCGACACGATCGAGCGCGTGGAGATTTTGCGCGCGCTGCGAAATGCGGAGTTCGACATCCTCGTGGGTATCAACCTTCTCCGCGAAGGGCTAGACCTGCCGGAAGTGTCGCTGGTCATCATCCTCGACGCGGACAAGGAAGGCTACCTGCGCTCGCAGACTTCGCTCATCCAGACCGCCGGACGCGCCGCGCGGCATGTGAATGGCGAGGTGTATTTGTTCGCAGACATGGTCACGCGGTCGATGCAGGCGCTACTCGACATCACCGAATACCGTCGCGCCCGGCAGCTCGAATATAACGCGCTGCACGGAATCACGCCGACGAGCGTGAAGCGTTCCGTGCAGGAAAGTCTGCACGTGATTCTGAAGTCCGGTCAGGCCGGGCAAAGCTCGGTGCGTGAAGGCGGCGGGGATTTTTCGCTGAGCGAGACCATCAGCGAACTGGAGGCCGACATGATGCAGGCCGCCGGAAACCTTGACTACGAGAAGGCCGCGCTGCTTCGCGACCAAATCGCCGAGCTGAAATCCGGCACCGGCGTTTCGAAGCTGGAGCCGAAGAAAAAGCCCGTCAGCTACGGAAAAGGCGCGCGGAAGCGGAAGTAGCGGGAGGGTTATGCGGGCGAAAATGTGAACGTTTTCGCCGGAAAAGGGTCTATTTCGAGCCGGACAGAATAACAGATTTCTGACAAATCTAACATTTCCATCTGAAAAACCGTCGCTACAGTTGCTGCTCAAACCATTATCGCTATGAACTCGGCTCAACTCCCTGAATCACTCATTGTTCAACTTCGGTCTTACGAAAGTAGGCTGAAGCGAATGGAAACCATCGCCGCGATTACCGGGGGCATTGCGGGATTGTTCATCACCTACGTGCTGCTCTTTGTCGTGGACCGTTTTGTGAATACGCCCATCGCCGCGCGCATCACGCTCACGGTGACCGGCGCAATTCTGGCGGGGATGTTTGCGCAGAGCTGGGCGCGGTATTGGTTGTGGACGCGGCGCGGCCCGGCGCAGCTTGCGAAGCTTCTGCAGGGACATTTCCGCGGGCTCGGAGATCGGCTTCAAGGCGTGATCGAGCTGACGGAATCGGAGCAACTTCCGGAGAACATTTCGCCTGCACTGTTGCGCGCTGCGGTGCGTCAGGTCGCGGATGAATCGGGACGGTGCAATTTTGAAGAAGCCGTGCCGACACGCCCGGCGAAACGCTGGGCGCTCGCGGCGACGGTGGTGACTGCGCTGGCCGCGACTCCTTTCATGCTGGCTCCTCGCGCGGCGACGAATGCCGCGCAACGCTGGGCGATGCCGTGGGCGGAGATTGAGCGGTTCACATTCACCACGGTGGAGCAATTGCCAAACGACCTCTACGTCGCGCACGGCGAGAAATTCCAACTGGCAGTCGGGCTCCGTGCGGACGCGCAGTGGAAGCCGGGCAGCGCGACGGCAAGCATCGGCGGGCAAGAAAAACTGACCGCTGCCGTGGCAGAGAACCGGGCGCTTTTTGATTTCCCCGGCCAGACGAAGGACGGCGTGATTGCGCTGCGCTTTGGCGATTACTTGAAGGACATCACGGTGCATCCGTTGCATCGTCCGGAGCTCAAGGAACTCGCGGCCCGCGTGACGCTGCCGGATTATCTCGGATATCCCGAGCAGCGCTTCGATTTACGCGGCAGCTCCGGTGAGTTTCTGGAGGGGAGCAAGGTGGCTTTCGAAGGCACGATCGGACGGGCAATGGGCCGCGGAGAAATCGCGAGCACGGACTTCACGTGGCTCGCAGGCGCGGAAGGCAATCTTTTCAGAACCCCGTCGATTCCGCTCGCGGATCTCGGCAACGAAGTGCGCTTTTCCTGGGCGGACTCCCACGGGCTTCTGCCGGTGCAGCCTTACACTCTGCGAGTTGGAACGGGCAAGGACGCGGAGCCGCGAATCGAGTGTCAGAATCTGGAGACGGAGATCGCGATCTTGCCGCATGAAGCGGTGCAGTTTATCTTGGCGTCGAGCGATGACTTCGGGCTGAAGGAATCGTGGCTCTCGTGGGAGATTCGCAAGGTCGGCGAGAAGCCCGAGGCGGAGAAAAAGAAGGATGCATCGAAGGATAAAGCCGCACAGTTCGCGTCGCTCTGGGAGGACTGGAAAAAAGAAAACAAACCCGGTGTGGTCGCATCCGCGAAGCCCGCCATGGAAACGCCGCGTATTGCTGGCGGGCAGAAGATCAAAGAGATGGTTCGCCCGATGCGTTGGGCTCCGGCGGACTGGAATGTGCCCGAGGACTCGGTCGTGGAACTCGTAGCAAACGCGCTCGATTTCTACCCGGACCGCAAGCCGTCGCAATCGACGAAATTCACGGTATTCGTGCTAAGCACGGAGAAGCACGCCGAGCGCATCCGCGAGCGGATGGATAATGTGCTGAAGCAACTCGACGAACGCATTCGGGATGAGGAACGCCAGCTCGAGGAATCGAAGGAAATTGCGCAGCGGAAAGATGCGGAATCAGAAAAGTCAGCCGACGACATCAAGCGCGCCGAGGCTGGAGAGAAGCAAAACGCCGAGGAGATGAAGAAACTCGTCGCGCAGATGCAGGACATCATGAAGGATGCGCTTCGCAACAAGGACATCCAGAGCGACACGATCAAGGATTACAGCGACATCGCGAAGAAGCTCGATGAGGAGGCGCACCCCGCGCAGGCCAAGGCTTCTGAATCGCTCGCGAAGGCCAGCCAGTCATCGCAGCAGCGCAAAGAGGATCTCAAGGAAGCGCAGGACCAGCAGCAGAAAGCGCTGGATGCGATGCGCGAGGCCGCGAATAAAATGCAGACGGCAAACCAGAATCTGTTTGCCCGCAATTTCTACAACCGGCTCCGCCATGCTGCTTCGCAAGAGCACAAAATCTCGGACGGGCTCAAGAAACTCGCGAAGGCCACGGTGGGCTTGAAGCCCGATGAAATCGGCGAGGGCGAGAAGAAGGAGTTCAACGGAGTCGCCGGAAGTCAGGACGGCGCGGTGAAGGATGTGGACAGCATTCAGAACGACATGACCGCATTTCTCCGCCGCATCCCGAATGAGAAATATGACATCGTCGTGAAGGAGATGGAGGAGACGAAAGTGGTGAGCGAACTCAACGAGCTCGCCGGTTTTGTCCGCGCAAACCTCGGCCTGAAGAGCGTGGGTCGCGCGAAGAGCTGGGGCGACCAGCTCAATAAATGGGCGGAGTCGATCCAGAGCGAGTGCAACTGCAAGGACGGCGGCGACGCCGAACAGGACCCCGACGAAATGGAGCTGATGATCGCGATGGTGCGCGCGGCGGTTGCGCAGGACACGATCCGCGACCAGACCGCCGAACTCGAAAAGACGAAGGCGGCCGACAATTACGGCACCGAGGCAACGAAGGTGAGCGCCGTGCAAAGCGGTCTCGCAGGCGGTGTGAAGAAACTCACCGAGGAGCCGAAATTCGCGAAATTCATGCAGAAGTTCGGCCCGCTTTTGGACAAGGTGGGAGAGCTCATGACGGAGTCCGCCGGAGAATTGAAGACGCCAAAAACCGATGAGACAGTGGCGCAAATCCACGGAACAATCATCGAACTGCTCGTCCCGCCGGACAAGAAAGGCGGCAAGCCAAATCCGCAGTCCGCAAAGATGCAGAAAATGATGCAGCAGATGATGCAGCAGATGGCGAAGGGCAAGAAGCCCGGCAGAAACGCCTCGCAAAACCCAAGCTCGCTCGCCGGCACGCCGGCGGACGGTGCGTCGGGCCGCACGAAGGCGAACGCCCGCGTGGTCGATAAGAGCGGCGGCGCATCAAGCGCGGGCGAATGGCCCGAGGAATTCCGCGATGCATTGCAGAGCTTCATCCAATCCGTAGAGGAAAAGTGATCGGCACTCCTCCATCGTGGTCGCGCGCAGCCGCGCTACTCCTCGCGGTTGCGACGGCGGCCCCGGCGCAGACCCCGCTGGGTGCGGATGTCGAAATTTTTGGCGACGATCCGGCACCCATTCAAGCGCCGGCGCCTGATGTAATCCGTCCCGCTGCAAATATCCTCATGGGGATTTTCGGCGCACGGCGCCGGACCGTGACCACTGCTGAACCAAAAAGCCCGACGGTGCCCGGGATGGAACAATTGATCGTTTTCCAGGATGGCAGGCAGATGCGCGGAAAGCTGGTGGAGATTGCCGGGGATGAGGTCGTTTGGAGCCGCCCGGATATCAGCCAGTCGCTGCGGTTTGGCCGCAAGGATGTGCGGCGGATTTCGCTCCGCGGCGTTACTTCGGTGGTGGACAATTCGATGCAGATTTTTCCGACGCCTTCAAAAAGTGATTCAGAGCCCGAGCCGACTTCGGACGGCACGGTGCACTTTGGCGGCACCGACTGGCTGCACGGTGAGATTTCGAGCACGGACGGCCAGTCTTTTGGCGTCCAGCTTCCCAAGTCCGCGAAGTTCTCGGTGCCGCGGGACAAGATTGAGTGGATCAATTTCGGGAAATCCCCCGTGGTGGGATTCGGCCTCGATATGTCGAGCGTGGAGTCGTGGTCCGTCTCCGGCGAGGGCGTCGAAGATGTGAAAGACGGGCGGCTTTTGTTTAAGAAAAACTACTATGTGGGGAAGACCATGACCCCGCCGAAACGGTTCGAGGTGTCCTTTGAATTGCCGGTCGGAAAAGCGGACGAGATTGTCGCGAATCTTTGGTTCCAGCCTTACCAGCCGCGGCCCAACAGTTACAGCAACGGGACGCAGGCATTCGGATTCGGGCAGAAGGAAATCCGCCGGAAATTCATCGAGAACGGCAACGGAATCAAGGAGGAGAAGTCGGAGATTCCAGCGGATGCTCCCGTGGCCGTCGGGGGATGGAACCGCTTCCGTGTCTTCTTCGACGGCGTGGACCGCAAAATCGCGGTGGTGCGGAACGGGAAGAAAATTGGCGAATGGAAATTGGCCGATGACAAGCTGGAGCGTCCCGTGCGGGGGCTCTGTTTCAATGGAGAAAATCGGGCGGATATGCTGCTTGGGAATGTGCTCTTTCGTCCATGGGATGGAGACCTTTCCGCGCTGGATAAAGTCATCGAAGGTGATCGGCTCTCGATCCCGGGAAGCCCGACGGAGGGCGGCAAGGTGACTGCAATCACGGGAAAAATGATTCAGTTTTCCGGTGCGGAAAAGGAGCTGAAAACCGGCTCATTCCTGACACTGTCCAATCCAGGGCGCGGGCTCGCCGGGAGTGATGTGACGCTGTCATTCGGCAGGGACGGCGAGCTATCCGTGGCGGACCTCGCGATCCACGGGGAGATTGCGAAATTCCGTACGAACTTTGCACCGCAACTGGAGGTCGAGACCAAGCTGCTGGGGACGATCGTTTTTCAGAAAAAGACAGCGCAGGATGCCGGCGACATTCTCGTCTTCAAAAACGGCGATGAACTTCCCGGCAAGCTGATCGCGACCAGCAACGGCGCAGTGTTGAAATGGAAAACGCCGTCTGGTTTCGATGTGGACATACAGCCCGGCAAGGTGGCTGGCGTGAGATTTGCCGTGAAGCCTCCCGTGGTGCAAAAACCCATCGAAACGAAGGTCTTCGCGTCGAAGCCTGCTGTCGAACCAAAGGAGGCTGCCAAGCCGCCGATCGCGGAGCTCGCGACGCTGGAGTTGAAAAACGGCGACCGCTTGCCGGGCGAGTTGGTGGCGCTGGAAAAAGATGCGCTGCGCTTCAAACATAAGACGATCGGCGAACGCGAGCTCTCCCGCTCGCTATTGTGGTCCTATTTTCCAAGCATGGTCACGGATGGCGCGGCGATGTGGCTCGATTCCGATCCGGAATCCATGGAGCGACGGCGCACTACCTCCGACCGCTGGATCACCATGGACGGTGCGTATTTCGCGCGCGTCAGTTCGCCGTCCTTGAACGAATACGCCTACCTCTCGCGCTCCGGGACGAAGCTGCCGCCGCGTTATGAGATCCGTTGCACTGCGGTCTCGATGAACGGCGAGCCGTATTTTACGCTCTCGCTCGCCTCGGCGAAATCCGCGAGCAACCTGAGCATGTCGTTTTCATACGGAGAGATGAACATCAACGGCTACTCGCAGCGCAGGGACGGGCGTTCGTTTTCCGTGGAGGTTCCGTTGCGCGACAAGTTCAAGCAGCGTGTGAATCTCCGGATGATGCGCGTCTTTGTGGACTCGGAAAAAGGCACCACCGCCATCATGCTCAACGGCATTCTGGTGAAGAAACTCGGCACGAAAAAAGAAGAGGTTTTACCCGGACTCGGTGACTCGATTTCTTTCTCCAGCTACAGCAGTTACAACCCGACGAAGCTCTCGAATCTGTGGATTGGCCCGTGGAATGGCGAACTGCCGGACCCGGCCAACCCGGCATCCGGCTCGGTGGCATTGAAAAACGGCGATGTAGCGCCGGGGAATGTGCTTTCGCTGATTGATGGAAAAGTTCTGGTGGCCACGGATGTAGGCGAGTTTGAGATGCCGATGGAACGTATTGCGGGGATTGAGTTCGGCGGTGCACCGGCACCGGTCCGGACGGCGGGCCGCATCCGCCTGCGGGATGGCGCGGTGCTGAATGTGGATGAGTTCCGATTCGAAGCCGATGCCATTATGGGAAAAAGTCAGGTGCTCGGAGACCTGAAGTTCCCGATGGCTGATATCGCGGAGCTGGTCCTCGCGCCCCAACCGGTCCGTTTTCCAACCATCGCCGCACCAAAGAAAGTTGAAGAAACCCCGGTCGTCACGGATGGTGCCGCACCGAAATTCGAAATTGTCCCGGCTCCACAATGAACATCCGCATTTTATCGCTCACGATCTTTTCCTCGCTGCCGCTGGCCGCGCAGACTCCTGCGCCGAGTGCGGAGGCGGTGAAAGACTATCAAGTTTATCGCGGCACCCAGGTGTCGCCCGAGGTGGAGAAGATTTACGAGAAAGGCCTGCGCTATTTGCTGCGTGCGCAGAATGACGACGGCTCGTTCCCCGGTCAGTACGGAACGGAGCCCGGAGTCGTGGGTTTTGCATTGATGGCGCTGCTGTCGCATGGCGACGATCCGAATTACGGCCCCTATTCCAAGGCCGTGAAAAAGTGCGTGGACTATATTCTCAAGAACCAGGGCGAGACCGGCTACATCGGCAGCTCGATGTATAATCATGGCTTTGCCACGCTGGCGCTCGCCGAGGCATACGGAGCCTTGCAGGATGATAAGATCGGCCCGGCCCTGAAGAAGGCGGTGGAACTCATCCTCAGCTCGCAGGACAAGAACAAATTTCGCGCGTGGCGCTATTCGCCCGAGGCCCAGGATGCCGACTCGACGGTGAGCGGAGCCTGTTTTGTGGCGCTGATCGCTGCGCGAAATGCGGGGGTGAAAGTGCCCGAGAAGAATATCGATGACGCGCTGAAGTTCCTTACGGATTGCCAAAGCCCGACGGACGGCAGCATCGGCTACATCCCGCGTTCAGGTGCGCACGGCGGCGCGACGACGGCGATCGGCGCAGCGGCGTTTGCGTACGCGCGGAAAAAGGACAACCCGACTTTCACAAAGGCGATGAAGAAGATGAAGGACGACGACTCCGAAAGTTCCAGCAGCTACCCGTTTTACCTCGAATACTACGCGGCGCAGGGATTCTTTCAGGGCGACTTCAAAAAGTGGGAGGAGTGGAACGAGAAGCGCGTGAAGACACTCGCGGAGTCTCAAAATGAAGACGGAAGCTGGGACGCGGGCCTCGGCCCAGGCACTTGCACGGCGCTCGGACTGCTCTCGATCGCGCTGAACTATCGCTATCTGCCCATCTACGAACGCTGACTCGAATGGTGCTTCGTTCTTACTTTTTCCTGCTGGCCGCCGTCGTTGCGTGCCGCGCTGAAATTGAAATCAATCTTCAGCCCGGTGTGCAGGTGCTCAACGGACGCATCGAAGGAAACGGCGTCATCATTGTAAACGGACAGGTCATCGCCGGCGGGAGCGCTGCCGACACCGCCCGGGCGAAACCCGCCGCCCCGCCTGTGCCGGACCCCGCGGGCGAGCACGTGCTGGAGCTCGTCGATGGTTCGCAACTTCACGGAAAGCTCGTGTCGTTTGGGAAAAGTGAACTCGTCTGGCAACGCAGCGATGCCGCGCAGCCGCTCATATTTTCGCCGGCCGATGTGCGCCGTCTCGTCCTCGGGAAAGCTGTGCCCGCCAAGGATACCGCGGCGAACGCCACATTGAAGTTTCCCGGCGGCGACTGGATCACGGGAAAGGTGAACGCGTTTGCCGATGGGAAATTTAACGTGCAGCTCGGCGCCGGGCCGTCCGTCGATGTCCCGAAAACCGCCGTCAACTGGATGATGCTTTCACCCTCGAAACCGCCGGACGCTTTCGACGGTCCTCGCGGCCCTGCGGGCATGGCCGGCTGGGAACCGACGATTCCCGGAAGCTGGGACTACGTGGAGGACACGCTCATCGCCCGGCAATCCGGCGCGATTACCCGGCGGTTTGGCGTCTTGCCGGAGCGTCTCGATATTCAGTTCACCGCGAGCGACGGAGGAAATGAAAATCGCGGGCTCACGCTCTGGATCCAGCCGGAGGGACAGGCCATGGGATATGGCCCGGGCTCGATTTACCTGCGGTTCCAGGCGGGCACCGCGTCGTTGAATTGCTACGATGGCAACACGATGAAGTCGCAGACTGCGAACTTCGAGCAGGACAAAAACAAGCGCGACAGGATCTCCCGCTACCGTATTTTGTACGACCGGAAGGCGGGTAAACTCCAGGTGCGGGTGAACGGGGCTGTCGCGGAGAATTGGGATGTCCCGGCGGTGAAGGACCCGAATTCCGGGGGCTCGCTTGCCTTCCAGCCGAGCTACTGGAGCGAGAACATGGTGTGGACTCTCAGTGGTGTGAAAATACAGCCGTGGGATGGCGACGCGCTGCCCGATGGCGACCCGGAGCACGTCGGCAAAGACATCATCAAGCCAACGCCAACCGCGCGAAAATCCGGGAATCTGGACGGACTCACGGCAGAATCGGTGAGATTCAACGGCGCGGACGTCTCGCGGAAAGAGCCGATCTTTTTGCGGTTCGGACGCCGCGACGCAGAGCCGCCCGCGGGAGCGATTGCGCGGGTGTGGCTGTCCCACCGCGGCGAATTCGACGTCACGGCCCTCGGCTTTAGCGACGGTGTCTTGCGGGTGCGGACAGCGTTCGCGGGAGACATCACGCTGCCCGTAGCTGCGCTGCAAGCCGTGGAGTTTCCCGGCAAGCCGGGCGCACCCGCTGACGACACCGGAGACACGCTGATTTTTACCAACGGCAACCGGCTCAAAGGCTCGCTCATCGCTGCGGCGAACGACCAGCAACTCAAGTGGATGCCGGCAAAAGGTGGCGCCGAAGTGCAGTTTGGCACGAAGCTTCTGGCTGGTGTCCTTTTTGGGAAACGTGAGGGCGATCCCGCACGGCAGAAAACAGGCAGTGCCGTCGCGCGCTGGAAAAACGGCGACTGGCTGTCGGGCACTCTCATTTCCCTTGATGCGGACAAGCTCACGCTAAAGACCGCGCTCTCCGAAAAAACGGAGCTTTCCCGCGCCGGGCTGAGCGCTCTTTACCTCGGCCCGAGCGGGGAACCTCCGGTATGGGACGGCTCCAGCGACCGCGAGACGTGGATGTCCGGCGCGGTCGTGCCGGGAAACTGGAGCGCGATGCGCAAGGACAAAAACCGGCCCAAGCCGCCGAGCCTGTGGCGCTATTTCGACGGCTCGTTCACCCTCGCACAGGCGGGACGCAACAACGCGTCGAGCGGGCAAAACATCGGGCGCTCGTTCGAGAATCTGCCGGACAAATGCGAGGTGAGCTTCGACATCAGTGCGGCGAGTGGCGACGCGTCTTTTGTCGCGCATTTTTTCTTCGATGAAAATAAGCCCGGGATCATGGTCCAAAGCTCCGGCGACTTTGCCTACCTCTACGATATGAGCCCGCGCACCGGGCGGCTGGCCGGCAACCAGCAGCAGCAAGTCGAGTTTGGGAGCGCCGGCGGCGAAGGTCGAGTGACGCGGACCTTTACGTTTTACTGCGACCGTTTGACGGGACGTTTCTCCATGGCGGTGAACGGAAAACTCGTAGGGCAATTGATGCGCAAAGGAACCGCCGACAGCCCAAAGCCGGGGCGCGGAATTTCCATCCTGCCGCAATCCTCCAACTCCCGTATCTCGGTCTCAAATATCTGGGTAGGGCCGTGGACCGGGGCGCTTCCGCCGATGGCCGTGAAAACGAAGAACGCGGATGCCGGCAAGCAACAAGAGATTCGAATCGTGAACGGTGTTCAGGTTGCCGGGGCGGAGGCCCCGGAAAAAGAGGAGCCCGAAGCAAAGCAGGAAGCTGCGGCGGAACCGCCAAAAGAGCAGGAGCCTCCGAGTGATTCCGTGGCGCTGGTGAATGGCGATGAGACGCACGGCACCGTCACGAAAGCCACGGCGGATTCCCTTTTCATCGAAGGCGAAATCGGCGAACTGGAGATTCCCTCGAAAAGGGCGACGATGGTTCAATTTGCAGCGTTGCCGATGCCGCAGGTTGTCGGAACGCGCTTTCGGCTGGCGGGGAAAGGTGCGCTGACCGTGGAGAAATTTCGCTTTGAAAACAGGAAGGCAATGTGCGAATCGCCAGGCACGGGAGCATTTGAGATTCCGGCATCGGAGCTGAGTGAAATCGTGTTCACCCCTGGCGCTCGTTCGCCTTTCGAGACTCAGCCTTCCGAAGCGGTGAAGAACTCCGCCGGCAGTTCGAACCAGATAATTTTCCAGGGCGGAAACATCATTCGCCGGATCATCAAGGAGTGATTCTTTCGGTCGCTATGGCAGCGAGAAGTAATCAGAGCCCTGATAGTTCCCGTCGGTGAGTTTCGCGATTTGCATCACCACATCGTTTGCGAGCGTGCTTGCGCCGAAGCGGAAAAGGTCCGGCGTGAGCCAGTCGTCGCCGAGTGTTTCGGAGAGCATGACGAGGTAGGCGAGCGCTTCTTTCGCCGTGCGAATGCCGCCCGCGGGCTTCATGCCGATGCGGCGCCCGGTGGCGAAAAAGAAATCGCGGATGGCTTCGAGCATGACGAGCGTGACGGGCAGCGTCGCGGCCGGTTGCACTTTGCCGGTGCTCGTCTTGATGAAGTCCGCACCAGCGTTCATCGCGATGTCGCTGGCAAAGCGGACGTTGTCGTAAGTGACGAGCTCGCCCGTTTCCAAAATGACCTTCAGATGCGCTTCGCCGCACGCTTCTTTCACGGCAACGATCTCGTCGGCGACGCGGCTGAATTCCCCTGCGTGAAATGCACCGCGGTCGATCACCATGTCGATTTCATCCGCCCCCTCGCCCACTGCGGCGCGCACATCCTGAAGCTTCACTCGGAGCGGCATCGCGCCGCTCGGGAATGCGGTCGCGACGGCTGCAACTTTCACGCCGCTCGCTCCGAGGAACGACTTTGCTGCGCGAACGAGATTCGGATAAACGCAAACCGCCGCGCAACTCGGCACCGCGAAACGTGGCTCGGCGGGCTGGATGGCTTTGCGGCAGAGGTAGGCGACTTTGCCGGGCGTGTCTTTTCCCTCCAGTGTCGTGAGGTCCATCATGGAAACGATCATCTTGAGCCCGGCAAGTTTAGCGCCCGTTTTGATGCTCCGTTTCGTAAACGACGCGGCTCGTTCTTCGGCCATGACCTGGTCAATCGGATGCGCGGCTGGAAGGGTGATGCTCATGGTGTTTGTTTAGGAAAGGCGGACGAAGTCGCGAAGGAGCTGGACCCAGATATACCACAACCCGCGCCATGTGTAGCGAATGGCTCCGTCCGGGTCTTTGCGCAGGATTCCGGCAGTGACGTTGTGCGCGATCTGGGTGCTCTGCTCCCCTTGCAACTGATCCTGGAGTCGGTCGGGATTTGTCTCATTGAGATCCTCATCATGTACGCCATGACCAGCGAGGAATAAGCGGTGGCTTTCGATCAACTCGAGAAATGATTTGTCGCCGCTTTCGCGGTTGATGCGCCAGTCGGGAGACAGCTTCAGATTCAGCGAAAACGGGTAGTTCCACGTCGTCCACACTGTTCCGTCCGTCGCGCGGGAAAGAATGCGCAGGTAGTAAAATGCAAACTGCTGCTGCTCCACGAGGCAGATGACAGCCTGCACGCGCTCGCTCGTTTTGTGATAGATGCGGAAGAACTGCTGCGCCTCGTCCCACTCGCGCCCGAGGTCTTCGACATGCTCAAAACCCTCCTGCTCCATCTCGTCGCTCAACTCGCCGAGAGCGGGGAAAAATTCCGGGTGCGGCGGTGACTTGTGTCGCAGCGGATTCTCGACGGGCATCGCGATTTTTTTCACCCGGGTGATCAGCTCGTACCAAGGCCACACCAGCCAGAAGCTCACAAAGACGAGCCCCATCGGCCACCAGTCGCTGACGAACCAGCCGATGAGAAATGACGTCGCCAAAAACCCGAGCACACCGACCTTGCGCGGGAGGATTCCGTCCAATCCGCGCAGAGCCATGCTCAGCACGAAGACGCCTGCGATGAGCAGAAGTTTCGAGGTGGGCGTCACGGACGAAGATTGTGCTTGGCGACAAAGGCGGCCAGCTCGTCGGGGCCGAAGTCGGGCAGCACCGTGCCGTCCTCCAGCACGAGGGTCGGCGTCTTCGATTGTCCGGAGAGGCGGATCATCGTCTCGTAATCAGCCTTCGTGGCTTCCACGTCGATGAGTTCGTATTTGTAGCTGCGGGAGTCGAGCCATTCGCGAGCGGACACACACCACGGGCACCATGTTTTGACGTAGAGTTTCATTATTCGGTTTTTCCTTCCTGCGCGTTCTTTTTCCAGCGGTCGGAATAACCGTTGATGTAGTTGGTCACATTGGCGCGATACTTCGTAATCGCGTCGCCAAGTTCGTTGTCGGGTACGATCTCCGTCTTGTTTGTAGGAACGATGAACTGCGCGCCCGCAAGTTGCAGGATGACCATCGTGTGCGACTCTTTGTAAGCGATGACCGGGAACGCATCGCCTTTGTCCATCCGCCACTTCGCGCCGGTCGAAAGCTCGACCACTGCGGAGTCGGTGAGACGGGCAAAGAGCACGACCTTTTTACCGGCGACGGCCGGAGCCAGCAGAGCAGCGAGAAAAATCAAGAATGTGAGGACCGTTTTCACAAGGGAGAGAATGACGGAGGAATGGCCGCGCGTCAACGCGCCGAAATCAAACCGCGACTTACGTGGGGCGACGGTAGTGGCGCAGGCGACCCGCCTGCATGAGTCCTGACCGGCGAC
>JAYUSJ010000261.1:0-14631 GCA_043755735.1 Verrucomicrobiaceae bacterium | reverse complement strand
CGCCGCAAGCTCTCGATGCCACTCGCGTCGCCGTGTGTGATCACCGAAAAAATCCGCCCCTTAAGATGCTTCGGATAATCCCAGCCCTTTAGCTCGATCGCCTTGGCCTCAGCCGCTTCCTTTCCATGCGTGCTGGTCGGATCGGGATTGCCGCCATCTGCGCAGACGAGCCGGTCCATCATCAGCTTCAGCACGCTTGGCGCCTGATACCAGTGGACCGGCGTCACGATCATCACGCCATGCGCGGCGACCCAGCGCGGATACAGTTCGTTCATCCAGTCGTGTATCTGGCCCATGTAGTGATTTGGGTAACACGAACACGGCCAGTGGCAGAGCGGCATTGCGGTAGAGACGCACGCCTTGCACGGGTGAATCTGGCGTCCGTATTCGGAATTGATTTGGCTCAAATCGAGAAAGTCCACGTCGAAACCACTCTCCTTTTCGATGCTCTCGCGCACGGCAGTCGTGACGCGAAAAGTTTTCGCCATCTCGCTGGGGCACGTCTCATCCGTGCGCGGCGAGGCCGAAATCAAAAGGATGCGGGACTTTCCGCTGTGTTCCTCGAAGCGCCGTTGCGCCTCATGAATGGCCGAGCGCGTCTCCAGCCATTCGACCGAGAGTTCGTGCTCGGGATCGGCAAACTCCGGCCCGGCCTTTCGCGTGCGCGTGTTTTTGCGGCTGTCATCGTAAGCCTCCCACGCGATACCCGTCAGCCGCTCGACTTCCGGCTTCGCCGCGTCGAACGCGGGATCCACAAACTGCGCGCGATAGCGGCGCTCAAACTCCGGGCGGGATAATTTTGTTGAACCTTGACCGGTACGGACCTCGGGCACTTCGGCGCTCATTGTGGAGGTGTCTCATTTACGCTGCTGGCGGCGATGGTTGATGGAGCTGTGTTCAAGTCTCTAGAGCAACATTGCCGTGCTGCTCTCCCTCTTTGATTTCCAGTGCGGGTCCAGTCACGAGCATCGTGGCTCCGCTGCTATCCCAGTATTCGGCCTGCTCGGCCTTGACGTGGAGCAGAACGAGATTTGGATCATCCACGCCCTCTGGAAACCAAAGTTTGAAGGTCGAGTTCCAAACTTCATGAATCATCGCGCGATCCTCCACCACCGTGGCGCGCCCCACTAACACCACGAACTTCGTCCACCCTTCCTGGCCGTGAACCTGCACCTGCGAATCCGCCTCGATCTCGCGTACCTTTGCCGAGTTCCGCGACGCGAAAAGCCACAGGTCGGAGTTCGCATCCACACGCGCCACATCCATTGGCCGGGCGTGGCAGCCAGAGGGGCCACCCTTCGTAATGAGCACCACGGCGCTGAAGCCTTTCAACAGCCCGTAGAGTTTTTCAATCTGGTTTTCGATCATATGTTTCCCCTTTATTCAGTTGGATGCAGAATCACCTTGGTCCAGCCGTCGTCCCGCTTGCAGAAATGGTTGTAAGCGTCCGGTGCTTGGTCCAGCGCCAGCTCGTGGGAGACGATCCAACCTGGGTTGGCTCGCCCTTTGTGAATCAGATTCCGCAGGTAACGGTTGTAGGTTTTCACGTTGGCCTGACCGGTGCCGATGCTTTGTCCTTTGGACCAAAAGGTGCCGAAGTCGAACGCGAGTTTCCCTTCCTTCGCCAGCTTGTCCGAGGCACCGGGGTCGAGCGGAACAAAGACGCCCACCACACCGATGCCGCCCGTGGGGCGCACGGATTTCACCAGATCGTTCATCGTTGCATTTGGCACTTCGTGGCCGGCAGGATCGTGGCATTGGTAGCCGACGCATTCGCAGCCCCGGTCCGCACCTTCGCCCGCCGTCCATTCCAGGATTTCCTCCACTGCCGTGCCCTTGGAATAATCAATCGGTATAACGCCGATTTTCTCCGCCAGCGCCAGCCGGTCGGGATGCGAATCCACGATCATCACTTTGCTCGCACCCTTGATCATCGCGGAATGCGCAGCCATCAGACCAACAGGGCCGCAGCCATAAATGACCACAGACTCTCCCGCCTTTACGCCAGCGAGTTCCGTAGCGTGCCAGCCGGTGGGGAAGATGTCTGAGAGCATCACATAATCGTTTTCTTTCTCCTGCGCGTCGTCGGGGAGTTTCAGGCAGTTGAAATCGCCGTAAGGCACGCGCAGAAGTTCTGCCTGCCCACCGCTATACGGTCCCATGCCTGCAAACCCGTACGCGGCACCCGCCGTCCCCGGATTGGTGAACAGACATGCACCTGTAAACCCCCGCTCGCAGTTTTTGCAGAATCCGCACGCGACGTTGAACGGGATACAGACCCAATCGCCGACCTTGATGCGGTCCACGGCGTCGCCCACTTCGATTACCTGGCCGAGGTTTTCGTGCCCGAGGATCTTCCCCTCCTCCACATTGGTCCGGCCTTCAAACATGTGCAGGTCCGATCCGCAAATGTTCGTGCTGGTGATGCGCACCAACACATCGGTTGGGCGTTCGATTTTCGCGTCGGGCACAGTCTTCACCTGCACATCGCGCGGTCCGTTATAAATTAATGCTTTCATCGTTGTTTATCGTTTTGCGTTTTTGATTGAGCGAACATCAGGCAGGGCTGGATTCAGCCCGCTGGGTCTGCCTAGGGGACGAGTAAAACGATTGACGCAGGTTCCAGATATGGGGTGATCACTCCACGAATATATCCCAGTGCGACACAGCCGGGCCCCATTTGGAAGGCGATAGAATTACACGATGAAATCAAAATCACTCATTATCACCGCAATGCTCACCCTTCCATTCTGCCTGCTCGCCGCAGACGAAGCCAACAAAGCGCCCGACAACACCGGGAAGAACGAACGCGACCGCGACAACAAGACACTCACTCCCGGCGATCAATCCGGGAAGCCCGAGGATCGCAAGCTCACCCAAGCGATTCGCCAGGCCGTCATGAAGGACAAATCACTCAGCCTGACAGCCAAGAATGTCAAAATCATCACCGCGGAAGGCAAGGTCACCCTGCGCGGACCGGTGAACACCATAGAAGAAAAGACCAAAATCAACGACCTAGCGAAAGCTGCCGCGGGACAAATCCCCGTGGACAACCAACTCGAAGTCAAAACCGCAAAGTAAACTCAGTCACAAAACAACAAACAACAAATCCAACAACATCATGTCTAAAACATCCGTATTCTGTATCACCAAATCCCGAGCCCACGCTGAGAGTATCATCGATCGGCTTCACACCTCGGGCTTCGCGTATTCGGAAATCTCCGTGCTTCTGCCGGAGACCGAATCCCATCACGACATCGGCCATGTGAAGGCCACAAAGGCACCGGAAGGCACTGCCACCGGAGCCGCAACTGGCGGCGTGGCAGGGGGAGTCCTCGGCCTGCTTGCGGGCATCGGCGCGCTCGCCATTCCGGGCGTCGGTCCCCTTATCGCGGCCGGTCCGATCATGGCCGCGCTTAGCGGTGCGGCGATTGGTGCGACCACGGGCGGAGTTGTCGGCGGCCTCATCGGCCTCGGCATTCCGGAGCTCGAAGCAAAGATTTACGAGGGAAAGCTGAAGACCGGCAACTTCCTCGTTTCCGTCCACGCGCACAACAGCGCTGAGGTGACTCGTGCGAAAGAAATCTTCGACGATGAGGACGCCGAGGACATCGCGACCACCTCGCAGACATCCGTGCCTGCGGTTGACGACGACACATTCGAGACACGGCGCGAAACGCAGCGCGCGGACCCCGCGCCTTCTTCCACTCTCCTGTAGCAAACAAACCAACACACAAAACAACACAAATATGAAATCACTCAAAAACCTGTTCATGGATGAACTGGCTGACATGTACGACGCAGAACGCCGCATCGTTAAAGCCCTGCCCAAAATGGCAAAGGCCGCAACGAATGAGGATCTCAAAGAGGCCATCCTGGCTCATCTGGAGGAAACCAAAGGACACGTGACCAAGCTGGAAGCCGTCTTCGCGTGCTTCGATGAAGAACCCAAAGGCAAGACCTGCGAGGCGACGGTTGGGCTTCTCGAAGAGGGGGATGAAATTGCCGCCGACTTCAAGGGCTCGCCCGCGATCAATGCCGCGCTCATTTCCGCTGCTCAAAAGGTGGAGCACTATGAGATGGCTTCCTACGGCTGCCTCCATGAATGGGCCGGGCTGTTGGGCAATGAAGAAGCCGCCGGGCTGCTGGCAGAAATCCTGGAGGAGGAAAAGGCCGCCAACGAAGGCCTCACCGAACTGGCGCGCGGCGGCTGCAACGAGGAGGCCCTCGAAGGAGACGACGACAGCGCTCCACAAAAACCGGCAGGCAAAAAGACCGCGCCCGCCAACCAGAAGGCAAAGAAGGCCAACGCTTAATTCCCACGAGAGCCCGGCGGTCTCTCCACGGTAGAGGGGCACTCTGTAAACAAAAGCCTCGCCCGATTTGGGCGAGGCTTTCGTTTGTCTCCAAGTCATGGGTCATGCCGGCGCAAGGCTACCTCCGCAACGAACACGCCGGAGACCCGTGCCGGCGCGGAGCAAATACGCCCGGATTTATTTTCTTTGTGAGGATACGCGCAAACTCGTGTCGGGGAACGATGTCCTTATCGCAACTATGCAAACAAAACCAATACACACCATCATCACCCCCATCATCGCGCTCATCATTTCCGCGACCAGCGTTCACGCTGGCACGCAGATCTCTGAAAAGCGCATTCAAGAACCCGTAGCAACCGTCACCGATGGCGGCCCTTACTGGGCAATCTTCGGCGGTGCCAACCTGAAGCAGTCTTCCGACAATAATCAGTCGCGGGGCAGCGTCGGACGTTTGGCCGATGAAGAGCAGAACGAGCTCGGCTGGTTCGGCGGCCTGAAATGGGGCTACGACTTCGGCTCGCGATACAGCACTCGCTTCGTGCTCGAAGTCGAGGGTCTCTACTCCCAACTCGAGGCCGAGACGGAGAGCAACGACGGCGCCTTCAGCCTTCGCACGCAAGGGAAAATCAGCGCAGCAGCGCTCATGGTCAACGGCATCGTCAAATTCGAGCCCCTCTGGAGTCTCCGGCCCTACGTCGGCGTCGGCGCGGGCGTAGCCCATCTCTGGCTCGAAGGAAATGAGTCCGAAGTCACATTCAACGGAGTCCGCCTTGCCAATCGCAGGCAGGCGGATGCAGAAGACTGGACCTTTGCCTACCAGGGTCTTGCCGGCGTTGACTTCCAGTTGAGCGAGCGCGTCTCCATCTTCACGGAGTATAAAGCACTCGTTTTCCATGACGCCGTCGGCGCGGAAAACTACATCAACCACCTCGTCGGCATCGGCGTGCGGGTGAAATACTAAACGTCACACTTCAAACTAGAAACCGGGCCGCAGTCTCAAAAGGACTGCGGCCTTTTTCGTGCCCGGACGCCCCGGTGGCCGGAGGGGTGTCTCCTCCGGTCCTTGCTGCATAAAAAAGAGAAACTCGCCGGGTACACCTCTACCAAAGGGTCCCCGGCGAGTTTCATTTGCACCAAACATACTACTAAGCGGGCGGCGCCCACACCGTCTCCATCCCGCCGCCTACAAAACAGCGGGACAAGCCGATGCAGACATTCATCACAGACCGTCCGCACATACTCGAATGATTCGACACCCCACAGAGGTTACCACACCTTTGGGAATGCCATCGCTGAATACATCGGCATCGCATCCCGCATTGGTTGTATCGAATGATTCTTTCAATTGATTCGCGTGTCGCAGCCTCCGCATTCACGGCGAGCGAGGTGACGGCGCTAAAGAACGCCGGTGGCTGTCCTTCACAGAGCCCGGAATTTACGAGGCCCGTCGCGGCGGGAACCGGGCGGTGAAACGCTCTTTCTAAGCGGGAATCGCCAGCCGGGTTTCACCCCATTGCGGCGAATGAATGCGTGCATCATTGCTTATCGACCGCAGCCCGGCAAAACGGGCACCCGCGCTTGATCCTCAATCCTATTTTTTATGCTTCGACCTTGCTCCATCGGTTTGCTCGCCGCGTTTTTCATCGCGGCCGGCGTCAACCATTTCGTGAATCCGCAACCTTACCTATCCATGATGCCCCCGTATTTACCGTTTCCTGAAACGCTGAATTTCATCAGCGGCGCGGCGGAGGTCGCGGGCGGTTGCGGAATGTTGATCCCACGGTTGCGGCGGGCGGCGGGCTGGGGGTTGATTGCGCTGCTCATCGCGGTTTTCCCAGCGAACCTCCACATGGCACTGCACGGCATCCCGGGAGTCGCCATCGCGCCTTGGATTCTTTGGGTGCGCCTGCCCTTGCAACTTGTTTTGATCGCATGGGTCGCCTGGGCCTGCTTTCCGAAGCGGAATCCCGCTCCCCGGACCGTATAAGGGATGAAAACCGCACCGGACGTGCCGGGGTGAAGTTCTGAGCTTTGCGAGCGAACGGGCGACGAGCGTGGAACATTACGGAGTTCCAAAGAGCAAGTCCCCATTTTGGACAGGTTCATCATACGCACACCCCCAGCGCCCGCAAAGACGGGGCGCGATAAGGTCAGCCGATGGGTGGGTGTATAAAAACAGACAGTTTCAGAGATGGGGAGCCCCAAACCGGCCTGTCGCTTTTTATCCGATCTTTTCAGGGTGCCCCGTCGAACGCTCGGTTGCGCACCCTGCAAACCTGGGACGCCCCGTCGAACGCTCGGTTGCGCACCATGCAAACCTGGGACGCCCTGTCGAACGCTCGGTTGCGAACCCTGAAAACCTGGGGTGGTCCGTCGAACGCTCGGTTGCGCACCCTGCAAACCTGGGACGCCCTGTCGAACGCTCGGTTGCAAGCCCTGAAAACCTCGGGTGGCCCGTCGAGCGCTCGGCTGCGCACCCTGAAAACCTGGGGTGGCCCGTCGAGCGCTCGGTTGCGCACCCTGAAATGCTTACTTGCCTCTCCGAGCGCATGCAAATATACCCTAAAACCTCTACCAAAACTATGATCGACCTACGACGTTTCTTCATAAATCCATTCCTCGACGAATCCATCAGCACGGACGAGACTGTAAAATACACCAGCAATCATCTCGCAAAGATGATCGCTAACAACGAGGGGGCCACGTTAAACCCCCTCATCACTACCACGACCACGCGCCTCAACACCTTGGGCGGACTCCTTACCACGGAAACGTCGAAGCTCGGCATCCAGCTCGCCAAGACGTTAGCGAAAGAGACGTTTCGCAAGGGTCTCTCGGCCAGCATCCACCGTATCCACAGCGATTTTGTCGCGACCTTCGGTGCCGAGTCCGAGCAAGTGCTGGAAGCATTCCCCGGCGGACGCGACGCCATCACCGAGGCTCTAGACTCCGAACTGGAGGCGCGCCTCGGCGCACTGGCAGAGAAGGTGGGGATCCATGCGGCGGCATTGAAACCGGCTATCGTGACGCTCGCAGGAGGATTGCTCAGTATTTGGATCGCCGTCTTTAGCAGCGCCACCACGGGCCGCGCCGTCAAAGACGCGACTGCCGCACAGCGCCGCGCCGCGCTTCTCTCGCTGAAGGACCAGCTTTTCGTCAATCTGTTGACGCTGGCACTTACTTTTAGGGACCAGGAGGAAAAAGCGGACCTTTATTGCCCGCAGCACCTCCTCGAAGACCCGACGCCGACTCCTACGCCGACTCCTACGCCGACACCAACACCCACCCCAACGCCGACGCCCACCCCAACGCCGACGCCGACACCAACCCCCTCGCCATAGCCCGCGTAAAATATTCTTTTTTTGAAAAGCATAAAGCCGCAGCCTGCAACGGGCTGCGGCTTTTTCATTAAGGCACGTAGGGTTCCACCCCATACGAACGGCCGAAGGTTTGGATAACGTGCGACTCGATGAGCACTTTCCAAAACAACGATTCCCAAACCAACCAGGCCGCATCCCCCACCGCAGAGGAGGCCCGTCTCGATAGACCGACGGGTGCCGAGATCGCGGAGCGGGCACACTCCCATTTTAGCGCGGGAGGTGGGCAGCACGGCAACGACCTTGACCACTGGCTGGCGGCAGAGGCGGACTTGCTGGCAGAACGCAACATTTAGCCCTCTCGATATGGAACACTTCGAACCATCCAAGAACGTCCTCGTCGTCGATGATTACGAACCGATTTGCGAGCTGATCCAGCTCCTTCTCGTGTCCGTCGGCTATCACGTCCACATCTCCACGAGCGGTCGCAACGCCGTGCAACTCGCGCAGACGCTTCCCCGCATCGACCTCACGATTTGCGGTGTATATTTGCACGATATGCCAGCCGAGGAGTGCGTGGACAAATGTGCGGAGTCCCACCCGGAAATCGCCGTCCTCTTTTTGACGGACTGCCATTCTGCAATCAGCACCTCGCGCCGCCACGCCGCCCTCGATAAGCCTTTTACGATCAAAGAGCTTCGCACCGCCGTGTGCAGTGCAGTCGGGCCGGCGATGTAGTGGCGGGCTTCCCCGCAGTGAAAATATCGCCGCCCCCAGGACAACCAGACATATGCACGCGCACGATTCAAAGGTCTATGGAAACCAACATCATCCCGATGCAACGCATCGAAAAAGACATCGAAGTGAACGCGCGCCTCAGCGTGGTCTATAACCAGTGGACGCAATTTGAGACGTTCCCGCAGTTCATGGAAGGCGTGAGGTCCGTCCGTCAACTGGACGCATCGCATCTCGCATGGAAGGCAGAGATCCTCGGACAAGAAGTGCAATGGGAAGCCGAAATCACCGAGCAAATCCCGGACAAACGCATCGCGTGGCGCAGCACGAGCGGACACGTCAACACGGGGACGGTGAGCTTCATCTCCGAGAGCGAAAACACGACGGTCGTGTCCCTCGTCATCGAGTACGCGACCGAAGGCACCGCGGAGAAACTGGCAGACGCATTCGGCATCGTGTCGTTGCGCGTCGGCGGAGATCTGAAGAGGTTCAAGCGGTTCATCGAAGAGCAGGGAGCCGCCACCGGGGGCTGGCGCGGCACACTTCCGGCGCGTCCGCAGGCGGATTAGCATCCCCTGCATCCAGACAAAAAGAAACTCGCCGGAGTGGTCCCTTTGCAAGGCACCCCGGCGAGTTCTTTTTTACCCCCCGGCAAATTTATTTCGCAGGCGGCATCAGCACCGTGTCGATGACGTGGATGACGCCATTACTGGCGATGACATCGGCTTTGACGACCTTCGCGCCATTGATAGTGGTGGCGGTCTCGCTGGTGCGGATGTCCACATCCGAGCCATTGGCCGTCTTGACCATGTTGCTCCGAATGTCGGCAGCTTTGATATTGCCGGCGATCACATGGTAGGCGAGGATGTCGGCGAGCTTCTGTTTGTTCTCCGGCTTGAGGAGGGTCTCCACGGTGCCCTCAGGCAGCTTGGCAAACGCCTCATCGCTCGGAGCGAAGACGGTGAATGGGCCGGTGCCTTGCAGCATCTCGGTTTTCCCGGCTGCGTCCAATGCGGCGCAAAGGGTCTTGAAAGTCCCCGTGGCTTTTGCCGTGGCGACGATGTCGTCCGCAGCAAATGCGAAGGTGGAGACGAGGGCAAAGAGCCCGGTGAGTGTGAATAGTTTCTTCATCTGTGTGTTTGTTTTGTTGTTGGATTCGGCAAAGCGCCAGGCCCGTTGTGAGCCCATCCGCCCGTCATCACCCAGAGCATCGGGAGAGCGCGATCGTTTGGCCGTAGTGGTAGGGTTTCGCCCCACCCTCAGCCTCCCCCCGGGATGCGAACTATTTGTCTATGAAGACTCATACAAAGCACATCCACACCCTCATCATCGCACTCGCGCTTCCTTTCTCGGCATTTGCCGCGGCAGATGGCGCACGCCAGCCGGACCAACCAAAAACCGCTGACGAAAAGAAGGACGAAACGGCCAAGAAGACCGAGATGAAGTTCATGGGCCCAATCACCGCAATCAACCGTGATAAAATGACTGTCACGATTGATGACACAAAAATGGGCAAACACATGGTCCACATCAGCGACAAGACGAAGCTGACGATGGGCGAGAAAACGGCAACTTGGGAAAACCTCAAAGTTGGCGCGAAAATCGAAGGCACCTGCGTGGAGATAAAAGGCAAAGAAACGCACCACGCCGTCACCCTCATGATCAAAGACTAACCACAAAAGTGACCGGGCGCGGCGGACCCTCGGCTCGCCGCGCCCATTCCCAGCATCCGATGGTTTCCGGACGCCCCTCCTGCGACGCCAACTCCACAGTAGGCGGACCTTTCGCGAAACAGCACAAGGCCGCAGTCCGCGAAAGACTGCGGCCTTTATCGTGCGGCGGCAGGGTTTCACCCCATACCAAGCAGTCGTGGAGCGAACAATGTGCCGGTCTATGAAAGCCCATCGACGCAATCAGTCCCAATACAACGCAGCGGCAAGCGAGGAAGAAGCCGCCCTCGACAAACCCACGCCGGAGGAAATCGCCGAGCGGGCGCACGACCACTTTGAGGCGGGAGGCTCGCAGCACGGCAACGACCTCGATCACTGGCTGTCCGCGGAGGCGGACTTGCGCGCAGAACGCAATCTCTAGGCTGCGCGCCATGCAATCGTTCGATACCACAAAGACCGTCCTCGTCGTTGATGATTACGAGCCGATCTGCGAACTCATCCAGCTCCTCCTCGTGCAAGTCGGCTACGAAGTCCACATTTCCACCACCGGGCGAGGGGCAGTGAGAATCGCGCAGTTTGCACCGAAAATTCACCTCATGGTATGCGGCATCGGTTTACAGGATATGCCCGCCGAGGAATGCGCGGATGAATTTGCTCTGTGCCACCCGGAAAGCGCCGTCCTCTTCATCTCGGACTCGGCCGAGGTGATCGAATCCTCGCGGGCCTTCGCGGTCATCGCAAAGCCGTTCACAATCAAAGAACTCCGCACCGCAGTACATTCCGCACTGCGCCCGGCGCTCTAAATGGGAGTCTTCGCGGCAGCGGAAACCACGCGCAGACAAAAAGAAACCCGCCGGGGTGGTCCCTTTGCAGGGCACCCCGGCGAGCTCTTTTTCACCCCCCCGGCAAATCTATTCACGAAGGAACTTCGCGATGATGAAAGTGGATCGCTCCGCCGAGAAGCAAGTAAATGAGCGAGTAGCCTGCGGCTGCGATGAGGGGAATTGTGGTCATCGAAGTAAAGCGAAGACAAACCCTGCGACTGGCTTGCGCCAGCCACAGGGCTGTTTCCACTGAGAAGTTAGTTTTTTCCGGATTTAGCAGCGAGCTTTGCCTTTGAGGCTTTGCCAAGTGCTTGCTTGTTGCAGACTGTGCGGGCGAGCTCGGTGAGGGCTGCGTCGGCGAGCTTTTCCTCTTCGAGGATTTCCAGGAGGAGGTCGGCGGCTTCGTCGTTGCCGAGCAGTCGCGCCCATTCGTGGAGGCATCCGTAAGCGGCGATCTCGTAGTGTTCGATCTTCTGTGCAGCACAGACGAGGGCCGCGTCGATGGCGGGCGAGCCTTTGAAGTCGTCCGCGATTTCCTCGGCCTCCTCGATGAGGCCGACGGTGGCTTCGCAAGTCTCGCGTCGGGCTTCGAGGTCGAAGCATTCAAAGACTTGATCGAGCGTGGTGACGTGGCCTTTGGTTTCCTCCAGGTGGGCCTGAATGGCAGCCTTGAGATCATCACAGGTCGCGGCGTTCACCATCTTCGGCAGTGCTTTGACAAGGCGGTTTTCGGCGTCATATATGTCCGCCAGTTCATCCAGAAATAGGTCGTTCAGTGTTTTCATGGTGGTTCGGCTTAGCGGGTGGTTTCGACGTGGGCTGTGGAAGTCGTGCGGTGGCTGCCGGCACCTTCGGGCTCGGGCACGCTGGATTGACCGGTGACGGAGATGTCTTCGCCGTCCTGCTCCTCGTAGATTTCTTTAGCACGCGAGACGTCGTCGTTCGTGTGGGCATGGACGGAGACGAGGTAGTTCCCGGTTTTTAGTTTACCCTCGTAGATGCGTGCTTCGATCTCCGGGATGCCGAGGCCGATAAGCCCGCCGACCACTCCGCCCGCAGTCGCGCCGAGTGCAGCGCCGCCGAGTGCCGCCATGATGGGGCCTGCGGCGATGAATGCGCCAAGGCCGGGGATCGCAAGTGAGCCGATGCCCACGAGCAGGCCGAGGACTCCGCCCGCGACTCCGCCCGTGGCAGCTCCAGCGGCGGTGCCTTCCGGGGCTTTGGTGGCTTTGACATGGCCGATGTCGTGGTTCGAATCGGTCTCGGGCATGAGCACGGAGATTTCCGAGTATGGGAAGCCCGCGAGGTGCAGGCGGTCAACGATGCGGTCCACATGGGCCCTTGATTTAGTGATACAGAATACAGCAGTTTTAGACATAAGATGATTTGGTTGAGTGTTACTTGGCGGCTTTCACTTCGAGCTGATTGTCCACGGGCGTCTGGCCTGCGGCAGCTTTGGCGAGTTCATTGATCCTGGTTTTTTCCTCGATGGTTTTCACCGGCCCGCGCAGGGTGACCTTTCCTTGGGCGGTGATGATTTTGACGTTCTTGGCCATCATGGTGAGCGTGTCGTCTTTCATCACGGCCCGCCGGATGTTCTGGGTGAGTTTGCGGTCTTCCGGCGTCTCGGACTGATCGGCTGGCGTGAGCGTTTTCTTATCGCGGTCACGCTCATTCTTGGCGGTGTTATCCGCGTCTTTCTTCGGCTCTTCTGCGGCGAAGGCGCACAATGGAAGTGCGAGCGCCGAGGCGAGCGTAAGGATGGATTGTTTCATGGTTTGTGTGTGTTGTTCTTGTTTTTCGGAAAGCAGGGATTGCCTGCGTCACACATCGTTCGCGAATGGCCGGAATTCTGGCCGCATCAGTCCGCATGGGGTGAAATGCCCATACGCGGTCCGCGAGCCGCAGCCTACCCTGCCGGAAATGAAATCTCATTGGATAAAAACCGCCACCATTCTCGTAGCTGCCACGCTCTTTGCAGGCTGCTCCACGCCGCCGCCCATTGCGCGCGTGCTCCGCACCGGCTCATACTGGGACGGCGAGGGAATGCAGGGTGAACCGCGGGTGCGCATCAATCTATCGGAGCAGAGGGCGTATTTTTATAAAGGCGGACAGCTCGCGGGCGTATCGCGCATTTCCTCCGGGCGGGAGGGACTCGATACAGTTACGGGAGACTTCCGAATCGTGGAGAAACAGAAGCACCATGAGTCTTCGTTGTTCGGCGCTTATGTGGCGGCGGACGGGCGCGTCGTTCAACGCGATGTCGATACCCGCAAAGACAAACGCCCGGAGGGTACCCGCTACGTAGGTGCGCCGATGCCGCACTGGATGCGGATCGTGAGCGGGACGGGGATGCACGCAGGCTCCTTGCCCGGCTACCCGGCCTCGCACGGGTGCATCCGGCTGCCTAAAGAAATGGCCGCTGTGTTTTTCAACGCAGTCTCGGTCGGCACTTCGGTGAGCATCGAGCCGTAACCTGCTGGTGGGGTTTCACCCCATACGACAGCAGATTCCGGCGGATCATCATAGCGAAGCATGTCCAAAAAATCTGTTTTCTGTATCGCAACTTCGCGCACCCAGGCCGACTACATCATCGAGCATCTGGAGGTCGCACAATTTTCACGGGATGACATCTCCGCCCTCTTTTCCGACCGGGGGACCAGCAGGGACTTCGCGCATGAAAAGAGCACAAAAGCGCCCGAAGGAGCCGTCGCCGGAGCAAGCACCGGAGGCCTCATCGGAGGCGCACTCGGCTGGATAGCGAGTATCGGCGTGCTGGCGATTCCGGGCGTCGGGCCATTCCTCGCAGCGGGGCCCATTATGGCGGCCCTGAGCGGTGCCGCGATCGGCGCGGCCCTGGGCGGAGTCGCCGGCGGGCTCGTCGGGATGGGCATCCCGGAGATCGAGGCCAAACGCTACGAAGGCAAGATCGCAGAAGGCAACATTCTCATCTCCGTCCATACGGAAACTCCCGAACAAATCGACCAGGCGAAAGCAATCCTGGCGGAAGCAGGCGCGCAGGACATCTGCGTGGCCAGCGAGAGCCAGGCTCCAGCCGAGCGAAAGACGGAAGGCGACGGCTTTTCATCACCGCAAGACCTCGCTTCCCTCCCACCTCAATAACCAAAAAAACACATGAAACCATCAATCACCAAATCACTCATCTTTCTTTCACTCTCGCTATGCCCGCTGGCCCACGGCGCCGGCAAGGAGATCTCGGACGGCACCGTCAGCCTCTACATGGAGAATGATCTCTTTGCCGGCACAGACCGTTATTACACGAGCGGCGTGAAGTTCGGATGGAGCTCGCCGGATCTCGAGAAGTTCAGCGACACCCGCTACGCAAGCCCGTTTCTTCCATTGTTCGATGCGCTGCCGTTCATCAACAACAAGGACTACCAGAAGAACCTCGTCTTCGCGTTCGGGCAGAACATTTACACGCCCGATAATACGGAGACGACGGCACTCCTGACCAACGACCGTCCTTACGCCGGATGGCTCTATCTGGGCATCGGCGTCGTTTGGAAAAATGCGGAAGTGCGCAATTCACTCGTCTTCAATATCGGCGTCGTCGGGTCCTACTCCTACGCGCAGGAAGCACAGCGCCTCGTGCATGATCTGCGCGGACTCGGCCATCCGAAAGGCTGGGACAATCAGCTCCACAATGAACTCGGAGCAACGCTCGTCTATGAACGCACATGGCGCTGGCCAATGCGGGAGAAGCGGAGCGGGCTAAACTGGGAACTGCTCCCGCACGCGGGCGTCGCGC
>JAYUSJ010000260.1:0-14711 GCA_043755735.1 Verrucomicrobiaceae bacterium | reverse complement strand
TTGCTGCTGCTCATCGCGACTGAGAATAATCGGTGTGGCTGGACGTGACATTCGCCCAGACTACTTTACGACGCGAACTTGTGCAAGTAGGTACTAGTTGGGCAATATTACGCGGACAATTCCAGGGCCTTTTGTGCCAGTCGTGGGGATCTCGATCGTGCCAAGATGATTTTCGATAATCTTGCGTGTGACGGTAAGGCCAAGACCTATTCCAACGCTGCGGGTGCTTTGAAATGGGACCCCGATTTCATCGGCGACATCGGACGGAAAGCCGGGGCCTGCGTCCTGGACTTCAACCGAGAGCTTCTCGTCCTTGCCTTGTTGAATGCGGACTGTGACGGTGGGGTTTTCGGGGTTGGCCTGAAGCGCGTTGAGGATGATTTCCGAGAATGCGTGGCGCAACGCCTTGGCGTCGCCGGTAATCGTCGCGGCGTTGTTGCGATCGAGATTCAGGCTGGGTGCACGGGTGCCGGGATTGAAGGTCTGTGCTTCTGCGTAGGCGCTCTCGAGGATGCTCGTGATTCGCACGGTCTCGCCGTCTTTTCCGTCCCAGTCGCGGCTGAGGAAGTTCATTTGCTGGGTGAGGCGCTGGATGCGGCGGACGCTTTTGCCTAGGACACCGGAGAGTTCTTTCCGCGCCTCGGCGTCGGCGTCAAACTCAAGCAGTTGTTGCATCGTCGAAATGGGGGTGAGGGCATTCCCGATTTCGTGGGCGAGGTGCCACGACATTTGGCGGACAAGGCGGAGCTTGTTGGTCTCCACTTCGAGTTGGACGGCGCGCTCATGCTCGGTGATGTCGTCCAAAACGAGGAGCGCCGCATCTGCGCGTTGATTGGTGCCGACACGAAATGGGATGATACGGACGCCGACGATGACCGAGGGAAGGTGTGGTGGCGTCCATTTGAATGCGGAGGCGGACTGGCCGGTCTGGATGACTTGAAATATCTGACTGCCGAGCTGTTGCGGGAGGTCTCCGAAATCGAAGGCGCGGCGCGTGCGCTGGCGGCTGCTTTCAGGGAAGAGTAGAGCAAGGGCGGCGTTGTTCGTGTGGATGATTCCGCGATTGGAAGCGACGACCACACAGCCGCTACCGAGGGATGCGATGATCTCGTCGATGAGGCCATGCCCGGCTGAAAGCTGCTCATGCCGCCAGCAATTGCGAAGGGCGGTCCCGAGTTCCTCGAGCCAATGGAAGAGGTGGAGGAGTTCTTCGTCGCCGAAGGTTCCTCCGGTAATACGTTCATCGAGAAGGAGGATGCCGACAAAAGTGTCGCGCTCCATAATTGGGACCGCAATGGAGCTGCCGAGAATCTCAAATTCGCGCATGATCTCGCGGCTGGAGAGCGCTTCGTGGCTTGTGCTGCGCAGAATGCGGCTGTTGCGGTGAAGGTGCGCCCCAAGGCCGCTGGATAGCGAGAGGGCGAAATGTTGGAGGATGCTGGGCTCGTGCCCTACTGCCTGGACGGCGCGGAGCCAGTGGTCATCGGATGACGGTGCCCCATCGGTGTTGATCCCGTCGGGCCGCCGAAGGAAAACCGCGGCCCGATTTACGCCGAGAGCTTCCCGGAGTTGCTGGAGCGCATGGTGGAGGAGCGACTTTGCGTCCAGGCTGTGAATGAGCAGCGAGGAGAAACGGCGGAGGTTGTCGAGATGTCGCGCGGGTGGCGCGGCGGCAATGGCCGGGGATTGGGCCGGCGGAACAACCATCTGGGTGCGCTGCGGAACGATCGCCGTCTCGCTGGTGTTTCCGAGGAGTTTGTCGAGCAGGTGGTTGAGGAGTTTGGCGCGGACTGGTTTCTCCAGAATGTGTGCGACTCCCAACAGATAGGCTTCTTCCTCCCAGTGACGCTTGCTGTCCAATGAGAACACAATGGTCGGCACGGTGGCCGCGCGCTCGTGGATTTCCCTCAAGGAGCGAATGATCTGTGCGTCATTGAGATCCACGTCGAGCAGCACTACGTCAACCGCCTGGCGGGTGAATAGCGGAGAGGCACTGGCGGCATCCTCGTGGATGAGAACGCGCCAGCGGGCGGGGTCGAGTGCCGCTGTGATGGCGGTTCCGAAATTCGGCTGATATGTGATTACGAGGACTGTATGCATCTATGGCTAAGCGACTTTGGAAGGTGATTCGGAGACTGCGGGTTTGGAGACTGGGCGGCAGGGAACATCGAGGGAGAATATGGTTCCCTTGCCGACTTCGCTGGTGAGAGTGAGAGTGCCACTGTGGAGCGCGGCGATTTTCTGGCAGATGGGCAGGCCCAGTCCGAAGCCCCGTTCGTCATCGCCGGTTTTCTTGGTGGAGAAATAAGGCTCGAAAATGCGGGAACGGATTTCGGGAGGGATGCCGGGACCGTTGTCGATGACTTGGATGCGCACCCACTCGCGCCCTTTTTCGGTTTTCAGCCGTTCCAAAGTGACGCGGATGGTTGCGCCTTCGTCGGATGCGTCCACGGCGTTTGAAATGAGGTTGGAGAGCAGTCTCTGGATGAGGACGGCGTCGAGCGAGGCATACACTTCACTCGCGAGGGAGGTCTCGTAGCGGATGGTTTTTCCTTTGCGTTTCGTTGCTTCTGCGTCTTTGACGATGTTATGGACGAGGATGTCGAGCCGTATCGGGTTGACGTCGAGGCGGAGGTTTTCGGTGAAGAAGAGCGACTCCCGGATATAGGAGCGCATCTTTTGCATATTCCGCTGTGCCACGGGAACAAGTTCCTCCCGAAGGAGTTCGGCCGATACCCCTTCTTCCAGCAATTGGAGAAGGGTCGAGATTGGCGTTGTCAGGTTATTGAGGTCGTGAGCCATCCCCTGGGACATTCGCCCGATCAGATCCAATTCCTGTGCGCGCATGTTTTGATTTTTTAGAGATATTTGGTTTACCACAAGGCTTATATTTACCGCAATCTCGCTTAATAGGCGCGCTTCTTCCGAGGATATTTTCGCTCCGCCCTGTTTGTCGCCCACCAATAGGAAGCCGAGGGGTTGCTCTTCGACCCTGAAGGGGAAAACGACTCTTCCTTCCAGCCCATGGATTTCGGAGCGGATCTTTGCCTGCGGATCAGGCTCTCCGTCGCCGGGTTTATCCTGCAAAATGATGAACCTTCCGCTGGACTCCGGCGGTGGAGAGAAAATGGAGCCGTCGTTGTGCAGATTGGGCAGTATCTGGGGCAGTCGCGGAGGGAATGAGCGCACAACGGAAAAGTCCCGCCGCGTTTCGCCCAGCAAGACGACGGAGAATCCGCGAAGCCGAAAGGTGCCGGCGAGGAACTTCGCCAATTCATCGAGAACGGTGGTGAGGTCGAGCCGCCATTTCATGGCCTCAATGAAGCCGCGCACCTTGTCCGGCAGTTCGAAGCGATCGCCCATGAGCGCGCGCTCGATACGCTCGATTTGCCCGTCGAGCAGTTTTGGAAACAGGTAAGTCGCGACAAGCGTGCTGAGGGCGACGGCGAGCATCGCGATTCGCATCTCGTATGCATCGAAGCTGCCGGGATTAAACGCCGCGCCGACGACGAGGAGCAGCAGATTGATCGAGACGACGAAACACACCCGAAGCAGGACGGATGATGCCCGGCTGAACGCATAATAAATGTCGAGCAACTGATGGTGAAGGACGCTGTAGGCCACCGCGATGCCGTAAAAAATAGCCCCGAAATTCCCCAGCGGAATGAACGGAATACTGGTGCCGGGATAAACCGTATGCCCGAGAATCGGCAACATGTCATTGGTTCCAGAAATCCAAAGCGTAAGGATCGAAAACCAGAGAATGAGCAACTGCGACCTGCGGGTAGATTCCGCCCGCCATGCATATACTGGCAGTCGGAAGAGCAGGGGAAGCGTCAGTACGACGTAAGATGCGAGATAGACCTTGAAGAGAGGACCGGCGACTGACCACCAGCCAAGGACCGAAATCTTCCGCACTCCAGTCATGTAAAAGGGTGTGAAAATCAAGCTCAGGAACAGCCCAACATGGAGGACGTAAAATGCCCAGATCCAGCGCGGAGTCCGATTGTGAATGATCAGCTGGCCCAGATGCGCCAGTGTCAGCGGGAGGAAAATAACCGCACCTTGAATGATGCCGACCCAGCCGAGCGCCTGCGCTTCATTGACGTAGGCAAAACTCTTGAAGAAAGCCGCGAAATTCCAGATTGAGACACTCCCGCCCCACAACGCGTAAACGCGGTTGATTGTGGAACGCGGATTCGTATAAAGGACGAACCCCGCGAGCACCGCATTAATGATCGCGGCTGCAAGTGCTGCGTTCAGGACGAAATTCATGAAGTCACATCGGCTTCCCCGAATACGAGGCTCGAGTACCGCCCGCCAAATCCGGCATTTACACAAAGCGCCGTTTTCACCGGATACGGGCGCGCCTTGGTAACGTAGTCCAAATCGCAGCCGGTATCGCGGTCTGACAAATTGATGACCGGTGGAATGCTTTGCTTGTGCAAAGTCATCACCGTTACGACCGCCTCCACCGCACCGGAGGCACCCATCAGGTGTCCGGTTATCGGCTTGGTTGCGGTCACGGAAAGGTTTCTCGCATGCTCGCCGAAGACGGATTTGATCGCCTTGCTTTCGATGGGGTCATTCAGCTTTGTGGCAGAGCCGTGCGAATTAATGTGCGAGATTTTGTCCGGCGTGATTTGCGCATCTTTGAGCGAACGCTCCATCGCTGCGCGGTATCCGACGCCTTCCGGATGCGGCGATGTGGGGTGGTAGGCCTCGGAGGTGCGACCGTGACCCAGAATTTCTGCGTAAATCGTGGCACCCCGCGCAAGGGCGTGATTGCGTTCTTCCAGAAGCAAAAACGCAGCACCTTCGCCGAGAACAAATCCATCACGGGAGCGATCAAAAGGACGCATGGCCCGCCCCGGCTCGCCGATCCATTCGCTCATGGATCGCAGTTTGCAAAATCCCACAAAAAGCATCTCGTGCATTTCCTCGGCACCGCCCGCGAGCATCACGTCGAACTCGTCGTGCCGGATCAGCTTGGATGCGTGCCCGATGGAGTCGTTGCCCGACGCACAGCCCGAACAGTAGGTGATGGCTGCGCCTTGGATGCCTAAATGCTGGCTGATGATGCTGCTGCCTTCTCCGCAGTAGCCCGCGACGACGTTGTAGGGATGAACCTTGCGGTAGTCTTTGGTATCGAGGAAAATCTTCTGCGTTTTCATCACGCTCTCGGAGCCGCTAATCGTCGTCCCCTCAACGATGCCGACCCGCTCGGGATCCACCGCTGTCATGTCCAGTCGCGAGTGAATCATCGCCTGCGATGCTGCGCTCAATCCATATTGGATCGTCCGGTCGTAGCGTCCTTCCTTGGCATCCACATAATCACTCATCTGGAAGTTCCTCACTTCCGCACCGTATTTCACGGGGAGTTGCGAGACGTCAAATTTCTCCACGGGAGCCGCAGCGCTCTTACCCTTGACGACGCTGTCCCAAAAAGTCTCCAGCGTATTGCCATTCGGAGCAATTACGCCGATGCCGGTTACAACAACCCGGCGGATCATCTCAAAGCGGTTTCGGTCTTGTGAGTTCATTGGATTTATCCGGGTGGCCAGGACAAGGAGCGCCCGGCTAATAGATGGATATGCAAATGTGGCACACTTTCGCCCGCATCGCGCCCATTATTAATCACCAGCCGGTATCCGCTTTCAAGCACGCCTAGCTTTTCCGCAATCGCGCGCCCGGCGAGGAGCATCCGTCCGAGGAGTTCCGCATCTTCCGCAGCCGCGAGTGCGACGCGGGGAATGCAGCGTTTTGGAATGATGAGCACATGCACGGGAGCCTGTGCGTTGATGTCGTGAAACGCGAGGAAATCCACCTCCTCATAGACGATGGAAGCAGGGATCTCATGGGCTGCGATTTTTTCGAAAATAGTCATGGGCTATGCGACGTAGACAAAGAACTCCCGCGGGGCTCTTTCCGATTCGATACGTGTGTGTTCGCGAGTGAAGAGCACAATCTCTTCCCGAAGGGCTGCGCAATCGCGGCTCCATGCGCGTTTTCGCCGGAGAATCTTTACGCAGGGCTCCATGCCGTGGAGCTCGCAATAGCTCCCGCCGAGTTCCATCACGCCTTCGAGCTTGCGCGTGAGGGCCGAGAAAAATGCCAGTTCGAATCCATTGCCGGCTTGCTGCGCGACCTCGACAAGCGAGATCCGCGCAAACGGCACCGCGGCCTCGAATCGCTCACCCACTTCTGCGTATCCGATGACCTGCAGCGCACCACGCACCGCCCTCGTTAATTGGGCCACGGGCACGGTCGTCGTTGTTTCTCCCAGCATCTCCAGCCAGGTCTGCACGCTTCTTGCGACGTGCTCTGCGAGCCACCATTTCGGGTAGCCAGCGCGATGGGCCGCGACTCCCAGTGCGCGGCAGAGCCACTCCCGCTCAAAAGCCACGATCTGGCCGTTGGAAAGAGTGATGACAGGCAGGTTGTCCCGAAAGGCGATCATTTGAAAAGCTCCTGCTGGGGGCCTCCTTTTTTCGGTCGTTTTTCCAGCTTTTGGATTTCATGGATAAACTCACCAATGTCTTGAAAGTGCCGGTAAACACTGGCGTAGCGCACGTAGGCCACCTCGTCGAGGTCGTGCAGCGCATTCATCACTTTCGCGCCGATGACGTGGCTCGGCACTTCGCGGCGAAACTCCATTTCGAGGCTCGATTGGATCTCGTCCGAAATCTTCTCCAGCACCTCTGCATTGACAGGGCGTTTCTCGCAAGCCTTCAGCATTCCGCCCAGAAGCTTCTCTTTATCGAACGGTTCATTGCGGCCGTCGCGCTTGCCGACCCGCAAAACGGCGCGCTCCACCTCTTCGTAAGTCGTAAACCGGTTCGTGCATCCGATGCACTCCCGGCGACGACGAATCGAACGACCGTCTTTCGAGAGTCGTGAATCAATGACTTTGTCGTCGAGGCTTCCGCATTTGGAGCAATACATCTTGTGGGTTGGGTAGGTGTTTTGACCGATGTAACACAACCGATGGGGGAGTCAACAATCAACAGAGGGATTTCTCTGGCTGCAAAAACGCGCGGTTTTCCCTTGCCGCTGATTTGCTTGAAGATGCGAACGAACCGCTTGCTTTGTGAAAGTTCTTCTTTTTCTCGGGCGAGTTTTCCGATTTGCTCGGGAAGTATGTCCACGGAACCGACCATCAAATCACCCTATAACGCCAAGAACCCGTTTCAGGCCCGCCACACCGTCAACATCAAGCTCACGGGGCCCGCATCTGAGAAGGATACCCGCCACCACGAAATCACGCTGGCTGGCTCCGGGCTCATCTACGAAGTCGGCGATGCGCTCGCGCTGAAATCCACGAATGATCCTGAGTTGGTGGAACTCACGATCCAGGCACTCGGCTGCACTGGCGACGAAACCGTGAAGGTAAAAGAGGTGGAGAAGCCTCTGCGGCAGGCGCTTTTCAGCGACTACACGATTCACTTTGTTGAAAAGAAATTCCTGGCAAAGGCCGCCGAGAAAGGCGCAGCCAAACTCGCGGAGCTTCTCCTGCCCGAAAATGCCGCCGCTCTCACCGAATATACGTCGGCGCGCAACGCATCGCGCGACTACGTGGATGTGTTGCGGGAGTTCCCCGAAGTTAAATTCACCGCGCAGGAGTTCTGTGACCACCTGCGCGTTCTGGCGATTCGGCTCTATTCCATCTCTTCGTCGCTGAAGGCTCATCCGGAATCGGTGCACCTCACCGTGGCCACCGTTCGCTGGCAGGCACATGGGCGGAAGCGCAGCGGCGTTTGCTCTACTTTTCTTTCGGACCGATGGAACGGCGATACGACGGCCGGAGTTTTCGGCCAGACGCAGAAACATTTCCGACTGCCGGAAGACCCGAATACGCCCGTCATCATGGTCGGCCCCGGCACCGGCGTCGCGCCATTCCGCGCATTTCTGGAGGAACGCGAAGCCACAGGAGCCAAAGGTGCGAACTGGCTGTTCTTCGGCGATCAGCGTCGCGAACAGGATTTCTTCTACCGCGACCAATTCGAAGGCTGGGTGAAAAACGGACTGCTGTCCCGGCTGGATCTCGCATTTTCCCGCGATCAGGCCGACAAAATCTACGTCCAAACCCGGATGCGAGAGCAGGGCGCTGAGATTTGGAAGTGGCTCAGCGAAGGCGCGTATTTCTACGTCTGTGGTGACAAAAACCGCATGGCTTCGGACGTTCACGCCGAACTGCTCAGTATCGCCCAAAAACATGGCGGGAAGAGCGAGGAAGAGGCCAAGGCGTTCATCGAAGAAGGCCTCATGAAGACCGAGAAACGCTACCGCCGCGACGTGTATTAACTGCGGCGCGCACCGGGGATTTCATCACTTGCCCGGCATCTGGCCGTAGCGGTGCAGCGTCCGGGAGACGGATTGCTCGCGCAGCCAGTGCCGCAATTCCACCCGGCCGCACGCCGTCAGAGGTGCGGAGATGACGTTCAGTCCCGCGGATTGCGCCGCCAGCAAAATCGAATCCGCGCATGGACCGATGACTCGCAGAAACTCCGCGCGATTTCCCAGCGTCGCGAGCGAGAGGACAAACTCAGCGTCGGGTATTTCTGTGGCGATGCTTACGGTGAGCGGCGTTCCGGTAAGCTCCGACGCGAGGCGCGCACGGCGGATGATTTCATCGTCTGCGGAAGGCAGCCGAAGAATGACACCGCGCGCCGGGCGATACCGAAATACGTTGCTCTCCGAGCGCAACGCCGACGGATCGTGCTCCACGGAAAAGTGAGTGCGCCATGCAGCGCGATAGCTTTCTTCAAAGCCCGCAGCGTGTGGAGCGTCCGCGATACTCAGGAAACTCCACACGTAATTCGGACCACCCGCTTTTGCTCCTGGACCGATGGATGACCGCTTCCATCCGCCGAACGGCTGGCGCTGAACGATAGCGCCGGTGATTGCGCGGTTGATGTAGAGGTTCCCGGCCTGGACGTTTTCTTTCCACTGTTCGATCTCCGCAGCGTCGAGCGAGTGAATGCCCGCGGTGAGCCCGTAGGAAACGGCGTTTTGCCACTCGAGAGCCTGCGCGAGTGAATCTGCACGCATGAGCCCGAGCGCCGGGCCGAAGCATTCCGTGAGATGAAACCAAGAGCCCGCATTGACTCCGAGGCGGATGCCCGGCGACCACCCGCATGGATCTTCGTTGGAGACAGCGGGCTTCAGCAGCCATTCCTCGCCCGGATCGAGTTGTGTGAGCGCCCGATGCAGCATCTCTGCGGGCTCGCGAATAAGCGGCGTAATCACCGAGCGACGATCGTCCGCCGGGCCGACATGGAGACTCTCCGCAGCCTCTCGGAGTTGCCTGCGAAAGTCCGGATCATCGTACACTTCGGCCTCCACAATCGCGAGACTCGCGGCGGAGCACTTTTGCCCGCTGTGCCCGAATGCCGAGCGAACGAGGTCTTTGATTGCGAGTTCGCGGTCCGCCTGCGCGGTGATGACGATTGCATTTTTTCCGCTCGTCTCCGCGAGCAGTCGCATCGACGGCTTCCATTGCTGGAAGAGCCGCGCCGTATCCCATCCGCCCGTGAGGACGACGGTCGCGACGTTTGGATGACACACGAGATCGCGTCCAATGGTGCCGTCCTCACATGCGAAAAACTGGAGCACACCACGCGGAACGCCGGCCTGCCAGAGCTGGCACACAAGCAGCCATGCGATCTGCCGCGTTTCCGGGGCGGGTTTCAAAATGACTGCGTTCCCTGCAACCAAGGAGGCAAGCACTCCGCCGCACGGAATGGCATACGGAAAATTCCATGGCGGCGCGACGACCGTAACTCCCGCCGGCGTCCCGACAACGCCAGCCGGAAGCGCCGCAGTTTCAGCGTAGTAGCGCGCAAAACCGACCGCTTCCGAGACTTCGCCATCGGCTTCGGAGATCGATTTTTTCCCATCGGCGCGGAGGCACGCAATCGCCTGAAAACGTTGCGCCGACATCACTGCCGCCGCCTTTTGGAGAATCCCCGCGCGCTCCGCCAGCGAACGCGCAGACCAGCTCGCCTGAGCTGCGACCGCGGTACTCATCAGCGCATCCAGCGCTGGCACTTGCGGCAGTGCATCGTCTTGGTGCCGCTCGATTGCCGCGTCCATCGCGGCACGCGCTTGCGGCTGCGTCCAGTCAGTGTCGGGTTCGTTGAAAAATCCTGCACCTCTCGCCGGCACCGGTGCGCTGCGGCGCGACTCGGATGGCGCAATGGCGCGGCGCTGCCAGCCGGTCTCAAACGCGACACGCTGCGCCTCCCACTCCGGCGAGCCGGGCCGCATTCCGAACATATCGCGGAGGAAATTTCCCTGCGCCGTGTTCTCGTCGAGCCGCCGGAAAAGGTAGGCCATCGCGCTGAGGAAATCGTGCTTCCGGACTGCCGGCGCATAGATGAGAAGCCCGCCAGCCGATTGCTTCACGGCGCGCGATTGGTGATTCGCCATGCCTTCGAGCATCTCGATTTCCACCAGCTCTTTTGTTCCGAAATCCTCGCGCAACGTGAGCGCCAGCGCCACATCGAAAAGATTGTGGCTCGCCACCCCGAGCCGCACCGCTGCGGCATTTTCCAGGCGGCAGCCGAACTCGACCATGCGGCGGAAGTTCGCATCGGTCTCCGGCTTACTTGAGTACGGCGCGGAGTTCCATCCGTGAAGCTCTGCCTCGACTGCTTCCATCGCGAGATTCGCACCTTTTACCAGCCGCACTTTGATGTGCTCGCCACCCTTCGCGAGACGCGCTTTCGCCCATTCCGTGAGCTTTTGCTGCGCTGTCCAGGAATCCGGCAGATACGCTTGAAGCGCGATTCCCGCAGGCAATCGGAGGAACTCCGGCTCATCGAGCAATTCGCGGAATGCAGTGATCGTGAGCTCCAGATCGCGAAACTCTTCCATGTCGAGATTAACGAACTTCCCGCGCTCCGCAGCGACCCGGTAGAGCTTGCGCAAGCGGGCCTTGATTGATTCGAGCGTTTGCGCCCACGCCGTGAGATTGATCTGACTGAAAATTGCCGAGATCTTCACGGAGATATAGTTCACCGCCGGATCTCGCAGATGTCCGAGCACGGCTTCCATGCGACGCTCCGCTTCCGGCTCGCTCAACACGGCTTCGCCGAGATGATTGAGATTGATTCGAAATCCCGCAGCCTCGCGGTCCGCAAGATAGCGGTGAAGCCGCCCGCTTTCTCCCGGCAGGATCACGCGCGCACAGTCCGCGCGCATCCGGTGCTCCACCGCGCCCATCACGATTCCCGGAACCACCGCGCTTGCTGCCGCACCGACGCGCATCAAGGTCCGGTCCACCGGCGAGAGATAGCCGGGCGCGCCGTATCCCGACATCAGCTCTCGCCAGCGCCGCGCCCGCACTCTTGCATCGTTGCTGCGAAAAATCTGGTCGGCCATTGCGAATGTGAACTGCTTTCCCTCAGCATCGTTCATCATCCGTGACATCTGCGCGGCATCGCGTTTTTCGCGCGTCGTTTGCTCCGCATCTGCGGCGGCGAGCAGGCTCTCGGCAAGCGCGATGGCGCGCTTTTCGATGGATGTGTCGGTTTGTGAATTTGGGAGCGCAGTCATGCTTACAATATGCAACGCGGCCGCGCGTTCGTCGTGGAGATATTCCGCAGCCTCGATGCCGGAAAAATACAAATCTTCATCGGGATGGTGCCGTGCTATCGTTTCGAGACATGAGCACAAAGACTGCGAAAAACATCCATTCGATCCGCCAGGCCGTGCTGGGCTCCATTCCCGGACTCGAAGTCGCCGAGACGCTTTTCAACTCGCTGAATGACGTGATTTTCTGCGTAAAAGACCGACAGCGTCGCTACGTCGCGGCAAACGAAGCATTCATCCACAGCGCGGGGCTTTCGAATCGCGCCCAGCTTATCGGTCGCACCGCGCGCGAAGTATTCCCGCCGATTCTTTCAGCCGGATACGAGCAACAAGACGATGAGATTTTCGCCAAAGGGCACAGTCTTCGCGACCGTGTGGAAATGATCACCCGTCCGGGAAAAAACATCGGCTGGTTCGTCACGCAGAAAGTCCCCGTACACGACGGCGGCGGAACGACCATCGCCATCGCCAGTATCTCCCGGGATCTCAGCATCCCCGCATCGGCTGGCAGCGCGCTCGGGCCGCTCGGGGCCGCGCTCGATACGATCCATCGTGATTTCCCCGGCCCTCTCCGCATCGAGGCGCTCGCAAAGGAAGCCGGCCTTTCCTCCGGGCAATTTCAGCGCAAAATCAGCGCGCTCACGGGTCTCACGCCGCGTCAGCTTTTGACAAAAGTCCGCATCGAGGCCGCGGCCGAAGCGCTGCATTCCACCGACGCGCCGCTTTCATCCATCGCGTTTGAGTGCGGCTTTTACGACCAGGCAGCGTTTTGCCGGCAGTTCCGCGCGGCCACAGGACTTTCTCCGGGCGAGTACCGCGTCGCCTCGCTTGGCGCGTAAAGCCCCGCGTGACGAATGCGGCGCGCCCGTGTATTGGGCTGGAGTGCCAGAACCAGTATTCAAAGAAACGACGGTGGACGGACCGCGCACGCGGCTCTGGAAGCTCCACGCGTACGAATGCACCGAGCTTGCTTCGCACCGCATCGGGCGGCTCGGCTGGGACGACGCGGGGCCGCGCTACAACCGCGTGCGCCTTCAGCCCACGGGCAGCTTCATCCTCGCCTGCATCGAAGGCGAGGGCTGTATTCTGCTCGATGGACGCTGGCAGCGCGTCGCCGCGGGCACGGTCTGCATGGCCCCGCCGCGCGTGCTGAATGCCTTTCGTGCATCAGTCGGGAAGCGCTTCATCTTCGCATGGGTCCGCTACGAAGAGCCCGCGTGGGTTAAGCCGCTCATTGGCGCGGCATCGCCGGTCCGCACGTCGGGCGCAGGCGATCTGGTGCGCGCGATTTCGGGGCTGCGCGAAGAGTGGGAAAATGCGCGCGACCCGAAAGTGATGCATCATTGGGTGAGCCTCGTTCACGCATTCGCCTCCCGCCTCGCCAGCCCGTGGCAGCGCGGCGACCGGCTGTGGAAGCTGTGGGACGAAGTAGCCAGCGAACCGGCTGCGCAGTGGTCGCTCACCACCCTCGCGAACCGCGCCAACCTCAGCGCCGAGCACCTCCGCCGGTTGTGCATGAAAGAACTTGGCCGCTCACCGATGCACCACGTCACGTTCCTGCGGATGCAACAAGCCCAGCGGCTGCTGGAGGCAACCGACGACAAACTGGAAGTCGTGGCCCCGCTCGTCGGCTACGAGAGCGCGCTCGTATTCTCCCGCGCCTTCAAACGCTGGATCGGCGTGAACCCCACCGAGTATCGCGCACGGCGGTAGTTTGCATTGCGAGCGATTTCCAGTTCATGTCTCACAGAACTACTTCTATGCAAATCCTCAATCGGTCCCGTCTCTGCGCTTTTGCGCTGATTACTTTTGCCTTCGCCGCCGCTGCGCCTGCCAGGGCAGAAGTCGCTTTTTCCGTAAAGGCCGTCACCCCGGAGCAGGCGGCGGAATACAAACTCGATTCGGCCTTTTTCAAAAAGGCGACGCTCGTGCAGAACATCCTCATCGCCACTTCGGACAAAGTCTCCGACTTCACGCATCGCGAATCGGCCTATCAGTTCGACATGGTGATGAAGAGCATCGCGCCGGAGGTCGCCGAGCGCATCCGCAAAAAGAAGGTGCTCTGCGTGCTCGTCGCGCACAATGAGCTGACCTCCGATGTGCCGATGTTTGCGTCAGACAAAACCGGGAAGGAACTCGACTTCTACAATTGGCGGCAGCGCGGCTTTCTCACCACGCGACTCGGGCGTCCCGTCGTGCTTTTCGCGGAGGAAGACGTGCTCGAATACGAAGGCGGCATGCAAACCGAGAGCATTCTTATTCACGAGTTCGGCCACGTCATCCAGGGCGCGGGATTTTCTAAAGAGCAGCACGCCCGGGTGAAGACAGCATTTGCGAACGCGAAGACGCGGGGCATTTACAACGACGGCTACGCGGCGCTGCGATTTCGGCGGGTGAAAAGTGCGACGCCGGTGAGCCTGCTCGACGCGCTCGTGAAATCGTTCCCGGCGCAGAAGCCCGACTTCCTCAAACAGTGCCTCGACGGCGGCGACATCCTCGTGAACGGCAAGCCGAGTCACTCCAAAATCGAGGTGACGAAGGAAGACAAAGTGCTCGTCGTCTTCGGCGGCGCGAAGGAGACGTACGCAGCCGGGAATTCCTCCGAGTATTGGGCCGAGGGCGTGCAGAACTGGTACGACACCAACCGCACGATGGACCATGATCACAATCACATCCACACCCGCGCGGAGTTCAGAAAATACGACCCTGAACTCGCGGCAATCTGCGCCGAAGTGCTGGGCGATTCGGAGTGGCGATTCGTCTCCCCGCGCGAACGCGCCGGGAAGGACCACCTCGCCGGCTACGACGCGGCCACCGCGCCCAAAGTCGCAAAGCTCGAGCATATCGAAACAGCCGGGCTGGATTACTTCGACGAATATTGGAAGGATTTCTGGCCGCGCCTGCACGAGAAGCACGCCGTGAAAGCGGCTCCGAAAGCGCAGGAGTAGAAGTAGCGTCGCATTTTGCAAACGCGCCGCGTGGTCCTTGGAATCTCTCTGCTCGCGCGCAGTCCGTTCCCAGTGGCGATGTGGATTATCGTCGCTTGCTTGTGTGAAGTGGCGGGTTGCGGACGGTGGGGTTGAGAATATGGTTAAGTAGAATATTTATCCTCAAAA
>JAYUSJ010000259.1:0-14744 GCA_043755735.1 Verrucomicrobiaceae bacterium | reverse complement strand
CATCCACGCATGATCTCCGATGACCACATCGAGCCGCTAGCAGCGCACACTCCCGAGCATCAGCGTCTCGCCGTCGAAGCTCGGCGCGAGGGCAACTGGAAACGCTGGGGCCCGTATCTCAGCGAGCGACAGTGGGGCACCGTCCGGGAGGACTACTCCGAGTCCGGCGACGCATGGCATCACTTCCCCCACGACCACGCGCACCTCCGCACCTACCGTTGGGGCGAGGACGGGCTCATGGGCATCTGCGACCGGCAGGCGCGACTATGCTTTGCCCTCGCGCTTTGGAATGGACGCGACCCCATCCTGAAAGAGCGTCTCTTTGGTCTCGCAAACGGCGAAGGCCCGCACGGCGAAGACGTCAAAGAAGCATACTGGTATCTCGACGCCACGCCCACCTCCTCATACCTGCGCGCGCTCTATAAATACCCGCAGCGCGAGTTCCCCTATGCGCAGCTCCGCGAGGAAAACGGACGCAGGACTTCCAAGGACCGCGAGTTTGAGTTGGGGGATACCGACGCCTTTGCCGACGACCGCTACTTCGACGTATTTGCCGAATACGCCAAGGTCGCCGAGGAGGACATCCTCATCCGCATCACCGTCGCCAATCGCGGGCCGGAAGCCGCGCGCATCCATGTCGTGCCCACGCTTTGGTTCCGCAATACATGGAGCTGGAAGCCCGATTCCGAGCGTCCGTTTCTCCGCGCGCTCGGGCCGCAGACCGTGGAGGCATCGCACACTTCGCTCGGCGACTACCGGCTTGTTTTGGAGAAGGAAGTGCCGCTTCTCTTCACCGAAAACGAGACGAACGTGAACGCCCTCTACGGCTCGCAAAATCCCCAGCCGTTCGTGAAAGACGCGTTTCACCGCGCCGTCGTCCACAACCAGCAAAGCGCGGTAAATCCTGCACTCTCCGGCACAAAATGCGCCGCCCACTACGCACTCGATGTCCCGGCGGGCGGCAGCGTCGTCGTCCGCCTTCGCCTTGGCAGCACGCTCGGCATGACATCGCAAGACTTCGCGGATTTCGATGCGGTTTTCGCGAAGCGCATCGACGAGGCAGCTCAGTTCAACGAGACAAAGTGCGCCGCGGGCCTCGACGCGGAGCAGCGCAACATCATCCGGCAGGCCTACGCCTCCCTCCTTTGGTCCAAGCAATTCTACCACTACGACATAAAGGCCTGGCTCGCCGGCGACCCTTCCCAACCCGCACCGCCCGCCATCCGCAACAAGGGCCGCAACAGCGACTGGGGGCATCTCTTCAACGGCGACGTAATCTCGATGCCCGACAAATGGGAATATCCTTGGTACGCCGCATGGGATCTCGCTTTCCACATGATCCCCATGTGCCGCATCGACCCCGCTTTTGCGAAGCAGCAGCTCATGCTCCTCCTCCGCGAATGGTATCTCCGCCCCGATGGCGCACTCCCCGCCTACGAGTGGAACTTCTCCGACGTAAACCCGCCCGTCCACGCGTGGGCCTGCTGGCGCGTGTACAAAATCACCGGCGCGCGCGGTGAGCGCGACACCCTCTTCCTTGAGCGATGCTTCCAAAAATTGCTCATCAATTTCACCTGGTGGGTGAACCGCAAAGACGCGCGCGGCCAGCATCTCTTCGGCGGCGGCTTTCTCGGCATGGACAACATCGGCCTTTTCGACCGCAGCAAACCCCTCCCGAGCGGCAAGACGCTGGAGCAGGCGGACGGCACCGCGTGGATGGCGTTTTACTGCGTGACCATGCTCAGCATGGCCGTCGAGCTCGCCCGCACCCGCCCCGCGTACGAAGACATCGCCAGCAAATTCTTCGAGCACTTCGTCGCAATCGCCGACGCCATGAACACCCTCGGCGGCAGCGGACTTTGGGATGAGCAGGACGGCTTTTACTACGACCGCCTCCGCGGCGAAGGCGACGACTCCACCCCTCTTCGCATCCGCAGCATGGTCGGCCTCGTTCCGCTTCTCGCCGTCGAAGTGCTCGAGCAGGACACGATTTCGCAGCTTCCCGGATTCCGAAAACGCATGCGCTGGTTCCTCGATAACCGTCCCGAAATCGCCAAACACACCAGCTACATGGAGCGCACCACCAAGGACGATGGCGAACTCCGCCTGCTCGCCATCCCGAGCCGCGAGAGGCTCGTGCGAGTGCTTCAGCGAATGCTCGACGAGGGTGAATTCCTATCGCCTTACGGCATCCGCTCCCTAAGCCGCGCCCACGCCGAGGAGACCTTCTGCGTCCTCCACGACGGCGGCCACGTGTGCATCCAGTACGAAGGCGGCGAGAGCACCGACGGCATGTGGGGCGGCAACAGCAATTGGCGCGGCCCGATCTGGTTTCCGCTCAACTACCTGCTCATCGAAGCCCTCGAACGCTACCACCGTTTCTACGGCGATTCGCTCAAGCTCGAGTACCCGAGCAAGAGCGGAAACTTCATGGCGCTCGACGAGATCGCGACCCGCATCGCCCGCCGCATGACGCGCATTTTCCTACCCGACGAAAAAGGCGAACGCGCCTGCCATCGCGACGATCCGCTCACGCAGAAACTCGCCACCGACGAACATTGGCGCGAACTCGTCTGGTTCCACGAATACTTCCACGGCGACACCGGTCGCGGCCTCGGAGCCAGCCACCAAACCGGCTGGACCGCCCTCATCACCCGCTGCATGAACATGGTAGGCCGGCACGAATTCTAAACCCTCTTTTGAGCTTAAAGGGACGCGCCACCGCAGCCGCTCCCAAATGGACGCCATCCCTTTCTTCCTTTCCGCGCGAGCTTCCACGGGTTCGCCTCATTCCGGGAAAAAAGAAAGAGAGTGACACCGAACTGGCGTCACTCTCTTTGCACCTAAACCAGACCGGCTTAGTTGAACTTGTTCTTGCGATACGCGCCCATTGCAGGAGCGTCCGGATTCACTTCCGGACCGAAGTACCGCAGGATGACCATCGGCTCGGTACTGCTCGTGTTTTCGTAAGTCACGCCCGCTTTCGCGCCGTCTTCGGTGACGAAGAATTCGTCCTCGGTGAGCTCGGTGAAACGGATGAGTTTCGGCGAATTGAGGGGCTCTTTGTTGATCTTGCCGCTGCCCTGCACGCAGATGAGTCCGTATGCGCCGTTGTCTTTGATTGTGGCCTTGCAGCCTGGATCCACGGTCAGTTCTTTTGCGGTGAAAAGCTGCTCGTTGTCCACTTTTCCATAGACGATCCAGCGGTCCACAAATCCCTCGCTGCGGGTGTCGGCCACCGGCACGGGCTCGAGGTAGTGGTTCTCTTTGAAGTTCGGGTCCACGTTCTTTTCCCAGTGGATCTGATCGACGATGAAATCGATGTCCTTATGCTTGCTCTTCGGCATGTCTTTCACGAGCAACGCCCACGGGACTTCGCGGCCTTCGACGAGGTTTTGATACATGCCGAACACGTCCGAGCCCCACTGCGGCTCATACGTACAGAGCGAACCGGGCGCGTGCAAAATGCAAGGATCGATGAGCCAGCCGCTGCCGACTTTGAGGCGGTATGCCTTCGAAAGATCAAGGATTCCGTTGTCCCCCTTGTTCCAGTTCGCGATGCACTGGCGCACCTGCTCTTTGGTCGTGCCGGGCTCGAAGCCCATGAAGGTGTAAGGGAAATTGTTGCCGACATTATTGTGCTGCGGCGGGAAGTAATACGACTCCGGCTTGCCTTCCAAACCAACGAGTTTCGCCTGCTTTGCCGACTGGTGCATGTGATGCGGAATTGGTCCCATGTTGTCGAAGAACTTCGAGTAAACCGGCCACTTCGAATATTTCTTCCAAATCTTCGCGCCGATGAGCGTCGCACCGCAATCGGCGACTGCTTTTTGGAGCGTGAACTTTTCTTTCCCGACGACGACATAGCTCAGACCTTCATCCGGCGTGCGGTTGTCGTTTGCCGCGGGCGTCGTGGAGGCGAACCAGCGTTCGTCGATACCGCCGCGATTGAGGCCGAAAGCATACAGATCGTCCGGGTGCAGTTTCAGGCGCTTGCCGGGCTGGAGGAACGAACGGGGAACCCAGCACGGCGCAAGACGGAGCAATCCGCCTGTGCGTGAGAGTTCAGCTTCTACTTTGGACTTCGTGTTGCCCTTGAGGGCTTTCAATTGCGTGGTAGTGGTCATTTAAGAAAGGAATTCGCGATGCGAATGACGCTTATGGAAGATTCGCCATTGCGAGGTCAAGTTCCCTTCCGCAACGAATCTCGTTTGCAGAACTCTAATCTTCGTGCTGTTTTCCGAACGTCATCTTACCTAGACTCACGCACATGAAATTCCGCCTTCTCGCAACCATCATCTCAATTCCGGCACTCTCCATGGGACAAACACAGGACGCACCGCCGATGGATGTCCGCCAGTTGCTCGAAGCACTGAAGGCCTTTCGCGAGCAGAATGAAGCGGGCATCAAGTCGCGAAGGCAGAACGCTTACACGAAGGTGATGGCCGCCGCAGCGTCCGGCCCAACCGCAGCAGCATTCTGGAAAGAGGCCGTGAAAGAAACGCAGTTCAACGGAGCCGATCATCAGGCCGCGAAGATCAGCGACTGGAAGGATGGCGACGGCGAAGCACTGGGGAGCAAAGAGTGCCAGACCGCTGCACGCCTTCATCTGTATTGGCTGGGCCTTTCACTTCAGCACGCGATGGGCACCGAGACGAAGCAGATGCTGCAAAACATCATCGAATTCACCAAGCAGGTCCGTGCGGAGGAAGAGGTCGCGGCCAAGCTCGATGCCGCAATCGACAGACTCAAGGACCGGAAGGACCGCAAGGACGTCGCCGAAGAGCAGACGGTGAAACGCGTCCACGATCAGATCCTCCGAACTTCCGTGGGAGGCAGCCCGGTGGCGCGGGCGCTCCAACTCTCGGACATCCTTGGCGACGACACGAAAAAGGGACGCGGCAAAGGCGGTGAATCCAAGAGCGACTCGGGCTCGGGATGGGAATACACGCCTGGAAATGTGGACGGGATTTTCAACCAGATCATCCTGCCGGAGTTCCGCAGCAACAAGGACCCCCGACTGCTGGAATACTGGGACCTCCGAATCAAACAGGAAACGGAACGCGCCGCAGAGAAGAAGCTCGATGTGGAACAGCGCGATTGGTTGCAAGTCCGCAAGCCAAGCCTCCTGTGGAGCCGCGCGCAAGACGTGATGCTGCTCGGGCAGGTGAACCGCGCCATGGGAGAAATGTTCAATGTTTTGAAAAGCAATCCACAGCACCCAAATGCGGGCACCTGGATCTCAACCCTTGAGGGCTTCGTCGCGCCCTCAGCCGTCCCGACGACACCCGCGCCTGCGGCAACTCCTGCGGGCACCGTGCCTGCTCCGGTCGCGGTTCCACCGGCCACCGCCCCGGCAGCCGCAGCGCCCGCAGTCGATCCATTCCGGCTCAATCCTGCACGACCGGCTGCACAGTAAATGATTCCCACCCTGCCATACCGACCGCGAATGGGCATATCGACGCCGGACATCGACGTACTCGATGAAGTCGAAACTGAGGAGTCTCTCGACAAACCGTGGAACATCATCGTCCACAACGACCCCATCAATTTGATGAGCTACGTCACGATCACTTTCATGCGCATCTTCGGCATGTCGAAAAAGAAGGCCGAAGTCCACATGTCCGAGGTTCACTCGAAGGGCAAATCCCTCGTCTGGAGCGGAGCGCGCGAGCAGGCGGAGCTTTACGTCCAGCAGCTCCATCAAGCCCTGCTCCTCGCCACGATGGAGCAAAGTAAATGAACATCCGCCTCGCCGAAGACGGCGGCGTGCAGATGGACGATATCGACGAGTTTGCCGCAATGCTCCTGCGCGAACTGCCCGGCATCGCAACCACCGACGACGATCGCGCGAATGCGCGCATCTACCAAAGCCCCACGGGCGGGAAAGACGAGGAAATCGACGAGGACTGGCGTGAAAACGTAGAGCCGGAGTTGCACGATCTTTTTGCAAACGCAGTCGATATGGTCGTGGACGATCTCGCCGCGATGAAGCCGGATGAACTCGACGAACTCGTCCTGCGAATCCCACCGCGGCATCTCGACCCGTGGCTTCACACGCTGAATATCGCACGCCTCGCGCTCGGGGAAATTTGGGACGTTACGCAGGAGGACATGGAGTCCCGATACGGAAGCGCTAACGGCGACCCGGAGCGTACGATGGCGGTATTGAAGATCGATTTCTACGGGATGCTTATGGAGTTTCTCATCAGGCTGAAATGGGAAGATTGAGGATTCAGCGCGACATCATCGCAGCCCTTCGCTAAGCACCGCCGCGTGAAATCTGCTTTCTGGAAGCTCATCGAATTCTACGCCCTCCGAACGCCTTACCACACCGGCAAGTGGCGGATCGTCGAGGCTGCCGTGAAGGGGCTCGGAATCGAGTCGCTCCATCGCGGGAAAATCATGCAGGTGCAGCGCCGCGGCCTGCGATGGAATCTCGGCATCGAATGCACGCTCCAGCGGAAGCTTTTTTACCACGGCCTTTTTGATCGCAATGAAAGCCGCGAACTTCTCGCCGTCGCGAGACCCGGCACCGTGTTTTTCGACATCGGCTCTTACTTCGGCTACTACGCGCTTCAGGCCGCCAGATTCGGCGCGAAGGTTTTCGCATTCGAGCCGGTCGGCAGAAACTTCGAGCAACTCCAGACCAACATCGCTCTCAATCGCTCCACCGCCGAGGCCTTCCGGCTGGCGCTGTCGGATTCGAAAGGCGAGGTCAGCTTTGAAATCCCCGACGCGAGCAACGGCGGACGCGGTCATATCGCCACCGCCGACACCGGCGCGCTCACGGAAACGGTGAGCATGACGACACTCGCCGAATTCGCAGAGACTCACGGCGTTCGGGGAATCGATGCCGTTAAACTCGACGTGGAAGGCGCCGAAGTCCGCGTCCTTCGCGGCGGTGCGGATATCCTCCGCCGGTCGCGCCCAACCATGCTCGTCGAGCTGAATCCACCTTGCCTTGCGCGCTTTGACACCAGCGAGGCCGAGCTACTCGATACGCTCCGCAGCATCGGCTTCAAAATCCATCGCGCCAACCGAAGCGGCCTTGTCCCTTACACCGGCCTGCTTCCCGGCGAGGGCTACACGAATATCATCTGCACCGGATAAGTCATGTTCACCGAAACTGAACGCCTCGCCCTTTTCCCCGTTGCGCGCAAACTACGCTTCTTCGGCCATGCCGCCGTCACCTCGCTCGCAGGACCGGTCGCCGATGCGATGATCACCCACGTTCGCGAAGCCAGCGAAGCTCCGCAGGAATTTGCACAGACCCTCCGCGACATCAAAGCGATGCGAACTCTTTGCGCGCGCTTCATCGGTGCGGAGGCTGACGAAATCGCCCTTCTCGGTCCCACGTCGCTCGGCCTCTCGCTCTTTGCCAATGGCATCCCGTGGGACGCAGGCGACGAGATTATCTGCTACGCAGGCGACTATCCGGCGAATGTCTATCCGTGGATCGAGCTGCGTCGCCGTGGCGTCGTAGTCCGGATGCTGGAGCCGGAGCGACCGGGCGAAATCACGCCCGAACTCGTCGAAGCCGCGCTCACTCCGCGCACACGTCTTGTCGCGCTCGCAAGCTGCCATTTTTTCACCGGATACCGCATCGACGTCAGCGCCATCGGACGCCTTCTTCACTCGCGCGGCATCCTGTTTTCCGTAGATGCGATCCAGACGCTCGGAGCGTTTCCCATGGACGTGGAGCATGTCGATTTCCTCAGCGCCGACGCGCACAAATGGATGCTCGGCCCCTGCGCCATCGGCATCGTTTACGTGAAGCGCAAACACCACGATTTCTGCCGCCCCTCACTCCTCGGCGCTTGGAATGTCCACTCGCCCAACTTCATCGCACAGCCCGAAGTGCGATTCGTCCCCGGTGCGCAGCGTTACGAACCCGGCGTGCTCAACATCGTCGGCTGTTACGGAATGAACGCGGGCATCGAGCTTTTCATGCGATACGGCCTCGACGCCATCGCAGCCCGCATCCTCGCGCTCAAAGCGCACCTCGTCGCCGCACTCCGCGCGAAAGGCTACGAAATCACCGGCCCCGCCGAAGGGCCGAATGCCAGCGGCATCACCACGTTCCGGCATGCGCAGAAAAGCGCTACCGCGTTATTCGGGATTTTGGATAAAGCGAACATCACCTGCTCGCTGCGCCACGACCCGCAAGGACGCGATTACCTCCGCTTCAGTCCGCATTTTTATAATACGGAGGCCGAGTTGGACAGCGCGTTGCAGCTCATGTAACAGCTCATGTAACACCATCTCGCAAAGACAATCAGACCGACGATGAGGTGACTACGAAGGTCGCTAAGGACGCGAAGGTGAGGGCTTCATTTCCTTGTCATCTTCGCGTCCTTCGTGCCCTTCGTAGTCATTTTGTTTTCAGAAGATGGTATAAGCCGGCATTCGGGCACGTCCCCTTCCCGCTTCCCGGCAAAATACCGAAGGACTCTCCGGATTATAGTTCGACCGATGAGCGGGACAACGGCCAGCCTTGTCCTTTCCTCCAAGTCTGCCCATGCTCGCGCAATGAAGACACCATTCCTTCTCCTCGCCACAGCCGCAGCCGTCATCGCCGCGCCGCCGGAACCAAAGTTCACCGCTCAGGACATCGATAGGTCCGTTAAGATCGGCTACGGCACTGCCGTCGCGGACGTCGATGGCGACAAGCTCCCCGACATCCTGCTCGCCGACGCCCGCCAAATCCGCTGGTACAAAAATCCCGGCAAACGCGGCGCAGAATGGCCCCGCTACGTCATCGCAGAGGAACTCACGAAAAACGACAACGTCTGCATCGCCGCGCAGGACATCGACGGCGACGGCAAATGCGAAGTCGCCATCGGAGCCGAGTGGAACCCCGGCGACACCGTCAACAGTGGTGCAGTATTCTACCTGATCCCGCCCGCCGACCGGACGCAGAAATGGGAGCCCGTGAAGTTTCCAAGCGTCGAGCCGACCACGCACCGGATGAAGTGGGTGCAACTCGGTGAAAAGGAATGGGGGCTCGTCGTGCTCCCGCTGCACGGGCGCGGGAACAAAAACGGCGAAGGCGCGCCGGTAAAAGTGCTGCTTTACCGTAAACCCGCAGATGTGAAGGCGGAGTGGAAGAGTGAGGTCATCGACGAGTCGATGCACGCGACGCACAATTTTGATGTTATATCACCAGCATTGCGGCTGCCGCCGCAAATGTCCGTCGCTGGGAAGGAGGGAATAACGTACGTCTATTTTGGCGGACACACTGACTCAGGAAAGCGTGTCACTCGCCAAACAATTATTCAGATGGGATTCAGAGGGCCTTCAGTTGGAGTCGGCGAGGTTCGCTCAGGGGTGGTAAACAAAACATCTGGGTTTTACGCAACTGTGGAGCCCATGCACGGCAATATTCTGGCGGTTTACGACCTATCCAAAACTGAAACAGTAATGCCGACTGTGACACGCCTCGTCCTAACCGACAAACTCGTCCAAGGCCACGCCCTCGCCTGCGCCGATGTCCTCGGTAATGGCGGCGACCAAATCATCGTCGGCTGGCGCGGCGCAAAGCCGGGCGACAGCGTCGGCCTCGCCGTCTGGACCGCGCTCGACGACAAGGGCGAGCAATGGCGCGAGACCGTCATCGACACCACAACCGCCTGCGAAGACCTCGCCGTCGCGGACCTCGATCGCGACGGGAAGTCCGACATCATCGCCGCAGGCCGCGCCTCTCACAATCTGCGCATTCTCTGGAACGACCGCTGAGTATAACTCGACATTGGAATGTCGAGCTACGGCTTGCTCCGAACGATCGAGTAGCGCGTGAAACACTCGTCGCCGACGGGAACCATTTCGACGAGCTTGAGCTTCACGCTGGCTGGAAGGTAATCGCCGGCCAGTCCGGTGAGCGTCGCCGCTTTGGCTCCGCCAAAAATCAGCGGGCACATCGTGATGTGAAGCTCGTCCACCAAGTCGGCAGCGAGCATCGCTTTCAGCAAGGTTCCACCGCCTTCGCACACGAGCCGCTTCACCCGATATTCTTCGCGGAGCGTCGCGAGCATGGCGGCTAGATTCACGGCATCGGCGAGATGGAGAAACAGATCACAGACTCCCGCGAGCGCTGTGCAGGTGCGCGTGGACATACGCCGCGTGCTGAAAACCACCGCGGGCGGCAAACCGCTGGTGAAAACGCGAGCCTCGGGCGAAAGACGCCCCGTATTCGTCGCGATGACTCGCAGCGGATATTCGGTCTGCCCGCGCTTTTTCCGCGCAGCACGGAGGTCGTCTGCGGGGAGGCCGAGCGTCATCGTGTCGGCGGCGAGAGTGCGCGCGCCGACGAGGACGGCATCGCAGGCTGCGCGGATTCCCAGAAAGCGGCGCTTGTCGGCGGCGCTGGAGAAATCACTCGGCGTGCGGTTGCGGGTGCTGATGCGACCGTCGGCGGTGACAGCAAAGTTTGCGGTGACGAATGGGCGTGGGTTCATGATCCGGGCAGCTTCGTGCCGAGTTGCGCTGTCGTCTCCGCGCGCGCGGCATCGCGCTCGGATTTGCTCGGTCGGTAAAACACGTAGAAAAAGCCGCCCACGATTCCCCAGAACGCGATGCACAAATAGCCAATCATCGAGATGCTCGGCGCGATGCCTTCGCTCAAATCACACAGCGACGTGAGCATGTCGTCGAAGAGCTTCTCCCGCGTCCCGAGCCCGCCCGGAGTAAGGGGCAACGCCGCGACTGTCTCGATGACAGGCAGTGCGGAGTATAGCTCCAGCGCGCTCGGTTTTCGCGGGCCGGACATTTCGATCGCCATGCTCGCGCAGTAAAACGTCGTGTAATGCGCGCAGTGTGCGGCGATGGAAATCAACACGGCCGCAATCGTCGCAAGCCATGCGCGCCCATAGAGCGCGTAGGCACCGCTGAGCGTGGCGAGGAAGTTCCGCCCCGGCAGGTTTTCCGGCAGCCGATGAATGAGCCGGAACGCCGAGACGATTCCCGCCAGCGCCATTCCTCCGACGCAAACGGCGAGCACGGCGATCCCGGAATAGATGTAATTTTTCGTGAGAGGATCGCTCGTGAGCCAGTCCCATCGCAGCCCAGTAATCGTCCCCGTGAGAATCGCCACGCCGAGCAATCCGAGCAGCCGATCCATCACTACGCTGAGCGCGGCAGACGTTTTGCGTCCGACCGGCGCTTCCTTCAAAAGATAGTAGCCTTTCACCAAGTCCCCGCCCGTTCCGCCGGGAATGAAGAGGCTAAAGAAAAGCCCCACCATCAGCAGTCCATACATCCGGGTCCACGAAATGCGGACGCCCTGCACACGCAGCAAAATCTGCCACCGCACGCCGGCGAGCAGCTCGAACAATCCATAAGCGGCGACCCCGGCCACAAGCCAGCGCCAATCAGCTTGGGTGATCGCATCCTTCAGCGCACGCTGCTTGCCGGGATCGTGAAAAACGAGCCACAGAAGCCCGGCCGTAAGGCCGACCTGCAGAATCCACAGCAGCGCTTTTCTCACGCCCCGTATCGCTCTTTCCACTTCGCGAGACTCGTGACGATCTCGTCCCTCGTGCGTCGCGGGCTCATTTCATAAACGAACAGCATGTCCGGCGGCAGGAGCGGCAGCAGCTTGTCATATTCCACATCGCCGGTGAACGGAGCCATGTGGTCGCGGCCCGGCCATTTCGTATCGTGCAGATGGCAGCCGATGAGACGACCGGCGACTTTTTGCAACCACGAAACGTGGTCCAGAAAACTCAGGTTATGCTTCACCTGCACATGCCCGAAGTCGTGCCAGTAGCCCGTCGTCGGCGGGTGAAATTCCGCGAGCACATCCATCATTTCCGTCTCACTCGGAATCTCCTCGTAGCTGTGCCGGCTCTCCACGCCGAGCTGGATGCCGCGTTCGCCCGCGTAGTCCACGATTCGCCGGAAGCTCTCCTTTGCCCGCGCGAACGGGTTCGCTTGGTTTGACTCACGCGCCTTCACTGCTTCGAGTTTGGTGCGGACAAATTGCTTCGTCATCATCATCCCGACCTCTGCCATCTTCACGAGCTTCGTCGTGTAATCGTCAATCGGCACGCCGCCGAGATGCATCACCACGAACTTCGCGCCGAGACGCTTCGCAAAATCAATTGTCTGAAATGTGTGGCGAATCGCCCGCTCGCGCTCGCTCTGGCTGGCAGCACTGATCTGGTAACAGTCGGGCGAGGCGCGGGTGATTTCCACCGGCAGCGGGCAGAAATTGTGGAGCGAGGTGAACTTCACCTTCCCCGCCTGGTGCATCTTGAGGATGCCATCGACGAGCGAAAGGCGGATGCCGTGGCCGAGTTCGACGTTTTCAAAGCCAAGGTCGAGGATTTCTTGAATCATCGCCGCACCGTCGGTGTGGCGTCCGGAATTCCAGCAGGTAGAGCAGGAGAGCATGATTTATGAAAAAGAAGGAGCCTTCAGCGTACGGAGCAGCCGGGTGACAATTGACTACGCAGTGACAGGATTTCCAAATTCATCATGGGCGACATCTTAGCGCGGTTTCACTGTCCAGCAAGCGGCTACTTCGCCGGACATCGCGGGCCAGTTCACGCCGGGCCTGATTCGATCCTTGCGCCACGCCCGAACCGGGATAAGCTCGCATCGATGACATTTCAAGAATTCGGCCTTTCCGAGGCGGTTATGCGCGGTATCGAGGCCAAGGGTTATAAAGACGCCACCCCGATCCAGGCTGAGGCCATGCCTCTCGTTTTACAGGGACGCGACGTGATGGGCTCGGCCCAAACCGGCACCGGCAAGACCGCAGCTTTCGCGCTCCCAATCCTCACTCAACTAGGAGGACACGGAAAATTTCGCGCCTTGATCCTGGAGCCAACCCGCGAGCTTGCCCAGCAGGTCCACGAAAGCTTCGTGAACTACGGGAAATTCACCGATTTGCACTCTGTCCTCATCCACGGCGGCGTCGGCTACGGCTCCCAGCGCGAGGCTTTGGAAAAAGGCGCGGACATCATCGTGGCGACACCGGGACGGTTGCTCGACTTCATGGAAGACGGCGCGATCAAAGTCGGCGACGTCCGCCATCTCGTCCTCGATGAAGTGGACCGGATGCTCGACATGGGCTTCCTCCCCGACGTGGGCCGCATCATTCGCGCCTGCTCGAAAGAACGCCAGACGCTCTTTTTCTCCGCCACCCTTCCGCCCGAGTTGGAGACGCTGACGAAATGGATTCTGACCGACCCCGTCGCCGTCGAAATCGGACGCCGCCAGAGCGCCGCCGAGACCGTCGCACACGCACTTTACCCCGTCGCCCGCGACCAGAAGATGGACCTCCTTTTCGCCATTCTGGAAAAAGAAGACTACCACAGCGTCATCATCTTCACGCAGACAAAGGTCGCCGCTGACATGGTCGGTTCGCGCCTCATGAAGATCATCCCTGGAAAAGTCGGCGTCATCCACGGCGACCGCAACCAGAACGAGCGCACCGAGGCCCTCAACGGCTTCAAGAGCGGCAAATACGAAGTCCTCGTCGCCACCGACATCGCCGCGCGCGGTCTCGACATCGCCGGCGTCACCCACGTCGTGAACTACGACGTTCCGCAGCACCCGGAAGATTACGTCCACCGCATCGGCCGCACCGGCCGCGCCCTGCAAACCGGCGACGCGTTCACCATCTTCACGGCGGAGGAACTCGACGCTGTCCGCAAGATCGAGCGCTACATCGGCGCAAAGGTAAAACGCCAGAAGCTCGAAAACTTCCCGTATCTCTACACCGCCTTGTTCAACGAAGATCTGCTCAAATCCGGCGGCGTCGGAAAGGGCGTGCGCACGATGAAAGGCACCAGCTACGGCTGGCGCAAATAGCCCCGCCCGGCCCGCACCCCCTCCTCCACCGGAGGAGTCGTCGAGATATAGCCCCGCTCCCACGCCTGCCACAGCACTACGGCGAGGATCAGCACGCAGAGAAATGCGAGGAGCTTCAGCAGTTTCATCACGACCGTGAAGGTCAGGATCAAACCCGCCACGATTCCCACGACGCCCAGCAGCACTTGCTGCCCGCCGTATTGCTCCACCAGCGAGTGCAACTGCTTCGCCGCCGGCCCCGCCGATTCCGCCAGGCGCGAAGGGCGGCCGGCCTCGCGATGAGCGTGGTCGATTTCCGCCGCCCGGATCGCGACCCACGCGGTCATCGCCGCAAGCAGGATGACAAAGAACACCTTCACTTCAGCCCCTCGTAAAGTTTCGCCAGCCGGCGCGCATGTTCATCGTAGGCCGACTCGAAAAGCTCCGTCGCCCGCTCCGCACCCACCAGCGCCCCTGCCGTCAGCACCTTCGGCGGTTGCCCCGCAGCGGTAAGTCGCGCCGCGATTTCCGCCTTGATGCAATTCACCAGCAAGCACCCGCCCACCGTCGATCCCGGCGCCACCGGCGTATCCAGCCCCGGCACCCGCACCATCGCATCGCCCACCGGCGCGCCCGTGTCCAAAACGATATCGGCAAAATCCTGCAACCGCTTCCCATCGCGATGACGCGACACACTCGCCTCGCTGTGCGCCCGCGAAATAATCGCCACCACCCGAACCCCGCGCTTTTGGAATTCCTCCGCCATTTCCACCGGCACCACGTTGCACCCGCTCGACGAAACCACCAGCGCCGAGTCCAGCGGTGAAAGCGCAAAATTCCGCAGGATGCGCTCCGCCAGCCCGCTCACATTTTCCAGAAACATCGCCTGCCGCTGCCCGTTCGCCCCCACCACCAGATTGTGAAACGTCAGCGACAGCTCCACGATC
>JAYUSJ010000258.1:0-14787 GCA_043755735.1 Verrucomicrobiaceae bacterium | reverse complement strand
TCCACCGTGCCGGCCGTCTGGATCTCGATGCTGTTCGCGGTGACGTTGCCCTTGATGGTCACGAAGCCGGGGACATTTTCCAACGTGAGCACACCTACGTTTACGGAGCCCTCAAACTGGACGCTCGTAGCATTCTTGATGATCAGCGTGTCGAGCCTGGCGTTTGCGCCGATGTTGCCCTGGATGAAGATTGCGCCGCCTTGCGCATCAAGTGTCAGCGTTTCTGTCGCTCCGCCTGCGGTGCCATCGACGTCGAAATTGATGTTAATCCCGGAGCCGGTCGATGTGAGAGTCACGGATGGAATGTTTACGATCGCGCTATCGAGAATGTTGATGGTTCCCACCGAGGTCTGATCCGCGAGCGTGATCGTATGGCCCGAGCCAAGGACCGTGATGGAGCCGTTGCCCGAGGCGACGATCTCCCCGTCCTGCGTGATGTGGCCGCCAAGGATTGGGTTCCGAATGAACAGCGGGTCCGTGAACTCAACGTCGCCGATGTTGATTTGATGAGTTCCATTGTCCCGTCCAATCTTGATCGAGGCGAATCCGTCGATGAAGTGGCCGATTTCGCTGGAGCCAATCGTGAACTGTCCGGCGCGTCCGTCACCGATGCCGATTTCGATATTGGTATTCACCGGCTGGATGGTGAGATCGCCTCCGCCCTTGCTGCCGCTACTTTCCAGGTCGGCGTCGATCTGGATGATGTCGCTCGTGAAGGTGAGATCGCCGCCGCCGGACTTCGCGCCTTCGATGAAGCGAAGTTCGTTCGTTTTGTTGAGGAGCGTGATGTCGCCCGTCTTGACGTTCATTCCCTTGATGCCCGCGACTTCGCTGACGTTTACGCCGTCCTCTTCGATGATGTAAACGGTGCCCTCGCCTGTGGTGCGTGCTGCGATGTTGAGGACCTGGGTCTCGATCGGTGCATCTGCGGTGCCGATGCTGCCTTTTGTGCCCAGGAGCAGAAGTGAACCGACCGTAGCCTTCACATTCCCGCCGGTGGCCTTGATTTCTCCGCCCATGCTCATGAGCTGGATGACTCCGCCGCCATCGCCGGATTTGCTGGAGAGTCCTGCGCTGGAGAGCACCTGGCTGCTGAGGAGGATGTCGCCGCCACTCACGATGACTTCGATATTCCCGTCGTATCGACCGTTCAAATAGGCCGCGATATCCACCGTGGCCTTCGATTCGACGCGAATGTGATTCGCGGTGACGCTGTGGGAGATATCCGCAGACAGGGCCTTGAGTCGCACTTCGCCGATGAAGTCGAGCGCGTCACCGACGGTGATGGCCGATTTCGGCGCATCAATGATCATGTTCTCGATGGTGTTGCCAAAATTGACGCGCTCATTCCGGGCTGGTTCGCTGCCGGATGCTGCAACTGCGGATGTGACCTTCGCATCGAAAAGCGTGATGGGTGCGGAGATCAGCGGGGTAATTACGATCGTGTCGCGCAAATCATCGTCGTGGCCGTTGGATCCTCCGCCGGTATCTTCTATGGTGATTTCGCCCGCGATGCGCCCAAAGCCGAAGCTGTAGGTATCCGCGCCTTCGCTGCCATCGAGAATGAGGGCGTTCTTGCTGGAGTTGATTGTGATTTGATCCTCTGCGGAGCCTGCAATGATTTTGCCGACGGTGCCGCCTTCATCGCTGAGTGTGAGGCTGTTTTTGCCCTGTGTAATCCGGCTTGTTGTCGATCCCACCGCGATGGTGAGCGCAGCGGTGGTCTTCGAGAAGTCGAGCGTGTCGTTGCCTGCCGCTCCGGTAGCACCGAGCGTTGAGGTATTCGAAACGGTGTTTTCCACATCGAGGCTGTCGGTTCCCCATCCATTTCCGAAGACGTAGGTATCGTCACCCTTTCCGCCCACGAGAACATCATTGCCCGCTCCGCCTTCAATGACATCGTCTCCGTCGCCGCCGTAGATTTCGTCGGCGCCGTCGCCACCAAAGATTCTGTCGATTCCGACTCCGCCGAAGACGATGTCGTTACCCGCGCCCATGGAGTAGGTGCCGCCGCCCTTCGCGGTATGGACGGTGTCATTGCCTTCACCGCCATCGAAGGTGACGCTTCCGGCGAAGTTGCGAACGTCCAGAATGTCGTCGCCCTTGCCGCCGGAGAACGACAGTGAGGTGACGCCGCTGAATGTCTGACTGATGCCGGTGTTGTTGAACAGCACGGTGACGGAGCCTCCACTGGAGCTCACGGTGTAGCTTTCACCGACGTCTGTTGTGGAGCCGAAGTCACGGTCCGCAGCAGTCGGGCCGCCGTTGAGCGAGAGAACTCCGCCGTTCACTTCCGCCAGCGTTGGCTGCGGACGCGGTGCGGAGAACGTCTTCTCGAAGACCGTGATAGTCGGCGTGCTGTAGCTCCACACGGTTTTCCATTTTACGAGTGCGAAAATATCGACGTATGCTCGGGCTCCGACGGTTCCTTTGAGAGTGATGCTGCCGAGGTTGAGCGGACCGTATGACTTTCCATCGGGTGTCTTGTAGGTGAGCAGTGAGTAGATCTCGCTTGCGCGGATTTTTCCGTCGTCATTCGGGTCGTTGAGGTCGAGGTCCGCAGTCGCGCGGAAGATGCCCTCGATGCCGGCGCGGGCCACCGCAAAATTCACTCCGCCGCCGATGGCGATCTCGCCAAACAGGCCTGCCTCCGGGACATCGGCACCAGTGCCGTCCGCATTGGCGCGGTCGCTGACGTAGAATCCGTCAAGCACATCGATTGGGTCACCGCTGATTTTGTATTGGTTGAGGCCCTTCGTATCGAAGCCGACTGCAAGATCCATCCATGCGCCGATCTTTCCGCGGAAGGTACCGACGAGAGGGCCGAAGATGGAGAAGCTCTGCATCATCTCCATTTCCACTTGGAGCTTTGGAATGTCGTAAGCGACGAGGGTGACATCGCCCTGCCCCGTGAGGAGCTTGAGGATGTTGGCCGGCTTGAGAATCGGGAACTGGAAGCCGCCACCGGTTGCGCTGGTTGCCTTGGTAAATGCCGAGGCAGTCTTCGGGCTGCTGCCGCCGGCGAGTGTGCTGGAAGCTGCTGCGCTTGCAGACTGGCCGGATTTGACGAGGTCGAGCAGTCCGCCGTATGCGGTGCTGATGTTGTTCACGTCCGGCAGATTGCCGATGAAGATCGTGATCGGTGTGCCGAGGGTTTTTGCCTCTGCATTCGCTTCAGCGATTGTTCCGATGAGTGATCGGATGTCGTAAACGGCGTCAATAAAGCGGCGATCCACGTCGCCGAAGTCTGCGGCGAGATCGAGCACTGTGTAGTCGCGCCCCATGAATTCCGAAAGAACCGGGATGCGTGTTTTCAGTGCGTCGAGAATTGGGTCGAACGGCTTGATGATGTCGTTGAGCTTGTCCGCAATCGGTCCGAGGAAGTCGGAGATGAAGCTGCCGAGGTCGAGATTGATGTTGTAGAGCCCGACGGTTGGTTTCTGGACTGCCTTGCCGTATTCCCATTCCCAATCGAGTTGGAAGTCTGCGTAGATTTTCGGGAACACCTTGCCTTCGTTGATGCTGGTCGTCGCCGCGATATCCGTAAACCGGATGGTGAGCGCCAAATCTACATCCGCACTCGCAGTGAGTGATGCGACGAGTGGCTTCTGAGCCCCGCCGCGCTTGAACAACTCTGGCATCGTGAGCCGCTTGTCGTTCTTTGCGGGGTCCGTGTTCGGCTCCTGGAGATTGACCGCGAACTTGCCGTTGAAGGCGCTGTAAGTTGTGTCTGCAACTTTGCCATCTGCGAACTTGGCATCCACTGCCTCGAGTTCGAGGAAGAACAACTGTCCCTCCGCCTTGGCCGGGCTTTTTGCATTCGCCGATGTAAGCGAGACATCGAAGTTGACCTCCAGTTCGTTCTGAACGGCATTGCCATTCGCGTCTTTGTAGGCGGTCTGGTCGGTGGTCAGGTAGAAGAAGTCGGTGACGCTGACGCCAAAGCCAAAGAACAAATCCCACGAGATCGAAACGGTAGGCGTGGCGTCGATCTTGAGGGCAAGTCCGGGAACTGCAAAATCGACTTTGAGGTCGGGAATTGGTGCCGTGTATTTCTGTCCGAGGTGGAAGTTGAACTGGACTGCATCCGAGTCTTTCGGTGCATCTACACCGTCCACCCAAATCGTCCCATCCACCTTGCGGAAGGTGTAGCCAACGTCGGCCTTGGTGACGGAGCCGTCGCCGTTGATGTCCTTGAGAATGTGGAGATCGTTGTTGAGGAGGCCGAACATCGCATCCTGGATGTTGTCGAGGATCTTGTCGCCCGCGCCGCGGAGTTGCTCTGTGAGCCGTGCGAGCAGTCCTGTGCGGAATTCCTCGATCATCTGCGCGCCTTCGCCGAGGCGATTGCCGATGAGCGGGAGATTCTGCGCGGTCTGGGTGTCGAGTCCCTGCTGAATGCGATAAAGGGCGTTATCCACGCCATCGAGGAGAATGGAAGGGTCGCGCAGGAGTTGGATGATACCGGGAGCTTCCGGAATGAAATCGCGGATGTCCGGAGCGGTGATTGTGATGGGTTTGATCGTCGGCGGACGGACGATCAAATTGTAGAGGCTGTCCGCTTTAATGACGATCGGCGCATCGAGCGAGATGTTTCCAAATGGCGTGATTGCTTCGACCGGCAGAGTGACGTCCAGCTTGCCGGTTCCGACGATGGCGAAGAGGTCCGAGTATGGCGTGCTCTTGAACGTGTCGAATGTGTAGTGCCCGCCAACGATGTCCTTGAGGCCGAAATCGAGGGTCGCGTAGTCATTGTCCACGACTCCATCCGCGACGTTGTTCTTGCCGGTGACATCGAGTTTTCCATCGCTGTCGAGAAGGACGATGCCGTCCGTGACCGCGAGCCCAAAGCCGCCCGCTGCTGCGGTGAAGTTGAGGTTTTGGCCGAACACTCGGAGTCCGAGTTCGATGCCGGATGTGTCGTAGAGGAATCCATGAACGCTTGGAGGGAGCAGGGGATTTGCGTTTGGTGTAAATGCGATGCCGATATTGAGGGTCGCCTTCGCGTATGCGCTGAACTCGATATTTCCCGTGGCGCTGAGGTCCACAAGGTCGGTGAGTGTTCCGAAAGTTCCGGCGAGGTCCACACCTGCCAAGGCGGCCAGTGCAGGAAGGTCCATGTTGAGCCCAAAGGTATCGCTGTGGCTCTTTTCGTATGAGAGGCTAAACCGGACGATGTTCGAGTTCGTCGGATCGATGTCGATGGTGAGAGCGTCTGCCGGAAGATTCAGCAGGTCTTCGATGTTGCGTTCGACTTTCTGGAGCGATGATGCGTCTCCGTCTTTTGCTTCCGTGAATGCATCCTTCAATTCCTTTGCGTAGTTCAGGAAGTCGAGTGGCGAGACGTTGATTACGGGAATCTCGTAGTTCAGGAAACCAAACTGATCCGTGTTTGCGAGGTAGTTTATACCGTCGATGACGATGTCGAAGATCTTGCCGAAATCGAGGCTGCGGAAGTTCGTCAGCGAACCGAGTCCGGTGAACTCCGGGTTGAATTCCGGGCTCGAAGTAAAGCCATTGACGGAGTCGTAGCTGAACAGCGTGACGTCCTTGAATGCGATGCCGGCATTCGAAGGAATCGGTAGATTGAAGTCGCCGCCCGCCACTCCGATGTCGGTGAACGAAAGGTTGCCGACGCTTGATGCTGTAATTTGGACAATGTCCAGGAGGTTGCCGGCCGACACGGTATTGACCAAATCCGAGATGAGGAAATTGGTGTTCCCCTTTGCATCCTTGATCTCCGCGGCGACGCTGAATTTCAGATCCCCGTTGCTGTCGCCAGCCGTGACGCTGATGAAGCCGAGTTGTGCAGCGAGGCTGATGTCTTCCATCGAGACAGTCGCTTCGCCGGTCAGCTTGGCGTCCTTGATGAAGAAGGCGCCGCCACGTGCGCGACTGAATGTTTCCTGCGGATCGAAGCCAAGTCCGTCGGGAGTGCCGGCAGTCAGCGACGCTTCGGAACTCACAGCCTTGCTCGTTTCGTCGGCGTCGATGCGGAGGGTGCGAACGTTCGTGTCGGTGACGACGAACTGGAAGTTGTTCCCGGTGCCAACGCGGATGGCATTGAGCTTGCCCGAGAGATCCGCGGACTTGCCGCTGGAATCCTTGGCGTCCTTCAGCGCACGATTGAGATCTGCAAGGAGATCGGAGAGCGATGTATTGTTTGAGAGACTGGCTTTGGAAACTGTGACGGTGCGTGTTGCATCATTGTCGATAGCGATCTCCCAGCGTGCGTCATCGGTCGGCGCGAGCGTGATTTTATCGATGTTGCGAACACCAAGCACGCCGCCGTCGGCCTGCGTGTACATCAAGTCCCGGAAGCCAAGTTGCTTCTGACTCGCGTCGTTTGCAGCCGTCTTGATCTGGAGTGTGCGGGACTTCGCGGCATTGACATTGAACTGGATGCGCTCCGCATTGTCTTCGTTTGCGTCGATGGTGCTGACCGTCAGGGTGTTCTTTAATCCGGAGTTCGCCGCGATTGCGCTTTCAATATCTTTCACCAAATCAGCCACGGAATTGTTGTCGTCTGTGGAGGTCTTGCTGATTGTGAGATTTCGCGAGACACCGTCGTCCAGAACGAACGTAATCGTGGCGTTCGACGTGAGTTTTCCATCCCAAACTTTCGGGGTGAGATCGCCATCCTCGGCGTTCACGTAGCCCGCAGGCGAGATGTAGCCCTCTTCCGGAGCGATGCTGATCGTCTCGGACGACGTACCCGACTTGAAGGTGTAGCCAAACTCCATCGTCGCATTGAGCTTCGGGGTGATGGTGACAAACGCCTCGCCGCCGCCCTTTTTCGCGACGCTGATGGACGCGAGATCCTTCACGCCGATATCGAAGCCAACGGGAACCTGGAACGGGGTCGGGTTGTATCCAAAGTTTGCCACGACCGAGAAGGTCTCGGTGAGCGCGTCGTAATTCGGCGTGATGGAGCCCGCGGGCAGGCCAATCGCCGCTGTGAGTGTGTTTACGAAACTCTCGAACGTGGAGAATTTTGGCAGGGTTTGGAGCAGGCTGCCGAGCTCTGCGATGCCGCCCGCTTGCACGTCGGACAAGCCGAGTTGTGTGAATGCTGTTCCCGGAACGCCTGCTATCGCAAAGCTGCCGACCGTTGCGCCGCCTGTGAATGAGAGTCTTCCACTCGATGCGCTTGCAGTGATACCGCTGACTTTGGCGGCGGAAAGCGCCGTATTGATGTCCAGCGCGAGCGAAGCGACGTCTTTGTTGTCGGTCGTGTCGGACGCTTTGATGAGGACCGCAACTTCGGACCCGCCGTCGATTGAGATTTCGAACTTCGCGTCGGCGGTGAGAATGCCGTTCGCCGGAGCGTCGGATTCCGTCGTGAGCTTGGCGATCGTGTCGCCTTCGTAAAGGCCGGCGGTCTTCAGCGCGTTGAGCGCACCGAGGAATGCGAAGCTCTTTGTGGTGGCAGGATCGTTCGCGACGATCCTCATGAAGTCGTCGGTCGTGATGTTTTCGTCCGCCCCGTTGTTGAGGACTGCTTTGATCGGCGAGAGCCCTGCACCCCAGGTCGTTGCAAATGCGGAGTTGAATGCGTCGATTTGCTTTTGCAGCGTGTCGTAGTTGTCGCTCGCGATGATGAGTTGCTTGACGTTGTCGCCGATTGCGACGGCCAGCGAGAGGTCGCTCGAAAGATTGAGACTCTTCGCTGCGGAATCGATCTGCACGATAGTCTCTTCCATATTCGACCGGAGCGTTTTCGTGAACGCGAGGCCGAAGTCGAATGCGTCGCCAATATCCACGCCATTGAGGAACGGAATCTCGATGTTGAAAAGGTCGGCGTTGCGGAACTGATTTGCCCAATCGCCGGCGGCGATAACGAGATCGAGGAGTTCCTTTGGTCCCATTCGGCCGATGTTGAAGATGCGATCGAAGTCGGCCGTGGAAACGTCGATTTTCAGACGCTCGTTGAACACGTTTGCCGAGGTCGCGTGAATCTTCGGTGCGATTCCTCCGGGCTTGAATTCGTAGTTTCCGACCTTAATCGAAAGCGGCAGGTCGATATCCGCCGCACCGGTGACGGCGAGGCTCGTCTTCAGTCCGCTGAGCTCCGAGAAATCAATCCTCCCGTCGTTGTTCGGGTCGGTGAAAGTCAGTTCTCCGCGTGCGGTGAATTCCGCCGTGCCGCCCTTGATGCCAGCGCTTGCCGGGCCGATGTTCAGGCTGAGAGCGAGGTTCTCGGCCTTGGCGCGGAGCTCCAATCCAACGTCATCGAAGTTCACATAGAAGTCGCTGGACTTGAAATTGAGGTCGGTCAAATCCACGCCAAGTGTGAATTTCGCGAAGGCGTCGCCTGTGACGTTGATCTGGAGCGGTGCTGCGGAGACGATGCTCGATAGTCCCATCTCGGTGGCGAGGTCACCGAAGACTGTCAGTTCAAGCGTCTGATTGAAGACCTCGAGATCGAAATCGAAATCGACTGTGAACTGCTTGGTCGCGTTGTCGTAATGCCCATCGAGATCCCCGATGAAGCTCTTGCTCTTGAGTGCATCGAGCAGACCGAACAAGTCGGGTTTCACATCCGCGACCTGCGATGCCGTGAAATACTCTTCTGCCGTCGCTTTGAAGTTCAGCGAATCGTTAAGGTCCCCGGTGGTAATGAGGTCGAGGACCGATTTGTCGATTAACGGCAGTTTCGTGTTAAGCGGCGTGTTGTCGGTGATGACTTTGGCGTACTCGGTCAGCTTGCCGAGGGTATCGAGGACTTGCTGCTGCAAGCCGAGGTCGGTGAGATAGTATTTGAGCGTGATGTCGGGTTCCGCGTTTTTCGCGAAGACATCGGCGATATCGACAAGCACGGTCGGGAAGCCGGTGGCGATGATGTTGAGCGGTAGCTCCGATTGGAGAACTCCGACGGGGCTGACACCCACGGAGACGCTGCCGATTTCGGAGGCATCGATTTTGCCGTCTTTATTCGGGTCGCTGAATGTGAACGCCGCATCGATATCAAGGTTCACGCTGCCGCCGACGATGCCGATCGTCTTTCCGTTCATCGCGATTCCGAGGTTGATGTCGGTCGTGTGGACATCGACGGACGCGCCAACGTCGTTGAACTTCACATAGAAATCCGAGGAGGTGAAAGTGGTGTCGGTAAGATCAATGCCGAGGGTGATGTTCGCGTGGACTTCGCCATCGACGTCCACTTTTAGCCCTGCGGTGAAGTCGAGGCCTGCGTCCTTGGCTTCCTGTCCGAACTGGAGTTCCAGGCCGGTGATGCTCGCAGCGGCTGCGAGATCGAGTGTGAGTTCGTGCGTCTTTGTGGCTTGATTATAGAATGATGTGAACGCACCGGAAATGCTCTTGGCGTGGTCTTCGAGCGCGCCAAGGAGTCCGATGAATGTCGGGAGGTCCGCGCCTTTGACGCTCTTGAAGTAGTCTTCCGCGACATCGTGCAACTGAAGCGCCGCTTCGATGTTCTTGGCGTTCACGATTTCGCCGACGGACTTGTCGATGAGCGGCAGAGTCGTGGTGAGCGCGGGATTCGCGATGATGGTTGCTGCAAATCCATCCGCAGTATCAAGCGTATTGAGGATGAGCGTTTGCAGGCTGGCATCGATGTCGAAGCTGAATCCAAACTGCGGCTTCGCGCCAGCGCCGAATACGTCGGGCACAGTGACGAGCAGCGCGCCAAAACTTGTGGATGCGACGTTGAAAGGAAGCTTTGCTGTGAGGACGCCCGATGGATCGATGCCGAGCGTGGCGGACTTCATCTCCGTGGCGGTGATCTTGCCGTCCTGATTCGGGTCGCTGATGCTGAATTTTGCAAGCGCATCCAGAGTGACGCTGCCGTTCTTGATGCCCACGGACGTGCCGTCGAGGTCGAGCCCAAGCGTGATGCCGCTGGCGTTCACCGTTGCACCTGCCGAGAGTTCCTCGATTTTCACGTAGAAATCGGAGCCTGTGATGTTCGTGTCGCTGAGGTCCACGCCGAGGGTGAATTTTGCCGTCGCCGTCGCGTCGATGCCGACTTTCATCGCGTCGGGAAATACGAGTCCGTATGCCGCGGCACCGTCTGTAATGCCCTTCAGCTCTTGATCGACAAGATTGATTGTTTTCGAGAGGTCGAAATCGAGTTCGTAGTTGCGGGCGATGCTATTGAATTGTCCGAGCAAGGTGCCGATGGCTCCGAGGTCGAATTGCAGAGCGTCTTTCAGACCGTCGAAATCGGGATTCAGCGACGATTTGAAGTAGGTGTCCGCAGTCGTGCGAAGCTTCAGCATCCCTTCGAGAGTTGCGCCGACTCCGAGATCGTTCACCGATTGGTTCAGCACCGGCAGGTCTGTGGTCAGGGCGGCGCTTGCGAGAATTTCCCCGGCGTATGTTTCGACTTTTCCGAGCAGTCCGAGAATCTGGCCCTGAACGGTTGTGTCCGTGAGCGGGAAGCTCAGGCTCGCTTTGGCGGTGGCACCAATGGCGAAGACATCCGGCACCGAGACTTCGACGGTTGGCATGCCTTTTCCGAGGAGGTTTAGCGGCAGATTTGCGTCGAAAGTCCCGACCGGGGTGATTGATGGAATCTCGGCGGCAAGGCCGTTTGCGATTTCGGCGGGAGTCATCCGTGCGCCTCCATTGGCCGCGATATTTTGCACACCAATCGTTGCATCGACGGAGCCGCCCGAGATTCCGAGTGTTCCGCCGTCGGCAAATTTGATGTCGAATCCGAGGTCTGCTGCTTTCACCGAGAGCCCGAGATCGAGATCGGGTACGGTGATGAAGAATCCGGTGCCGTCCGATTTTGCGCCGAACGAAATCGTGATATCGAAAGTGCCGGTGACATCCGCATTGACCGGCGCGACCGTGAATCCGCCTGCTGCGAAATCCACGCCGGATGCGAGGTTGAACTGACGGGTCGACGTTTTGTGGAGGGTGAACTCCCATTCGAATTCCGAGGTCGCGCTGTAGTAGCCTCCGCTGACATTGCTGAATCCGAGTGACGTCAGTTTTGCACTGACATCCGAGGCTTTAATGCCCGAAGCCGCATCGAGATAGCCCTTCACGGGCGTGAACACGTCGTCGAAGAGAGTGCCCGCATCGCCCTTGGAGCCCGCGAAATCGAGCAGTCCACCGAGTGATTCGCCGATGCCCGGAATGCTTTTCGCGAGGTCGGCGAAGCCTTCCACCTTCGAGCCAAAATCCACAATGGTGTCGAGCTTCGCGGACAGTCCGGCGAGCGCTGACGCAAGCAATGCCTGGTTTACGTCGGGGGCGCCCGTGTTGGCGGAGAAAAGGAGACGGTCTTCCAGCGCTTGGAGCTCAAAAAGGCCCGTGATGGGCCGCCCTGGTGCGGGGGCTTTTTGGTTGGTTTTTTTGCGACGTGGAACGGTTGGCGGTTTCCTATTTGGCATGGTGGACAGAGCAGAAAGCATGTTTCTTGCCGTCGGTTCGAGTATCTCGGGATTATATAACAACCATGTTTTAGGGTTCCTCGCACGGGCTCTGCTACGATTCGGGGCCAGCCCATGCGCGATCCCAACACACCATCGATTACCGAAGTCAATCCACCCGAGCCTCAGACGCTCAATCTCAACGAAATCGGGCAGCGCTATCTTGCCGCATGTCAGCGGGGCTTCGACATTGCGGCATGCCTCGTGGTCGGTGTCGGCTCCGTTTCACAGCAAGGATACGACGACCTCGTGAAGAGCGTCCGGTGTCGCCCTTCCGAGCAATTCCATCGCGCATTTTCCGAGGCGAAAAGCGAAACGGAGATGTATTTGCTGAAAACTGTCATCAGCGAGGCACTGGGATTGGTTGTGCCATTTCTCGAAGACATCCGCACTTTTTGCGCCGTGGCGGAATGGCGGTATGGCTCGCCGCAAGAGCAGACGCGGCTTCGCTCAATCCTGACCGAGGAACGCTCCGAGTTTCTTGGGAAGAGCCTAGTGGGCAAAATCGAATGTCTTGCGAAAGAGTTCGGCGTTTCCACCCCTCTTTCCGGAAGCATTTTTGCGCTGACCAAAGCCGGTATTTGTCTCAGCACTCGCGGCGGGGTGGTGAGCGACGAGGATGTCACTTACGAGGGAGAGCTCGCATTTAGCCTCGTATCGCTGGAGATTCCCGATGGTGAAATCACAGAGCCAGTCGCGAAAGTAAACGAGCTGCGCCGCCGGTTTGCAGTTGGGGAGAAGATTCGCCTGGAGAACTCCGATTACCTGCATGTCGTGAGCACCGTTGCGATGTTCATCACTTCGATGCTCCATTCGGTGAAGCGCGTGTTGAAGGAAAAGTTCCCGCTGGCCGCGTGAGTCCTACGCCGGGAGGATGATGCCGACGACCGTTGCGGTGATATAGCAGGCGAGGAGTCCTGCGACCATTGCGCGGATGCCGAGCTTTGCGAGGTCGCCGCGGCGATTTGGCGCCAGTGCGCTGATACCGCCAATCTGGATTCCGATGCTGGCGAAATTAGCAAAACCGCAAAGGGCGTACGTCGCGACCGTTATTGAGCGCGCATCCATGTTTCCTTTGTTGTTGGAGAGCGATAAGTAACCGACGAACTCATTCAGCACGACACGCTCGCCGAGGGCCTGCCCGACGACTTCGCAGTCGCGCCACGGGATGCCCATGAGCCACGCGAAAGGCGCGTTGGCTTTGCCGAGCATCGTTTGCAATGTGATGCCACGAAATCCTTCCGGGCACCCGGCGATAAACCAGTGAACGCCGCCGATGCACATGTTCAGCAGCGCGACGGCGGCGGTGAACGCGATGAGCATCGCCATGACATTGATGGCCATGGTGACACCTTCGCTGGTGCCGCGACACAGGGCGTCGATGCTGTTCTGGTCCACTTTCTCCATGGAGATTTTCGCACCCGCGCCGGTATTGCTTTCGTCGGTTTCGGGGAACATAATTTTCGCCACGAGGAGCGCGGCGGGCGCGCTGAGGACCGAAGCGGTGAGGATGTGGCCGGCATTCATGCCGATGTCTTTTCCGCCGTAAACCACCATTACGCCGGTCGCGATGGTCGCCATTCCGGCGGTCATGAGTGCCATGATTTCGCTGCGGGTCATGCCCGCGATGTAGGGCTTCACGATGAGGGCGGCCTCCGTTTGACCAAGGAAGATATTACTGGCGGCGGCGAGGCTCTCGCTTCCGCTGGTACCCATGATGCGTTGCATGACGACGGCCATCACATGCACCACGCGCTGAAGGATCCCCCAGTGATAAAGGAGCGCAGAAAGAGCAGCGATGAAAATGATTGTTGCCGAAATATTGATCGCGAACACGAACGCGTTTGCCCCGCCGAATGCGGAGCCGAGGAGCGGTTGCTGGGCGAGGGGACCGAAGACCAGCTTTGCGCCTTCGTCGGAGCACTCGTTGAGGTGCCCGACCGCCGAGCGCGCGCCTTCGAAAATGGCCATTCCAGGCTGCGTTCCCAATACAAGTTGGGCGCAGACAAACTGGAGCGCCAGCCCGGCAATCACGGTGCGCCACGGAAATCGGCGGCGGTTGTTGGAGAGCAGCCATGCGAGGCCGATAAAAACGAAGAGTCCCAAAAGGGCGATGAGGCGTGGCATGATTGAGAATTGCGGGGCCGCGCTCTTGTTTCAAGCTGCGAATGCCGCGCACAAATCGGGAGGCAATGGCGAATACCAATGGTAGCCGGGCGTAAAGAGTTCGGCGCTGTGCAGCGCCTGTCGAGGCAGCACCAGTCGGGCTTGCAGCGCAGGGGTCCAGCCCGTCTCGATGAACTCCAGATAGCAATCCTCGGAGGGGCCGTAGAGTTTGTCCCCCACGATGGCGTGACCGCTGTGCGCGAGATGGACGCGGATTTGGTGCATCCGCCCGGTCGCCGGCGTGGCGCGGATGAGGGAATATTTTGCGCCCGCCATCTCAAAACGGCGGGTCACACGAAAGCCCGTCACCGCCGACGCACCATCGGGATGGACACACTGCTTCACCCACACGCGGCTGTCCCGCACCGTGCCCTGCCGCAATAGTGGTGCCGATACGGTCCATTCGTCCTGCTGCGGCCAGCCCAAGGCGATTGCGTCGTAGGCCTTCGAGATTTCCCTGCGCTCCATGCGTTGGTGGAATTCACGCGCTGCCGCGATGTTCTTTGCGATGAGCGTGAGGCCGCTGGTTTCCCGGTCGAGTCGATTGATGATGCTGACCTGGCCGCCGTTTGCGATTTCGTAAGCAAGCAGCCCCCGTAGTTCATCCCAGAGCGTGGCGATGTCGGAAGGCTTGCTCGGGTGGGCCTGCATAAACGGCGGCTTGTCCACGACGAGAATATCGTCCGTCTCCGCGATGATCCGCGGAGGGTAGGGGGGCTTTAGTCTTGTTTGTTCAGTGTTCAGAATCAAATGCGGTATCAGTCTTGCTAAGAGAGTGATCAATCAAATGACCACACGCCATCCCGTTCACGATAAACTTAAGGTATGCTCCGTCTTCCGAAATTTCGAAGACGAGGAACTCGCCGCGCTTCTCGAACTCGCAGAGCCTACTGTCTTTGCCGCCGGTCAGTCGATCGTCCGCCAGGGGGAGGTCGAAAACGCCATGTATCTCATCGCGGAGGGAAGTGCCGATGTGATCCTGCATGCCGTGGGTAGCGCGGACGTCCGCCTTTGCACGCTTCATGCCGGAGAGTTCTTTGGCGAACTTGTCCTCATCGATCACGATCCGCGAAGTGCAGACGTGACAGCGGCGGAAGATTGCACAGTCCTGAAAATCTCGGTCGGCCTCATGCAGAGGTTTTCCGCGGAGTCCCATGTCGCTGCGTTCAAGCTCAACATCGCCGTGCTCGAAATACTCGGGCGCCGGCTTCGAGAA
>JAYUSJ010000257.1:0-14800 GCA_043755735.1 Verrucomicrobiaceae bacterium | reverse complement strand
ATTGCCGAAAAGCTGTCGATGAAAAGTGCGGCCAATGTGGGAATGGCGATACGGAGGTTGAAAAACGGGGAAATAAAGCGGGACTATTCGCGCGAATTCAAGGACTTTATCGCCCATGCAAACGAGAGCCATTGATCGATTCATTTCTTTTTTATCGCCTGACCCCGTTTCCAAATTGGACAACTCCCCCGCCCCCTGATACCAGTCCAAGCAACCAATGAACCCGCATGGCTCTGAATTCCGGTGCCTTGCTTCGGCTGATCGTGGTTCCCCTCAGTTGATCGCTGATACCATGCTCCGCAGTTCGTTTTTTTCGCCTACCACCGTTTCCCCCGCTCGAGGGCAGCGTGACGAACGTCAAAATTACATCGCACTAGATCGAACTCGGCGATTGCTCTCCGACGAACTCCAAGCCACGAACATTCAGAGGTCGGCTCAAATCTACAAATTCCCACAATATGAAGTCTCCAATCCTCGGCGGTATTATCATCGCCTGCGTAGGCGTTATCAGTTTTATTTGCGGGACGTTCTTCGGTTCTCCTGAAACCGGTCCGACTGGCGGAGGCTCGCCGACGAGATGGCACCCAGCGGCTTCAGCGAATACTTTGGAATTGGGCGCGCCAAACGCAACCTCCGAGGCACCAGCCGCGAGTGCACCCGCAGCGCCGACGAATGACGCGGTGCGCACCCGCATTTTTCAGGTACTATCAGAGCCAAACCGCGTCACACGGATGCAACGACTTTGCGAGTTACTCACGCAACTCTCGTCCGAAAATTGGCGCGGCGCGGTCGATGCATTTGCCGTTCAAACGGCGACCGAAGGGCGCTGGCAACTTGAAGAATGGCACCTTATGATCGAGCGCGTCGGCGAAGTCGCCGGTGCCGATGCGCTTGGCGAGGCGATTCGGCTTGGGAAGGCGTCGGACATTTATCGAGCGCAGAAGATTCTTACCGGCTTCGCGTCCGCAGAGCCAAAGGCCGCAGTGGAGTGGTTTCATAATCAAGCTCCTGAGCTTCGACCTCAGCTCTTAAACAGCCTGCTCGCTGGTCTCGGGCGATCCGATGCGAGCGCTGCAATTGCGCTCATTTTCGATCAGCCGCAGCAAATATGGGAGCCGGGCGCGGCGCAAATCGTAGAAGCGGCAACGCAGACTGGCGGCTTTCGCGCGGGAGAGGAGATATTCGAATCAATCAGGGGCAGGGCGGACGTTCCGGATCCGCTGAAAGGCAAAATCCTTTATGAACTGGTGCAAAAGAAGATCACCACCGGGTCCGATGTGCCAAAGCTGCTGGGCTGGCTTGAACCCTACGTCGAAATCCTCGGCCCCAACGCTATGAAGGAAACGTTGACGTATACCGCGAAAGCCGACGCTACGAAGGCGCTCGCTTGGGTCGAAGTCCGCGCAGGCCGCATGCAATCTCCGCAAGTCCCGCTCGCATACGGGATCGTGGGAGGGAATCTACAGTCGCAAAATCCAGCGGAGTTCGCGGGTTGGCTGGCGGCTAATCCGGACCACCCTCAACGCGACCAGATGATTCTTGGCGGAGCAAAGACGCTGCTTAAAGAAGGGAAACTCACCGAAGCCCAGCAACTGGGCGCTACAATCCGAGACCCGCAGTTGCGCGCCGCAATCGAAAACTCCGCGCGCAACCAACAAAACGGACAGTGAGTGGCAGGGTAACGAGGTGAGTAACGGGATCAGGCTCAGTAACGAGTAACGCGATCAGGCGGTGAAAAAGAAGAATTTGCCATCAAGCTGAGGTGGGCAGCGTTGATCGAGGCGGCATACGGCAGCCCCTGACTTTTTTCGTTCCGTCCGTCGGCCTCCTTGTTCACTGTCGGCCCATGAGCACCGAGAACTTTTCTACCCAGCGACTGCTGGTCATCGACGACGACCAGAAGCTGTGCCGCCTTATCACCGACTACCTCACGCCGCTGGGCTACGACGTGCGCGCAGAGCACACGGGGCCGGACGGTGCCGCGCGTGCGCTTGCGGAGGAGTGGAACGTGGTGCTGCTCGATTTCATGCTGCCAGGCTGCGACGGACTGGAGGTCCTGAAACGAATCCGCGCCGTGAAATCCGGACTACCGGTGCTCATGTTCACAGGTCGCGGGGATGACGCGGACCGAATCGTCGGTCTGGAGATTGGAGCCGACGATTATATCCCGAAGACATTTTCCACGCGGGAGTTGCTGGCGCGATTGCGGGCGATCACGCGAAGGGCATCCCGGGCGGTGGAAGATGACGACGCGCCGGAGCCCGAGATCACGGTGGGCCCGCTGCGAATCAATCCGAACACACGCTCCGCCACGCTGGGCGCGGAGTCGCTGATTTTGACACCCGTGGAGTATGACATCCTGCTCTCACTGGCGAAAGCGAAGGGCCGCGTTCGCACGCGCGATACGCTGATGGAGCATGTGCGCGATCGGAGCTACGAAGTGTTCGACCGCTCGATCGACGTCCACGTTTCCGCGCTCCGCCGGAAATTGCACGACGACGCGAAACATCCGCGCTTTATCCGCACCGTGCGGTCCGCCGGCTACATGCTCACGGAGCCGGACTCGGAATGAAGACGCGCTTTCCACTGTATGCAAAAATCCTCGCGTGGTTCTTCGTGAATCTCGCCGTGGTAGGCATTGCAGGCTGGCTGCTTTTGCGGGAGCAGTTTCGCTTTTCCGCGCTGCCTGCGCGTGCAGCGTCGGCAAATATGGAGAAGGCCGCAGCGGAGATTCTCGGGGAGGGTTCGAATGTCCCTCTTCGCGCGTGGGATGCGATTCTGAGCAAGGCGGGGAACAAATACCGAGTTGATTTCCGCCTATGCGACAACGAGGGCCGCTCAATTGCCGGGACGCGCGGCGCACTTCCTCCGGTGGTTCACTCGCGGTGGTTTAATGCAGCTCGCGGCGAGCCGCGTCCGCGACCGGGGTTTGACCGACCGCCCCCGGATCGTCGCGATGGGCCGCCGCCCGATCGACGCGACGGACCGCCGATGGAAGGTGATGGGCCGCCAAGGGATCGAGAGTTCGAAAGGCCGAGGCGCCCGGATGGACGGCTGGATGAGTTTATCCACAGCACAAGTCCGGATCGGTACTGGGCTGCGACCAGGATAAAGGGCTCGCAGCAGGAACTGATTGGCGGTGCCCTTCTCCTCGCCTCCTCGGATTCGGCGACAGGGCACGGATTCTTTTTCGATATACGGCCGTATGTGTGGGGCGGAATCGGCGTGCTCGTTTTATCGGTCTTGGTCTGGCTGCCATTCGTGAGCGGACTCACGCGGAGCCTTTCGCGGATGCAGACCGCAACGAAGCAACTGGCGGAGGGCGATTTCAGCGCGAGGAGCGAGGATCACCGGCGCGATGAAGTCGGCGCGCTGGGCGGTGAGATCAATCGCATGGCCGCGCGTCTCGCCGGGTATGTCGCGGGGCAAAAGCGTTTCCTCGGCGATGTTGCGCACGAACTCAGTGCGCCGATTGCGAGGCTGCAAGTCGCGATTGAGATCCTCGAACGCCGCATCGCTTCCACCGAAGGCACCCGCGTTTCGGATGTGCGCGAGGAAATCGAACACATGGCGACGCTGGTGAACGATCTCCTGCAATTCTCCCGCACCGGAATGATGGGCGATGTCGCGGTGCTTACCGATGTGAAGCTCGGCGAAATCACCGCCCGCGCCGTCTATCGAGAGGCCGGCGATACATCGCAGGTCTCGTTCTCGCTGGACCCGGAACTCCGGGTGCAGGCCGTCCCGGAGCTTCTTCAGCGGGCGATTGCGAACGTCGTGCGCAATGCGATCCGGTACGCAGGGCACGCAGGGACGATTGTCATTTCAGCGGAGGAAAAAGGCGATGAGGTCTTCCTCAGCGTCGCGGACAATGGCCCCGGAATTCCCGCCGCAGCGCTGCCGAAAATCTTCAATCCGTTTTTCCGTATCGACGAATCCCGCACTGCGAGCACCGGCGGCACAGGCCTCGGACTGACCATTGTGAAAAGCTGCGTGGAAGCCTGCCGCGGCACGGTGGTCGCCGCGAACCGCGAGCCCACCGGTCTTTGCGTCACGATCAAGCTGATGAAATCGACGACCGTGGAGTCGGACTAGTTCGAGTTTCTCACACACTGAAAAGCGTCCCACCATCGCGTATTTAATTTTCCATCAGATTCAGGGAGGCCCGCAGATTATTTGCAGGTGGAAATCTGCTGGCCTCCTTGAATCTGCTGGAGAAAGGTGTGAGAACTGCGGGCCAGTTCTAAGGCATACGCGAGCGGCTCGTAGTGGCGCAGGCGACCCGCCTGCATGAGTCTGTGCGGGCGACCCGCCCGCGAGTGCGATCCCGGCGGGTCGCCGGGGGGACTTCCGCAGGCGGGTCGCCTGCGCCACTACACAAATGTCGCATGCGAGCCATGGTACGCTCCCGTTCGACAAAAATGCGGATTGCCAATGCGCGCGCCAAGCGGCAACTGGCGACGATGCAACCGACTACGATCTATAATACCACCGACGGAATCCTGGCACGGCGCGGAGAAGACGCGTTCCTTTTGGCCGGCGTGACGATGGATGACATCTTCCAGCAGGACGACCCCCATTCATGGCTGGAACCGATGTTGAGCCAAGGCCGACCGGTGGAAGTCCCGGCAAAACTCCTTCCTCCAATTGGCTCGCAGGAAGTGTGGGCGGCGGGCGTCACGTATCTGCGCTCGCGCGATGCGCGAATGGAGGAAAGCAAGGACGGCGGGTCGGTCTATGACCGCGTCTATGCTGCGGACCGACCGGAGATTTTCTTCAAGGCAACACCGCACCGCGTGGTGGGACACGGCGGAGAAATCCGGATTCGCGAAGACTCGAAGTGGAATGTGCCGGAGCCCGAGGTGACGCTGGCCATCAATCGCAATGGACGCATCTTCGGCTACACCGTGGGCAACGATGTCAGCTCGCGCGACATCGAGGGCGAGAACCCGCTTTATTTGCCGCAGGCCAAAGTGTATCTCGGGTGCTGCGCGCTCGGGCCGGGGCTGGTCATTCGCGAGCCATTGCCGGTGGAGACGAGCATCGGGCTGCGCATCCTGCGTGCAGGGGTTGAGGTTTTTTCCGGCGCAACTTCGCTGTCGCAAATGAAGCGCACATTCCCCGAGCTCGCGGGCTGGCTGTGGCGCGACAACGGGTTTCCTGCCGGGTGCTATTTGCTCACGGGGACGGGCCTCGTTCCGGGCGGAGACTTCACGCTGCTCCCCGGCGACGACGTCCGCATCGCGGTGCAGCACCTCGGCGAATTGGGGAATATCGTGGCCGCATAAGCGATGTTTCGTTTTCTCCTGCTCTTCGTCACTATCGCGGCGCAAGCTGCAACGCCCATGACTCCTCGAACTCGCATCTATCAACTGCTGCCCCGCCTTTTTGGAAATACCAATGAGACGAGGAAGCCCAACGGAACAATGGCGGAGAACGGAGTGGGGAAATTTGCCGACATCGACGAGCGGGCGCTGACAGCCTTGCGCGATGAGTTGAGCATCACACATCTGTGGCTCACCGGTGTGCTGGCGCAGGCGACGTCGGCGGACTATCCGGCCATCGGAAAACCGGCGGATGATCCCGTGTTGCTGAAAGGACTCGCGGGGTCGCCGTATGCGATCAAAGACTACGGCGATGTGTGTGCGGACTACGCTCTCGATCCGGCGAAGAGAATGGCCGAGTTCCAACTCCTCATCTCCCGCGCGCACGCCGCTTCGCTGAAAGTGCTGATCGATTTTGTGCCGAATCACGTCGCGCGCAGTCATTCATCGAGCGTCGTGGTTTTTGGCGGGAACGATGATCGCACAAAGTTTTTTTCGCCCGCCAACAACTTCTTCTGGCTGCAACACGACTCGCACGGCGGCGGTCCCCCGCTCCGTCTGCCGCCCGGCCCGTTTGCTCCCGAACGCGAGACGGCGCGAGTGACGGGCAACAACGCAGCGACCTGGACGCCAAGCCGGAACGATTGGTATGAGACGGTGAAGCTGAACTACGGATTCGACTTCACGACGGGCCGCCGCGCCTATGACCCGATACCCGACACGTGGCACAAAATGGATGCGGTGCTCGCGCATTGGCAGGCATTGGGCGTGGATGGTTTTCGCTGCGACATGTCGCACATGGTTCCGCCGGAATTCTGGCGCTGGGCCGTGGCTCGGGCGCGACAGCGGCAGTCGGGCGTGATGTTTATTGGCGAGGCATACAACAACGACCCGATGAAAGTGGAGAGCGCAGAGGGCGGGAAAAACGTGATGGTGGAGTTGCTCGATGCGGGCTTTGACACAGTTTACGACGACCCTTCCTACAAGGTGCTCAAGCGAATCTACGACGGCCCTGCATGGGCGAATGACCTGGACGGCGTCCTCGGCGAAGAGCGCCTTTTTCACGGCAGTCTCCGCTATGCTGAAAACCACGACGAAGTGCGAATCGCGAGCCGTGAAAACTGGGGCTCGCACGGCGCAAATGTCGGCACGGCAGTGAGCGCAATTTTATGGGGACTCTCGCGCGGCCCCGTGTTGATCTACAGCGGCCAGGAAGTCGGCGAGCCTGCCAGCGGAAGCGAGGGCTTTGGCGGCGACGACGGACGCACAAGCATCTTTGATTACTGGTCGATGCCCGAGTTTTCGAAGTGGGTAAATGGCCGTAAGTTCGACGGCGGACGACTTTCCCCCGAACAGCGCACGCTCCGCACAAACTACGGCAAGCTGTTGAGAATCTACGGCGAGCCTGCTTTTCGCGACGGCTCCTTTCGTCCGCTCAATGGAGCCAATGTCCGGAACGAGCAATACGGCCGCCTCGCTGGCGAATCGGCAAGCGGGCACTGGCTCTATTCCTTCATCCGCGCCGACGCGAAATCCGGCCAGCGATTCGTGGTCGCCGTGAATCTCAATCCGAAGGAAACGCTTCGCAACGTGCGCATCTCACCCGGCGATGCGCTGCAACCGGTCGCGGCAAGAGTCGTAGATCGATTCGGCGGTCTCCCTGCGACCATTAGCGCAGCGGGCATCGAACTCTCCGAAATCCCGCCGTTGACTCCCGTAATCCTTGAGCTTTTAGTGCAGTAGCGAAAATGAAAAAACTGATTCCCGTTATCCTTGTCCTGCTGTCGTTCTTCGCGGGGTGCGAACCGGAGTTGAAACGCGTCGAAACCACACCGCCGCCCGTCAATCCCGACCGGCTCACATGCGCGGTATGCAGTGGCCTGAAGGTCCTGAAGACGCGCATCGACGGTGCTGAGATCAGTCAGGGATGCCCCATCTGCCTTGGCAAGGGCTATCGGGACTTCAAGCTGCCTCCGCAAAAAATTCTGTGCCCGGATTGCAAAGGAATGGGCAGCCTGATGGACAGGAGCCAAAGAAAGTCGGGCATCACTTCCCCGAGTTTACTTTCGGGTGCGTCGGCGAAGACCGGATCTCCGCAGAATCCTTTTGGTGTGAAGGTGCGCTGCGAGCGGTGCATCGGTACCGGCGGAATTGCGGACCCCAAGAAATAGAAGTTTTACCCGACCGAAGCGGCCTCTTCGATTCGCTTCTCGTTGCGAGCTCCGAGGACCTTGTTCACCACGACAAGGATGATGATCATCGGGATTCCGGCGGCGCTTTCAGCCCCGATCACGAGGAACGTTACTGAAATGAGGTGCGCAAAGAAACTCGTGATTAATGCCGCTGCAAGCCCGCCCCACCGTAGTCGCATTGAGAACCAGATGATCAGCCGGTAGTGCAGGACGAACTCCAAAGGAAGAATGATCATCGTTTGAAAAAAACCGAGGAACGTCTCCCCGCTGTGAAACATCGCATTCAAAACCTGCGGCATCCCGCACACGAGCGAAAGGGAGCAAAAGAATCCCGCAGGCACGAGCGACAGGATTAGCGCATTTCGTTTCGACCGTGCGAGTGCAGACAAATCCTGCGGAAGAAGAAAGAGCCCGTCCAACGTCTGCCAGCGCTGCTCCAACCGGAAAATACGCGACGCACCAAATGCGGTTTCCACGATGATGACAAAAAGGGAGAATCCGAAAACCGCCCACCCGTATTCTTCCAGTCCGTTTCGTCCCCACGTCCGTCCCGCAAACTCTTCCAAGTAAAGCCAGACCGCGCAGATCAGGTAAATTGCCGTTTTGATCCAGAACCCCCGCCACCCGAAATGGACGAAATGGAAATCCTTCCAGGCAACGCCATCCTTCCAGGTGCGACCCGCGCGCCCCCGCAGCCATGCGAGCCGTCCAAGGATGCTCACGCGACGCCCCACGGAGACCTCGTCGCGCGCGAACCGCTCAAAGCTTGCCCAGGCCAGAACGAAGCAAGCCGCCCCGGATACAAGAAATGCGAGGACCTCGTGCCTCCAGGGAGCGGACGGCCAGTTGATGGATATCGACTCCTCAAATGCCTCCAGTCCGCAGTGGCGATCTGCAAATTCCGCAGCATCCGATAATTGTTCGGAGAGCGTTCGAAAGTGAAACTCTCCAGCGATATCGGAGGCCTCGTCCAAGAGTTCACCACTTCCAAAATACAGGCAACCGGCAATCGCCGTGATTAAACCCGCAATTCCGCTGCTTTTTGCGAAGACCGAGGCCAGAAGACCGAGGTTCGCCGCGAAGAAGAGGAACGCGCAGAGCAGCGCATAGACGACGAGCACCTGCTCCCAAGCCATTCCCCCGAGGGTCACCGCGAGCAGCGCGAAAGGCAATTGGACGAGCAGCATAAACAGCCCGCCCATCATGCGGCTCGTGCTCTTCCCAAAAAGCATCGCCAGCACGCTCAAGTCCGTCATCCGCAAAAGGCCGAGCGTCTGCTCCTCCTTCTCCTCTGTGATCGAAGATGCAAAGTAACTGAGGGCGGCGATGGCGATCATCACAGCGTTATAGCCCGCAAACAATCCGAAGAACACCATGCCGGGGGCGGTACCCGAGCGATTGAACCACTTCTCAAAAAACATGAGTGTGATCAGCACGACCAGCGCGAGTCCGCCACGCATCCAGGCAAAGGAAGAACCCCGGACCTGGTCTCTGAGGGAACGGATGAAAAGCGCGAGAATCCCCTGCATGACTATTCCACCGCCGCTACCCGGGGGAGCGCTTTCGCGATTGCCCACGCAAGCATGAGGCATACGACCAAAAGAACCAGCGCACTATAGCTGAAGTAGCCGCTCGAATCATACCTCCGCACATTACTCATCACCATGCCGAAGAGCACATTCCAGATGACGCCGATCGCGATTCCGGACGCCAGCGCACCGCGCCGCATTTTCAGCGAGAGCCAGCAGATGAGGAGCGGCATGGCGATGGTGCTTGAAATTACGTAAACGAAGACCCAGAAATCCTCTCCCCCCCGCGACATGGTCTTTAGAAAGTCGTCCACGTATTCCGGAACCATCGCCAGGCCCAGCACGACAAAGCACATCCCGGGGATGAGGGAAGCGAGACACCCAATCACCTTTTGCCGCACGATACGCCCGAGCGGTACGGGCATCGTCACCAGTGATGATAGCGTCAGCCCCTTCCGTTCGATGCCGAAGATGCGGGCGGCTCCGAGTTGCAGCTCGATTCCAAGCCCGAAAAGCGCAATCCAAATCATCATTCCCGCGACATCCTTGGATTGCATGTAGGGGCTGTTCGAGAGCATCATTTTCGCAATGCCAAACACGAGCACTCCATAGCCGATAAAGCGGTAGATGAGCCCGCGCCGTCCGCCGATTAGAAACCAGAAATCCTTCCACGCAATCGCCCACGAACCGGGCCTCGGGATGCGCAATGACTTCCCTCCGGTCTTCCCTTTCTTTCTGCCTGGAACGGACTCCGCGCTGCCGGAGCAAAAACGACCAAACAAGCCCCACGAGAGAAGAAAGCAAGCGGTGCCGAGGACTCCGTTGAAAACCAGCGGATTCCCCGACGTTGGGAAAAAACCTCGTCCGCCGCCTTGAAGCAGCATAACGAGCTGGTAGAGCGGGTTGTTCACCGCGATATAGCCCGCCGCTTGCTGAGCAAAATCCGGAGCGGCGCCCGGCGCACCAAAAGTCCGCGCTATGCCAGAGAAATAGTACATCGGCACGCCCACATAGATCACCGCGCCAATGAGAACGGCCAACGCCACAGCCATACCGGTGCGCCGCGACAAAACGGACATGAGCAGTCCGAGGTTGCAGAGGAAAAACAAGGTACAGAGCAACACTTCGTATCCCTTCCAAATCGTCGTCGCAGAAACCCCGCCGAGCGCCACGCACAGAATCGTGAAAGGGAGCTGCGCAACGATGAGCAGCGCTCCACTCACGAGGCGGCTGATTCCTTTTCCAAACAGAATCGCCAACGGGCTCAGGTTCGTCATCCGCAGCAAGCCGAGCGTGTCGTCTTCTTTTTCCTCCGTGATGGCGGAGCAAAACGCTGTGATTCCACCGAGCACGAGCCCGAAGAGATTCACCATCATCACCATATAAAAGACGGTCAATCCCGGCGCCGGCTGTCGCGCAAAATCGCGCTGATTGACCGTGATGAAAAAGAGGATGATAAGCACCAGCGCCGCCCGCGAAATAGGCGTGAATTTCGCCCGCGCATCTTCACGCAGGGAGCGGATAAAGAGTGCGAAGGTCGGGCCGATCATGTGCGAACACCGGGATCAGTAAGGTCCATGAATGCGTCGTTCAGATGCTTCACATCTTCCTGGAAAGCGACAATCGGCGCATGGCACGCGAGCGCGGCATGCAGCACTGCGTTCGGCGCGAGCTTCGTTTTATCAAACTGCACACCGTAGCGTGGCTGGCCTGCGTCGATCTGCCGGGCAGCCGTGACGCCAGGCAGCGCGCTCAGCGCGGGGAGCAGCGCTTCGTGCTCGACGGCGAGGGTTAGCACGTAGCCGGTGATGTCGCCCTCCGTCGCAGAGATGAGTCCGCGCATCGCGCCAGTGTATTTCACATTGCCACGATCGAGGATGGTCACGCTGTCGCAGAGCGTTGCGAGCTCGCTGAGGATGTGACTCGAAATGAAGATCGTCTTTCCCAGTGCCCGGAGCTCCTGGAGAATCTCCATCAGCTCGATGCGCGCCCGTGGATCGAGCCCGCTGGCAGGCTCGTCGAGCAGGAGCAAGTCCGGGTCATGCACGAGCACGCGCGCAAGGCTCACTCGCTGCTGCATACCGCGAGAGAGGCCTTGGATGAAATCGTTTCGCCGGCCCGCCATGTCCGTCAGTGCGAGCACGTCACCGATGGTCTGGTCGCGCTGTTTTTGACTGAGCCCGTATGCCGCGCCGAAGAAGTCGAGATACTCGAACACCGTCATCTGCCGATACATCGAGAAATGGTCCGGCATATATCCGATGCGACGACGCACGGCGTTGCGCTCTTTCACGATATCGCAGCCAAACACCTTCACCGAGCCGGTCTGCGGAGCGAGCAATGTGGCGAGGACTTTCAGCGATGTGGTCTTGCCCGCGCCATTCGGCCCTACGAAGCCGTGGATGCTCTTTTGCGCGACGGTAAAGGTGACGTCGGCGACGGCGACGTGGCTTTTATACGCGTGTCGGAGTCCGGTAATTTCAATCGCTGGTGAATCGCTCATGGGTGTTTGGAAAAAATGTCAGGGTCTGCGGAGAGTTTGTGCGTAAAGGATGTAGCCGCCGCCGAATTGAAAGTTCGGACCCGGCACGACGAATGTATCCGGCGTGCGCGTGTAGATGAACAGTCGCGCAGTGTCCGCATCCATCGCGGGCTTGGTGATGCGCTGGCGCGTGTATGCGACTGCGCCCGTGAGCTGTGCCTTGAAGAGCATGTCGAGATCGCCGAGGCGTTTCTTCAGCCGCACTTCGGGCGGTGCGGCGAAGTCCACTTCGTTGTTACTGCCGTAATAACCGACGTGGTTGAGCTGTTTCTCCGTGAACGACGCACCCAATTCCTTCGACGCCGAAGGGCTCTCGGCCACCCACGTCTCGCCGGTCAGTGACATCGTGTAAAAACGGTCCATGTAGAGCACGACCATTGACTCCACCGCCTTCGGGAAGTTCGCGTTCGGCTTAATGCTGAAGCTCTCCAGCCGCCCGCTCTCGATGTCGTTTGGCGACTGCCCGCTACGCGTTTTCCATTCGACGATTTCCACGCTCGTATCGTCACCGGTGAGCACTCCGCTATGCACGAACGGACGTCCGGAAAAAAGCGGGATGTCCGCCTCCATCGCTGCCTCGGCTCCGTTCAGTACCCGTGCCTTCACAGTGCCCGAACTGGCAAGCGCCGCATACGCATTGCCGGGGCCGGGAAACTGGAAGCGATAACGGTCGCTGCTCGTCGCGAAGGCATGCATCCATTGGGTGGCGACATAGCGATCACCACCGAGCGACTCCGCAAACCCGACCGAGTGAACGATTTGCTTCTCCCCGTAGCCGCGGCGTCCCACCACCGTAAAAAGCCACGCGAAGAGCGCCACGGTCACCGCAAAACCCCCAAGCATCACGCGGTAGTCGCGCTTCCGTTGCAAATAAAACACCGGGCCGATGAGAACCACGTACACAATCGTCAGCAGGTAGATCAGCCCCCAAGGAATATTCGGCCGTGTGATATCCGAGAGCCGGTTCACGATCAGGTCCGACACACCTTGCATGTAGCCTTTCCCGTCGCTCAAAAGAACAGGGTCCGTCTCCAGCATTCGCTCCTCGATTTCGCTGCGCGTCTGCTTGTGCCGGATGATGCGCCCCGCGCCAAAGCCGCCCTTTTCCGCGGTGATGTTTAATGGTGCAAGTTCATCGGTGAACTCCGGGTATTTCCCATCGACACCCGGCAGCAAATGCAGCAATCCGCCCCGATACACCCAATCGCGGAACGCCTGGCGCCGCAGAACATCCCAGCGCGGAACATGGTCTAGCACCACGCCATGCAATCCTTCTGTCGCGGTGACGGCGGGCGGGAAAAGATTCTCCAGAAACGGGCGCAACCGGGACGTCTGACTTCGCGGAGAATCGGGCGCATTAAAAATGACGGTCACCGGCCCGCCGACCTTCACATTCTCATCGCTTCGCAGCGGCGCGGAATCCCCGTGCCCGCCTTTGTCCCTCCACGAAAGCGACCACCGCTGATAGCCGCTCACAAACGGATAGAACTGCACCCACCGCGAAGCTCCCGGCGAAAGAAACAACGGCTGCTCGTAAGGAACCGTGCCGCCGCCCACGCCGCCATCTTCCAGCGAAATACGGCCTTCAAACGGCTGTGCACCGGTGTTTTGGACTTCGACAGAAACGAGGTTAAAGCGATCCGGCAGGAACACGCTGCCAAACCCCAGCACCGGATCGCGCACCACCAACTCCCCCGGCGCAGAAAGCACAAAGGTCAGAAAAAGCAGCAGGGAAAGCAGCGGGCGAATCATGTCGTTGGGCCGAATACGTGACAGATTCCTTGCGAGATGGCTAGCGGTTTAAGGACTGGCGTTCCATTCGTTCCGCCATGATCCGCGCCACCTCATTTCCCAATACAAAACGTCCCAAAAATGACCCCAAGCAGTTCCTCGGTATCAGGACGTCCCACGACATCGCCGACGGCGTTCATCGTGGCGCGGAGGTCTTCGGCGACGAACTCCGGGGAAAGGCCGTCGGAAAACGCCTGCTGCGCCGCGAGCATGAATTCGCGGGCGCGTTCGAGGCACGACTGATGCCGCGCATTGATCGCCACGGTCCAGTCGCTACGCGCTGCGCCGCCAGTGACTGCGGCGAATATCGCATCGCCGAGCGCATCGAGGCCTGTGTTTTTCAGGCAGGAAATGCGCACCACATCCGCGCCCGCCCACGCAGGGTGTTCGCCGAGGTCGGCTTTATTCAGGATGCGCAGGACTTTCCCCGCGCCAACCGGAGCGTCGTTGGTCGGCGGCTGACTGGCGTCGAAAAGCTGAAGAACGAGGTCCGCACGCTCCAGCGCACGGTGCGTGCGTTCGATGCCCTGGCGCTCGATTTCATCGTCCGTGTCGCGGACTCCGGCAGTGTCCATCAGCCGCACGGGGATTCCGCGCAGGTTCACCGTTTCCTCCAGCACATCCCGCGTCGTGCCGGGGCGGGCGTTCACTATTGCGCGCTCGTAGCCGAGCAGGAGATTCAGCAGCGAGGACTTGCCGACATTTGGCGCGCCGTAGATGACGGTACGGACGCCTTCGCGCAGAAGCCTCCCCTGCCCCGCAGTCGCGAGCATCGCTTCCATCTCGGCGCGCGCACTGTCCATCCGCGCTTTCAACGCGGCACCGACATCGGGCGAGATGTCTTCCTCGGGAAAATCAATATACGCCTCCACATGCGCGAGGATTTCCAGCAATTGCTGGCGCAATGCACGGATGCGGTAGCCGAGCCGTCCTTCCAACTGCTCGGCCGCAGCTTGCAGGGCGAGTTCCGTCTGCGCGCCGATCAGGTCCATCACAGCTTCGGCCTGCGTGAGGTCGAGCTTTCCGTTCATATAGGCGCGCTGCGTGAATTCCCCCGGCTCCGCGCTCCTTGCGCCACGCCGCAGCAAAGCCGCCAGGATGCGACGTGAGACGAGCACGCCGCCGTGACATGCGATTTCCACCATATCCTCGCCGGTGTAACTCGCAGGACCGCGGAAGACGGTGAGCAGGACATCGTCCAGCTTGGTTCCATCCTCCACGATACTGCCAAAAGCGGCGTAGCGTGACGGCAGTTCGCGCCGCCCTTTCCACACGCGCTCTGCAACTGCAAGCGCCTCCGGGCCGCTCATACGGATGAGCGCTATGGCGGCTTCCGCAGGCGCGGTGCTGATGGCGGCAATGGTGTCCATGTCCCCGAATCCGCTAGCGCCACACGCACTCCGGAAGCGAGCACGAAGTATT
>JAYUSJ010000256.1:0-14815 GCA_043755735.1 Verrucomicrobiaceae bacterium | reverse complement strand
TTTGCGATCGGATTTCCCGCCGCAACTTTCTTCGCGTCGGCGCACTCGGGATGGGCGGGCTCGCGCTGCCTCAACTTTTGCGCGCCGAGTCGGAAGCGGGCGTCGGGCGCTCGCAGAAGTCGGTGATAATGATTTACCTGCCGGGCGGACCGCCGCATCAGGACACATTCGATTTGAAGATGGATGCCCCGCGCGAGATTCGCGGCGAGTTCACGCCGATCCCGACCAATGTGCCGGGCATCCAGATTTGCGAGCTGCTGCCGAAGCTGGCGCGCATCACCGACAAGCTCGCGATCATCCGCTCGATTTCCGACGCCGTGGATGACCACTCCGATTTCATGTGCATGACCGGCCGCCGAAAGAATAAGCAGCCGCAAGGCGGGTGGCCGACGTTCGGCTCCACGGTCTCCACGCTCCTGCCGCCGGGCGGGTCGGCGATGCCGCCTTTCATCGGGCTGGAACCGCGGATGAAGCACAAGCCCTACAACGCAGCGACGCCCGGCTTCCTCGGCCCCAGCCGAAATTCATTCAGCCCAAACGGCAACGGGCTCGGCGACATGACGCTCAATGACATCACCGTCGATCGCCTCGCCGACCGGCGCACGCTGCTCGCCAGCTTCGATAAATTCCGGCGCGATGCGGACCAGTCGGGTTTGATGGGTGCGTTCGACGATTTCAACCAGACGGCTTTCGACGTGCTCACATCGAGCAAGCTCATCGAAGCGCTCGACTACACCCGCGAAGACCCGCGAGTCATCGAGCGCTACGGCAAAGGCGACCCGAAGCCCCGCGGCGATGCGGCACCGATGATGATGGAGCAATTTCTCGTCGCCCGCCGACTCGTGGAAGCCGGAGCACGCGTGGTCACGGTGGCGTTCGGCTTTTGGGATTACCACGGCAACAACTTCAAAAACGCGCGCGCCGAATTGCCAATGCTCGACCAGGGCGTCAGCGCGCTGATCGAAGACCTCCACGAGCGCGGAATGGACAAAGACGTCAGCGTCATCGTCTGGGGTGAATTCGGGCGTTCCCCGATCATCAACAAAGACGCGGGCCGCGATCATTGGCCGCGCGTTTCCGCTGCACTGCTGGCCGGAGGAGGAATGCGCACGGGCCAGGTGATTGGCGCGACCGACCGACTCGGCGGCGAAGCGGTGGAGCGCCCGGTGGCGTTCGGCGAAGTCTTCGCGACGCTTTATCAGCGTCTCGGTATCGACCTAAATTCAACCATCCCCGACCTCTCGGGACGCCCGCAATATTTGGTCGAACCCGGCTGCCTGCCGCTCAAAGAGCTGATCTGACAATCGTTACTTATTCGCCGGCTTCTTGGCCGGTGGCGGCGGTGGTGGATTCACCGGCGCCGGGGCGGGCGTGGCTGGAACCGCCGGAACTGCCGCCGGAGGAGCAACAGGCGCGGTCGCGGGAGGCTCGGGAACCGCGAGCCTTGTGATATCCGGCCAGTCAAAAAGTTCGCCGGTGTAGCCGCCAAAATCCTTCAACAGTTCCTCACAGCGGGCGCGCCATTGCACGTAATCCGGCGGCGACTTTTTCGCTTCGGCACTGCCAGTAAACACCAGATAGGTTGCCTTTAAGTCGCTGATCGCGCGGTTCTCGCCATTCGAGCCGGGACGGACTTGCCGGCAAATCCGCAAAGAAGCCTCGCCGATTTTCGTCGTCGGCCCCGCGTCGCCCAATATCGCAGGGTACAGCGTGTCGCCCACGATGACGATGCAGTAGTCGCCGATGCTCGGCACAAAGCCCGAACGGTTGCGACCAAACATTGTCGTCGGCAGCACGATAAACGGATCGAACGCACCGGAAAGGTAGCTGTGAGCCTGCAAATCGCGCAGCTCCAGTCGCAGCCGGTTGTTGTCCGAACGCAACCGCTGTTTATCGGCGTCGGGCGTCTCGGGTTTGGCGATCTTAGCGTCGTTGTCCGCGATGCGCTTTTGCCAGATGGGCTCGACGGGATTCGGGTTCTTTGTGCGCTTCGGCCAATGGTAACTGGTGAACGGCTGAAAAGTCCGCGAGTTCCCCGTATCCACCGTCGCGATACGATCGCCGTCGGTGCCGTCGGTATCCACATCCATGTCCGCCTGGATGAGCAACGCTTTTCGCTTTGTCTGCGGGTGCGTGAGTTCGAGGATGGTCTCGCAATCGAAGAAATTGTGACGCGAGAGCAGGCTGTCGAGGCGGTTCAAATTGGAACGCAGGGACGTCACTTTATTGCGGTAAAGTTCGTCATATTCCGGCGACACTTTCGCAGTTTCCATCGACGCGGGAATGCCGGGCAGGAGCTTGTCGAGATTCGGCGCGAGCTTCTGCAATTCCGGCAACAGCTTGTGAGGCTTCGGAATATTCACCCGCACATTCATCTCGATGGTGTAGCTCCCCGCGTCGTCGCGTTCGCTGCTCGCGGTGCCACCCACCATCGTCTCGAGATTCGCCTTAAACGTAATGCCGTTAAACATGCTGCCGGTTTGCAGCGACTTCATCGGCACGTAAGGCGTGGGCGTGGGCGTGGGTGCGGGCGGAGGTGTCGGCGTGGGGACCGGCGTGGGCTCGGGAGTCGGCTTTGGCGTGGAGACCGGCGTGGGCTTTGGCGAGGAAGGAGTCGGCGTTTGGGCGCGGTTCTCAGCCTTCTTGTCACATGCGGCAAGAAGAAGTGCGGCGGCCGCGCAGGAAATGATGGTGCGCATAATCACTAGACGCACGGTGCAAATTCCGGGCCGCGCAACGAAGCCCACGGCTCCTCCGCCGACACATCCACAATGCCCGGCTCTGCCGCACCGGATGGCGAGAGAATGGCGAGGAAGACCAGCCTTTCGGCAAAAGGATTGAACGTTCCATGAACCTCGCCCATCGGAATGAAGGCCGTCTCGCCAGGGCCGAGGACGCGATGCTCCTTGCCCACCCACTGCTCCGCTCTGCCCGAAATGATGTAGATGAGTTCCTCCCTCGTCGGATGGGTGTGAAACGGATGGCATCGGCCGGGCTCCATGTTCGCGCGGACCAAAAGGAGCTCTTTGTTGTCCACGACATCACCGCGACAGATCCACTCTTCGAGGGTCCAGGGAGATTGGAAATCAACTTTCTCTGCGGCTGTGACGAATCGGCGAGGATTGCTCATGCGTGAGGCGTGCCGAAAATCCCGCCCTGCGAAAAGGAAATTCCTCCATGAAACATCCGCCCGTGCAATATTTTCCGGCTAACAGAAAGATCACTTCCCATTCCGACGTGCCGGCATTCAAATACCAGAAACAGAATCCCATTATGAACGCATCGCCCTTCCATCTCGGCCTTCTCGCCGCCACAGCAATGGCCGCCAGCGCATTTGCACAGTCCGGCCCCGCTTATGAAAAGGCGGCGGGCATCCGCTATCCGAAGATTGATTTCGCCGATGTGTCACTGAAGGACGCCGCCGCCTTCCTCTCGCAAGCATCACGGGATCTCACTCCGGACAAAAACGGAATCAACATTATCCTGAAGACCGTCAGCATGGAGCCGAAGCCTGTCTCGCTCCGTCTCGCCAATATCCCGGCACCGGAAGCGATCCAATACTGCGCGGAAGCGGCGGGCTATTCCGTTCGATGGACCGGAAATGCGGCGATTCTCTCCGACGATAAAACTGCGCCACTTCCCAACGTCGCATTCCACGCAGGCGGCGCAGGGCTCGCCCAGCGTGCAGCAAAGACAGTGCTCCCGCGCATCGCCTTCAAGGAGGCCAGCACTCGCGAGGTGCTTGAATTCCTCGCGGAAAAAACACGTCAACCTGCGCCGAACGAAACGAAGCTCAACATCATCCTCAACACCGCCGCCGCGGCCAGACCGCCCGCGCCGACACAAGCAATTCCCGGATTGGCAAGCACGGTAAAAATAGCGGGATTGGATGAACCTCCCGCCGTCCCGCCGCCAACCCCGGTCCAGGGAGAAGAGCTGGCTGCCCGCCGATTGTCGTTTGAAATGACGGGCACCACACTCCCCGAAGTCGTGCGAATCGTCGCGCTGCTCGCCAACGCCACCGTCCGCTGGGACACCCATGCCGTCATCGTCGGACCCGCCGGTACGGAGACGCGACCATCGGTCGTGAACACGGTCGCGATCAAAGGTCAGGTCATCATGGAAAAGCTCTCGACAATCGAGATTCCAAAAATGGATTTCCAGGCGGCGACCATGAGCGAGTGCGCGAACTTTCTCAGCCGCAAGCTCAAGGAACTTGATACCGAGGGCAAAGGCGTGAACCTTCTGGCGAGCGGCAGCGCAGCAAACGCAATGCTCACATTGAAGCTCGACTCGATCCCCGCGCTCGAAGCCCTTCGCTACATGGCCGAGCTCTCCGGCACCGACCTCCGCATCGAGCACAACGCGATCATCTTTCAGCCACGGAATTAGCGCGGGGAAATCCCGCGCCGTTCACCTTCGAACCAGCACAAGCCAGACGATCACGAGGACCGGCAGCAGAATCGGAATCGCGAAGCGGAAGACATATCCGATAAATGTCGGTGTGCGCACTTTTGCGTGCTGCGAGATCGCTTTGACCATGAAGTTCGGACCGTTGCCAATATAGGTCATTGCACCAAACAGGACCGAGGCCAGAGAGATCGCCGTCAATGTGGGAGTGTGATTTTTTATGAACAGCGCAACATCGGCCGTGCTATCGAGCGAGAGTTGCTGGGCGCCCATCGCGGTCGCCAGAAATGCCAGATAGGTCGGCGCATTATCGAGCAAGCCGGAAAGCGTTCCCGTCGCCCAGTAAAACGCACCGGGGCTGGCCAGGGGCGGCGGTTGCGCCTGCAAATACTGGAGAGCAGGCAGCATCGTCGCAAATATCCCGACGAAGAGCCAGGCGACTTCTTTAAGCGGCTCCAAATCAAAATCATTCGCCTCATAAATCTCACGACGTGTTGCAAACCAGGAACCGAGCGCGGCGGCGACCATCGCACCTTCGCGCCAACCGATGGGAAGTGACAGGACGGCAAAAAGAATCACCCCGATGAATATACCATTATGCAGGCCTCGGAACTCCCACGTTTCCCTAGCGGTTTCCATCTCGCGAATCTTTTCCGGCGCGCGAAGGAAGTTTGCGCGATCAAAGAAAAAGAAGATTGCCAGCAAAAGCAGCAACGCCAGCGCCCATCCCTGCCAGAGATGCTCGGTGGTCCACCAGAACGGAACGCCTTTGAGATAGCCCATGAACAACGGCGGATCTCCAACCGGAGTCAGACAGCCGCCCACATTGCTGACGATGAAAATGAAGAAGACGATGTGGAACGACGTGATGCGGTATTTATTCATCCGTATCCAGGGTCGGATGAGGAGCATCGAGGCGCCGGTCGTTCCGATGATACTCGCAAGTACCGCGCCGATCGCAAGGAACAGCGTATTTACCTTCGGCGTAGCCTCCCCGCTCACCCGGATGTGGATGCCGCCTGCGACCACGTAAAGCGACCCGATCAACGCGATGAAACCCAGATACTCCTGACCGGCATGAACCAAAGCTCCCGCGCGCCCCGCGATGACATAATAGCCCGCACTGATCAGGCCCAAAACGACGGCGACCAACGGGTAAAACCGATGCCACAGCTTCGGGAACGCTATCGGCCCCAGAGCAATACAGGCGAGCAGCAGGATAAACGGCGCGAGCAACCACAACGGCGGTGTCTCGGAAACAAGAGTAGCAATCATTTAGGCCATAGCCAATACAGGTAAACCCCGTAGCCGAGAAGAAGGCAGATGCCCTCAATTCGGTCGATTACTCCGCCGGAACGAATCATCGGCATGAGCGCGGCGGCGAAGGTAATCATCACCACGATATCCAGCATTCCCACGCCCGGCGCGTAGAGCGGGTGCATGAGGCCGGTCAAACCGAGGACAGCGAGAATGTTGAAGATGTTGGAGCCGATGAGGTTTCCCATCGCGATTTCCGCCTGCTTCCGGAAAGCTGCGACAAGGCATGCAGCCAATTCCGGCGTGCTGGAACCGCCCGCGACGATCGTGAGTCCGATGATGGCCTCACTCACTCCGTACGTTCTGGCCACATCGGCCGAACCTTCGATTAGCCAATGAGAGCCAAACGCAAGGAGCGCAAGACCGGCGACAATCAATACGACATCGAACCCGGCATTCTTCGAGGGCGCGAACCCTCTGCCTTCATCATTTTGCGCGTCGGGCAGCCTTTGTGCCTTCCGGACTGCCGCGGCCAGGTAAACGATGAACATCCCTAACAGAACCGCCGCCTCGACCTGCGAAATCCGCCGATCCCATAGGAACCAAATGGGCAGAAGAACCACAGCGAACATCACCGGCGCATCGAAGCGACTGACCCGTGCGCCCGCCCTGAGCGGCCCTACCATCGCCGTCAGGCCGAGGATAACGCCGATATTGATCGAGTTGGCTCCGATCACGTTCCCGACCGCCAAATCACCCTGACCGATCCACGCGGCCTTGATACTCGAAATCAGCTCGGGGGCGCTCGTGCCGAACGCGACCACCGTCAGCCCCGCAACAAGGGGCGTCATACCGAGCCGCACAGCCAGCGAGCCGGCACCTTTCACAAGGAACTCACCTCCGAGATACAGCAGGACGAGGCCCGCGAGAATCAGCAGGATCGAAGTTTGCATTGAGACCGGGCCCAGCCAGGCAGGCAGACCGCCGACACTAGTTGTTCACCTGCCCAAAGCCCATGCGGCCTGTTTGCAGCGCCGTCTTGCTCGGAGTCATTCCGATAAACACGCCCGCTCCCCGTTGCGTCTTTTGCAATACGACTCCGGAGATTTTAACCTTCTTGGCCGTAACCGGGTGCAGGAAGGTTCCCGAAAGAGCCCCGTTCGAGGTTGCGACGCGGAGCGCGAGTTTATCAGGACCTTCCGGAGCAATCGTGATCTTATTCTGGTCCGTGATTCCCACCGATTTGACGGGGAAAGGAACCCGGAAGTTTCCGGCTTCCATGGTCAACGAACCATTGCCCGAGGTGAACGAGGTCAACACCCGCTGTCCGCTCTCCGGAGGCGTGTAGGCAGAGCCGAGAAGTTCGGAGCCGCTGATCGCAAACCCATTGGGGAAAAGTTTGTCGCGAGGCTCCCCAATTTTTCTCCAGTCATAGTGTCCCGCAAAATCAGTGGTCGCCTGATTCTTGTCGTGAAACATCACCCCAAGCATGACTCCGCGCCCTCCATAAAGGTTTAGGAAAAGCGGCCAGGTCTTATCCACGCTCAAGTAGGCGGACTGCGTGGCCGGTGTTCCGTCCGGCAGGACGCCGCTCCAGCGGACATTGCCCCTGGCATCCACGGTCAGCGTTCCCACTCCGGTTCCCTGCGGCTTGCTCTGGTTGAGCGTGTCCGACATCGGCATTTGGAATGTGAATTTGCCGGCGACATCCGTCGTGACCGAGGGCGCCTCTTCTTTCGTCAACGCTTTCGGGCAGTCAAGGTAGGAATCAGTTCCGTCGGCAGACACCGTTCCCACAAGGTAAGTGCCACTGCGGACAGGAACGCCGCCCCGAACCGCCCGCGCAGCCACTCCGCTCCGGAGTGCAAGCGAAAGAACGAGCGGCGTATTCTGTTTCCGCGGGATTTCCCCGATGTAGTTTCCATCGGCCGTCATATCGCCGCGAACCGAGTAAGTCACTCCACCGTAAATCAGCTTTCCTGAGAATTTGCCGGTTTTGCTGATGCTTGCTTCAAAATAACCACTGGTCGCGAGGTCCACCTCGACGACCCTTGTCCGCTGATTCCGGCTTACCAACCCCGCAAATTTTCCAGTGAGCCCATCCGGAATGAGCGCCGGCGAGAATGCAGCTGTCAAAGCAATGTCCTCATCCGGCATCACAAACGAAAGTGACTTGTTCGTCGCCGTGAAAGCTCCGGACCAGCCATTGAACAAATTCGCACTGGACGATGGCTTTGCGACAATCGTGTATGGCTGTCCGACTTCCAGCTCTTTCGTTCCCGTGAACGCATCCGGCACTGAACCCGGACCAACTACGGTCATCGTCAGATTATGCTTCTTCACGTAGGTAAATTCGACATGGGAAATCGCGGATTCATTCCCCGCTTCATCAATCGAGTAAACTTCGAGCAAGTTATCCCCCAGCGCCGAGTGATCGGTGATATCTGCGGTCCAATCCTCATTGGTAAGCGCCGCCGCATTCCAAGGTCCACGATTCAAGCGGAAGCGGACTTGCGCGGCATTTGTCTTTCCATCGGCATCCGGATTATCCTTCGCGGTTCCGGTTGCGGTGAGCACCGCAGGGTGATCGATTCGCGTGTTTTTAACGGGTGAGGAAATCGCGACCGTTGGCTTCACAGCGTCCGGCACAGGCTCATCATCAAAAATACGGACTTCGACCGTCTTGAAAAATCCTTCTTTGTACTCAGGCCCCTGGGAAACCCTCAGGATGATGGTCTTCACCGGATTGAATACGCTGTTATCGTTCGGGTGTATCGACACGGTTGCCGTCGCCGAACCTGGAGGAATCGTCACGACCGCTGGAAATGGCGGATCGTAATCGATCTGAGCCTCAGCCGTGCCGGACGGCTCCATGAAGATGTTCAGCGGGGCATCCAACTGGTTTGTATCGCGGGTAATCGTATAGACGATTTCGGTGTTTGAGCTTTCGAGCACGCTGGCCACGGAAGTTGTGACCGAAACCGGCACGAGGTCATTATCCAAAATGCTGACGATCGCGCTGTTCGGAAGCCCCAGATTGTACGCGGAGTCGGGCGTAATAATCAGTTCCACCAACTCGGTTCCTTCGGACAAGCGGTCATTCCGCGGCGCGACCACCACATCGACCGAAAGTTGGCCGGCAGGAATGATCGCCTTAAACGGAAGTTCGACATAATCTTGAATGTGGACTGCATAGTTCGGCGTCGAACGGTCGGGATTCAACGGCGGTTGAGTCAGGGTATATTTGACCTCCAGCGGCGTGTTCGGAGCGATCTTGCGGCTGATTGTGAAGACACCGTTGTCGGCAACCTGGGTCGCCAGGTTTCGCTCCGAAGCCGTCGGATCCGAGGCGGCGACTGTGACCGCATTTCCTTCATTGTCATCGATCTCCACCGTCACAAGGGAAGCTCCCCCTAGCGTGCCGCCAGTTGGGTTTGTGAGAACTACGAGGAATCTTTCATCCCCTTCAGTCAGGGTGTCATCGCGAATCGGAACCGTGATGTTCTTGACGGTCTCATTCACCCCGAAATTCAGAGTGCCGGTTACGCCGGTGAAATCCACACCCGCAGTCGCCGTCCCACGAGGGCTGATGTAAAAATCCACGGACCCCGCTGCATCTGCCGATCCGAGACGTCGAACGGGAATCACGATCTGTGGCGCAAACTCACTGACTGTTTCGAGCCGTCGTTCGAAGGTAAACCGTGTATCCGGAGCAGGCGTTCCGTAAAGCCGGATCCGTGCTTTCTGCAAAGTTCCAACCGTTCCCGCCGTCTTGTCGCTGATGTTGACGCTCCAGGTGCCGACGCTATCCTCGCCCCAGTGCTGGGAACTGGTGAATATCCAGCCGATATTTCCATCCGTGTAATCAACATCGGAGTTTCCGTTGGTCGGGCGGGCTCGCCGCTCAATGATTCGGCTCACGTGCCCGGAAGGCGAAGTCAGCGTGATCTGCAAGTCGCTGCGATGGCCGTGCGCGATGTCGAGTTGCACTTCGACGTGCTCGACGCGCAGAGATGGGCCGTTCGAGAAATTGAAATTGCGGGTGATGCCAACGTCATTCGCGTCTGGAACGACGATCGGTACCGCCGGCGCGGAAAGAATACGCTCCTGGACGGTCTCGGGACCAAGGTTCACCCAGTCTTCGGCACGGGTGACAGCCGCTGTGGCATCGACCATTCCCGAGCCAAACCCATGGTTGAACTGAAACCCTCCTCCGTTGGTTACCCATCCGACGTTTGTCGGATCCACCTTCGAGGCAGTGCCCGCAAGGATTTCCATGACATCCCGGTATCCCAATGTGGAATTGGCCTCCAGAATCAAACTCACAACGCCCGCCACCAGCGGAGCCGCGGAAGAGGTTCCACCGAAGGAGTTTGTGTAATCGAGATTATTCGGCTCCCCGAATGTGAACCCGTCGTTGTACCCTCCAATGTCTGACACATCGGTCGTGAAAATGCCGAGTGGTCCGCCGTTCGATGGTGCGCAGACAAGCAATGGCGAGCCGCTCTCGCTGTAGAAAGACTGCTTGGCGTCATTACCGACGGCTCCGACCGACACTACATACCGCGAGTTCGCATAGCCGTCCATGTTGACGTTATCATCGTTTCCGCGACCATTTCCACCCGCCCAACAGAAGACAACGCCATTGCCCCCGCGCCCTGTTGTGACTGAAGTCCTCAATCCATCGAGCGCCAGAATCCCCGGCCCCTCCAGCCGCACATCATCAAATGGCCCCCAGCTATTGGATGAGATGTCGATCACGGTAGGCACACCGCCTCCCGACCATGTGAATGCAGCATTCTCGTCCGCGTCGGTAAATGGTCCCGATATAAGACGCAGTCCCAAGAGATTCGCTTGAGGGCCACCGCCCGAAACTCCCAGGCCGTTATCTCCCCGCGCCGCCGCAACGCCTGCACATGCAGTCCCGTGCGCATCACCAAAGCCCGGCGAAGGGTCATCATCGCCGCCGTTGAAATCATGATGCGGTCCATTGATTCCCTGTGGCAGTACGTTGCCCACCAAGTCCGAGTGTGCCAGTTCCAGACCATCGTCCACGATAGTCAGCGTGACACCCGCTCCTTTGTAAGTATCCCACGCAAGCAATGGATTAATATCCGTCCCGGGGATGCCGTTGCCCTGCCCGGTGTTCTGGAGGTGCCATTGTTCGGCAAAGAAAGGGTCGTTCGGGACCGCGCGTTTGTTCGCCTGCTTGCGCAATTGCGGCTCCGCCTTCAATCCATCTTTCCGTAGCTTTTCAGTTCCCGCGAGGGCGTCGGAAGCACTTGGGAAACTCAGCATGAAGTATCCATCGACGCTCGTCGCTTTGGAATCCGCAGCGCCGGAAATCCGCACCAGGTCCGCCACGTTTGCTCCGGAGGCGAGAACTTGCGCAGTGATGATGCGACGACCCGCATCCTTCCGCGCCTGCCCCTGCTCGTATGCAACCGGCTCGAATGCAGCACCGCCAAACGCCCGCGGGCCGACGGCCTTTTTCCAGTCAGTCCTTGGAAACCGGACGATCACGCGGTTGCCGAAATCCTTCACCACCACGGCGTCGGCCATGCTCGATTTCACATCCTTAGCCAGGCCGGCCCCATTGCGGGACACTGCGACTTCGTCGTCTGCGATTTCAAACTGCCGGGGCACCCCGCCATCAAGAATCGTGTAAACGGTCCCAGCCCACGCGGCACCCGAAACGAAGACGATGGCTGGAAGGAGGACGCCGGCGAGATGGCGCCTGGATTTGGCAAAATTGTTCATGGTCATCTGAATAAAGCACATTTAGAAAATCCGGCGACGCTTTTTTATCAAGAAAATGCGCGTCTGCTAGAGCTTCACGAATTCATGCTTGTGCGCGACGGGCTGGTTCGCCTGATAAATCTGGTCTTCCAGCTTTTTAGCCTCGCCCAGATCCGTCACTTTTTCATTCACCGCTTTCGCATCGATTTTGCCATCCACTTTGTTCACGATGACCGCGGATACCGGCGATTTCTGCACCATGTCTTTGATCATCGCGACCGCCATCACCGTCTGCCCCACAGGAACACAAATGTGTCGCCGTCGGACAGCTCGATATTCGGGGCGATTTTCTTGGACTCCGGTGCGGGCCTTTGTTCCTGGGCAGGCGCAGTGGATACAAATGCGAGGATGAAAATGCGGTCGTAGGTTCGGCAGGAAAACCGCACGCCCTTCCTCCCATTAGCCCGCATCTGCTCAACCGCGCGGGTGAAATTTCCGATGCACCGCTTTCAGCCGCGAATGCTCCACGTGCGTATAAATCTCGGTCGTGGAAATGTCAGCGTGCCCGAGCAATTCCTGGATGATTCGCAAGTCCGCACCGCCGGTGAGCAGGTGGGTGGCGAAACTATGGCGCATCAAATGCGGATACACGTTTTGCTCGAGCCCCGCCCGGCCCGCGTGCCCTTTCACGATCTGCCAAAGTCGCACCGGTGTCATCCCTTTGCCGTGATGCGTCAGGAATACATGGCTGCCGGTTCGCTTCGTCACGAGCTCCGGCCGTTCTTTTTCCAAATACGAGCGAATCGCTTCAATCGCCTTGCCTCCGATCGGGACGAGTCGCGTCTTGTTCCCCTTTCCCGTCACGCGAATGATGCGGTGATCCAAATCAAGATTCTCCAGCCGCGCGCCGACAAGTTCCCCGGCCCGCAGTCCGCTGGAATACAGCAGCTCCAGCATCGCCTTGTCGCGAAGCCCGAGCGGCTGCGTGATGTCCGGCGAATCAATGAGGCGCTCGACCTCCGCTTCGTTGAGAGTCTCGGGGAGAAATCGCTCGATGCGCGGAAGCGGCAACACTTCCGCCGGATCGCGAGGGATTCGCGCCCGCGCAGCGAGCCAGCGAAAGAATATTTTCAGCGCGACGACCTCCAGTTTGATACTGGCCGCCGCAAGCCCCGCGCGCTTCCGGTGCGCAAGGAACTCCTGAAGTTCGCCGAGCGTGACGACGCGGGACTCGGAAATCTGCCGGGTCGTTTCCGCCCACTGGCAAAAGGTCTCCAGCGAACGACGCGTGGAAAGTTGGTAGTTGTCCGACAGTCCCCGCTCGGTCGCAAGGTACATGATGAAATCTTCGATGTCGGCGCGCACAACCGCAGCTCTACCCGCTTTCCGCCCCACTGCCAAGCGCTACGGCTCAAACACGTGCGGCATGGCCCACTGCTCGGCGTTGAAAGTCTCCATTTCCTCCAGCCTCCTGCGGTCTTCGATCGGCAGATTTCCCAAAATACGATCCCGCTCCGTCTCCTGCCATTGGAGCACCAGCCGGAAGATCCCATCCAGCGCTTCATCGGGAAGCTCATCCCACTTCGGTTGCGGCGCATTCTCCCAATAGATCGCCAGCGCAGCGGTGCGAAAAAGGAGCCTTCGCCGAACCTCCGCATTCTGCGCGGTGACGGTGAGCAAGAAGTCCTGCAATTCATCGGTTGGCATCTCACCCTGCCGGATGCGGGTGTGGATTCGCGTCAGGGTATGCTGGAGTTCTGCAGCCACCTTCAGCTCCGACGGGCCGCCCAATTTATGAAAGACCTCCACGGTGTCCTCCAGTGTGAGCAGCATCCCCGAGAGCATCTCCGCCGCCACACGCTCCGGATCCTTCGGCGGCCAGTCTGCGAGCGCCTCAAGCTTTTCGCCAAACGCCGTGAAGCTCGACAGCAACCGCGGCATTTCTTCCGATGCCGCTCCCTTTTGCAGTGCGGCCTCAAGCTCATCGCAAGTCGTGATGAAAGACTGCGTCTCCACGCCACGGGAGCGAAGCAAAAATGCAAAGCGCTGCACGGAAGCCCGCAGCTCCCGGATTCGGGATAGAATCGGATGGGCGGAAAGTTCGTCAGCCATAGATAAGTGATTGGGCGTTTATGATGCCTGGTGAAATAGCAAAAAACGGCCCATCTGCCAAGAATCCCGCACCCAAAGAAAAAGTCCCGCATTTCACCATGCAAAATCCGACCTCTCTCCGGACAACACACGGTTGCACTCCGCCAAGCCATGCAAAGCACACCCGACGCCCGCCGGTCATCATGGGCATTCAAATATGAAACGCAACGAACCTGTATCCCACATCATGAGCACCAACCTCGTCACCGTTCACCACGGCGACCCGATATCCAAAGTCCGCAAGCTGATGCAAGAGACGGGAGTCCATCACGTCCCGGTCGTCAGCGGCGAAAACCTCGTCGGCATTATCAGTTGGTCCGACATCCTCCGCCTGAGCTTTGGCGACGCATTTAATGCCGACGTGCGGGCTGTGGACGCCGCGCTCGACCACTCGATGAAAATCGAAGACGTCATGAAAAAAGAGCCTTTCACCATTCCTCAAGACGGCAAGATCCGCGAAGCTGCCGAGATCCTCGCTGAAGGCGACTTCCATTCCCTGCCCGTCGTTCAAGGACGCAAGCTGGTCGGGATGATCACCTCCACGGACCTGATCAAGTATCTGCTGGAACAATTCTAATCGTGGGATTGCCGAAGGCCTCAAACCCGGCACTATCGCGAACCATGAAGCAAACCCAAATTCCCGTCCTGCTCCCGCTCGGTGCGGCGCTGCTCGTCCTCGCCACTTCGTGTACGACAGCGCCGCCACCGGTCGCGCCACCCTCCGCAGCACAGCAGGCGACGTTCAAAGGCGTCCTGCCATTGCTGGAGACCAACTGCGCCCACTGCCACGGCGAGCAACGTCTCCCGACCATGCCCGCACTGACGGACACAAAGGCTCTCAGCGCGCTCATTGGCCAGGGCAAATTCATCGTGCCCGGCAAGCCGGAAAGCAGTCGCTTCTACCAAGTCGTGACGCTCTCCGACAATGAGGCCGGCGCAATGCCACCGACCGGCCACGCAATCTCGAAAAGGGAACTCCAGTCGCTGCAAAAATGGATCGCCAGCGGAGCCCCGCTGCCCGCCGAGAACCTTGCGATCACGCCACGGGGCATGGCTCCGCGATCGCGCTAATGCTTTTCAGTCGTGAGGTGATGGCAACCTCTTGAGCAATCCGGCGGTGACTTGTGACTCGTGAGTGGTGACTGGTCGCAAGCGTGCTTTCCGGTGCGGGTTCAGGACATAGGTAACACAAGTGGTTCAGGACATGGGTAACACATTGGTCCCGAAAAACCTTCCGAAATGGGAGGATGAAGGGATG
>JAYUSJ010000255.1:0-4539 GCA_043755735.1 Verrucomicrobiaceae bacterium | reverse complement strand
TCTCCCGAAACGCTGGGAGCCACTTTCTTTGAGCGAGATAAAGAGTGGCATTTAATACATAATGAATTTGGCGTCACCGTACAGGTATTCGTTTTTCTAAAGCAAGGCACCGGAAATCCACAGTTGGCATACACGTCGGAGACCGTTGATATTGAACTGGAAACTCATGAAGTCCAAAACGGCGGAGACCCGGGCGCGCACACATTAGATGGAACGTCAAATATTCAGCAAGCAACGGAGTCCAATGGAGACTATATTTCCCAACTTGCAACATTCGGTGGAACTTGGGCGTTGGAATTAAATGTTTCAGTCACCAAGTCGCCGGGAGAGGGTGGAAAATCTGTCAACTTCCGGGTCGAATGCACCCCAAAGCTGAAGATGCCACAGACCAACCAGGCGGAAATTGACTTCGGCCGCCCGTGGATGGATGTTCCCGGGCCTTGGTTTCTCCCAGTAACTGCTCCCGCTACCGTTACGAATGACGATGGTTCAATCGGGTTGGCTCCCGATGTGACTACCATCATTGAATATCCTCAGGTTCAAAATTTAGGTGTCGGTGTGAACTTTGCACTTATTGACGGTGATAAGCCATAAACCGTCGGGTCTATGAGAAATTCAATTTGGAGGTTCGTAATTTTATAGTAGATTGAATTTATGATGACGTTTAAAAAAATTGGACTGTTCTTAGGATGTGGATTGCTCGCTATTATTGTTGGCTTCTGCTGGCGGTTTTTGCAGGAGGGCACTTCCAAGGATAGTGGCCACACTGAAAAATCAGATGCTATCGGTCCACTTCTGCATCGAGAATCTGTGGCTGAAGTGAGAGCTCCCACTGAAGAGTTAAAGTCTGCGAATGGTCAGTTGTCGTTGTCTCGGGAAATCTTGGACATTGCTCGACGCGATGTCCGCACAGCGGTAAAACAAATCGATGCGGAAAATCAAGGAGAAAACCGTAGGCTGCTTAGAAATCTACTTGTAAAAGAGCTTTGTAATCAAGATCTATCAAATCTACAATATGTCGAATTTATTGTATCTGCCCCTGATGACAGGATAGGTATCGCAACAAGTGTTGCTGCTTATTGGGCGGAGCGACAAAGCGGGAAATTGATGGCGTATATCGAAGGACTTCCGCCTGGCCCCCTAAAATCATCATTGGTAGCGGGATGTGCTATTCGACTCGCGACGATTGGTAGATTTATTGAAGTCCCGGCTTTGGTGGAAAGGTTGCCATTTGGACAACAACGAACTGAAGTGATTTCTCGCGTCGTAAATAACTACAAAGGGCCGATAGTTGACCTTACTGACTGGGTGGCTAGTCTCCCTCTTGCTGAGGATCGCTTTGCCGCAGAGAGTGGGCTTTACATGACTTTAAATCGCGAGGCAAGTATTGAGGGATTGTTTCAGTTGGCTAAGAGTAGTCAAAACCCAAGTATCCGGAGTAAGGCTTTTGGTGCACTTGGGGCATTGGTTGGGAAAAATGAACCGAATCGAGTACTTGAAATTGCTCAAGATTCGGGCATTGGAGAGGTTGAAAAAGCAGAGATGTTAGCCGGAGCAGTCGCGAAGCTTTCAATTGCGAAAGGAAGCGAAGTTATTTCAATTACAAGTTCGTGGAAAGATAATCAGGCGAGAGGTCGGGTTCTATCTGAATACGTGGGACGTTTGCTTATCGAAGATCCGACGGCCGCGGTCGCATTTGCAAACGGAGTCAGTCCTGACCATGAAGATTACGTCGTAAAGGGGCTGGTCTCAAAGTGGTATAAAACCGACTCTGAGGCGCTTTCCGAGTGGGTCAATCAACTTCCTCGGTCAAATAAAAAGGATACTGCTTTAACTCAGCTCAGCTATATGATGAAAAAATCTGATCCGGAACTGGCCAGAAAGGTTGCTCAACAGATTGCGAATGATGAAATTCGAAAGCGTGCTCTGGATATTATCAAATAGATGCGCCTGAGTTCTCGGAAAATGAAAGTCAAGATGAGGGCAGGGTTTTAAATCTTCGCTTAATTGATTAAGGTGCTGATTCGAGGCTAACCTCTAATAATGATTACATTTCAACGGATTCATCGCATTGGTTCCCTGCTGTCGCAGTATGTCTTTGAACACACATTGGCTGTAAGGCTCGGGATGGGGCAATCGGATTCGCGAGTTTTCGAAGAGTGCTGCTTTCGCGGACGGCGGCGGGATCTATCGCCACGGGTAACATGGGCGCAACAGTGGCCATTTGAGTCTCACAGTGGAAGAAAGATAGAAGCGACGGAATTTGGTTCACGTTCTGTAGGTGTAATTTCCCTTTGCGGGCCGTTTCAACGGTTTGATTTGATTTCGGAGTTTCACGGGGAGATTCAGAGCTCTTGGTTCAAATTGGAGGATGCGGCTGCGGTGCGGACCGAGGGGGAGCTTTTGATCTGTATCAGTTGCGGCGGGCATATGGCGGACAAGGGGTCGAAGATTGATGCGGATGATTTTGTGGCGAGGCGGGAAGATGCGGTGTTGCGGGCGGCGAGTCGGTTGACGGATGGGGAGGTTCGGCGGTTGGTGGGGAAGGTGGACCATACGGACTTGCACTGGCTGGTGGATGACCCGGGTGACCCGATGTTGACGCGGTTGATCGATTTGGGTGGGGTGGTGCATTGTCGAGGGGGGATGGAGGATTTTCGGTTGATTCATTCGTTTCAGAAGGTGGCGATTGGGCAGAGTGCGTTTCAGTGGTGGGCGGCGTTTTTGGGGGCGGCGCGGGAGATTTATTTCCCGCCGATCAACCGGGGCATCTGGTCGCACCCGGAGCCTGCGGATTTGATTACGGACCCGTGGTGGTGGGGCATTGATTTGCGGGTGCCGAATGATGAGCGATACATTTATGGTTGGTAGCGCACGGGATGCGCGATGCGCGATGCGGGATACGGGATGTCCCGATGAATCGGGACTGGTTGCTGGAATGGCTGGGCGGGCCGTGCCTCACGCAGCCCTCTGCGTGAATCATTCATTCGCGAAGCGCAGAGTAATTGTGCGGGTGTGCCGGGAGATTGGCGCTGCGCGTTTTGGGTTTCACGCAGGGGGCTGCGTGAGCCACGACGGAAGGGCGCACCGATGACGCTCGTCGCTGTCACGATTTGTATCAATTACTCGGATTACCTCGAATGCGTGGTGGAGAATCGGGTTCACTTTGACCGGTGGGTGGTGGTGACGGTGCCGCTCGACCGGGCGACGCATGAACTTTGTGCAAAGTATGGGATCGAGTGTATCGACAGCGCGCTGTTGCAGGCGGATGGGAAGGATTTCCATGCGGTGGATAATAAGGGGCCGGTGCTGAACGAGGGGATTGAGCATGTGATGCGACGTAGCTGCGACGCCCTCGTCGCAGGTGGTGCGAGCGGCGCCCCGCCGCAAGTGGACGTTCGCGACGGGGGCGTCGCGGGCACTTTCTGCGACGAGGCGTCGCAGCTACGACAGACTTGGTGCGTGGTCTTGGATGCGGATGTTCTCCTTCCCCGCTACTTCGGCGAGCGGGTGCGGGCGATGCCGCTGGAGAGCGGATGCCTTTATGCGATGGGCGGACGGAAGGTGTGCGAGACTCGGGAGCAATTCGAGATGCTGCGGGAGTGTGAGCCGTGGGACCGGCTGGTGGCGCGGAATTCGCAGGCGATCGGGTATTTTAATCTGTTCGCGCTGGATGCTCTGCCAAATCGGTATCCGGTGCGGACGGGGAAGGAGGGATCGGCGCATGATGACTTCCTTTTTACGACGAGCTTTCTGCCATCGAAGCGGCGTGTGTTGCCGTTTACAGCGATTCATTTGGGGATTTATGGGCCGAATTGGGGCGGGCGGGTGACGGGGAGATTTGAGATGCGCGGGCGTAGCTGCGACGCCTCGTCGCAGTGTACGGGAGACGGCGACGAGGGCGTCGCCGATACTTCCTGCGACGGGGCGTCGCAGCTACGACAGGCGGCTGTCATCGGCTACTTCCCCGGTGGTCGTTGGCAGGAGGTGACGCGTGATTGCGCGATGGTGTATCTCGTGGATCACTTTTGCGTCCATGTTCCGAGTGGGAGCACGATGATTGAGGGGGAGCGGTCGGTGCTTCGCCGGCACTTCGATGAGCAGACGGCGGGCGATGGGCGGTTGCGGAATCTCGGGGTGCATTCGGTGGATAATGTTGCGCTCATTGCGGATGGCTCGTTGGATTTGCTCTACATCCCCGGCGAGGTCGCGCCGGAGTGGTTGTGCCGGGCGCTTCCGCACTGGCTGCCGAAGATGCGGGAGGGCGGGACGATTTGCGGGGACATCTATGGGCTGCCGCATTGGCCGGATGCGACTTACACGATTGCGCTGCTGCTGGGGACGCCGGAGCGGGTGGAGGACGGGCAGTGGTGGAAGACTTTCCACCGCGAGCGTTGCGTGGTCCCGCATGTGAATGAGGGCGATGGAAAACGCGGGGTGGTTTTTGTGAATACGGGGACGGGCAGCCTGGAGCAGTTGAGCCTTTCGCTTTTTGCCGCCCGGAAGCACTGGGATGGCTGGCTGGTGGTGATGCATCAC
>JAYUSJ010000254.1:0-14853 GCA_043755735.1 Verrucomicrobiaceae bacterium | reverse complement strand
CTAGGAATGGGCCGATGGTGTTGCCGGCGCGGTTAAAGGGCACGCTGTTTGTAAAGTCTGCGTCCACTCCCTCCACTTTCCAGCGCAGGTTCGAGGTCGTGGCGTGGTCGCCGCCGCCGGGGGCCCAATCGATCAGGGCTTCCATGCCCTCTTCCCCGCCTTGGGCGACGCTGTTGATGTCCACAATCACCGGTGCAGGCGTGCCTTCTTCGGTCGGGATGGATTCCAGGGCGTTTGCGAGCGCGGTGCCCTCGTCTGCGGTGGCTTTTACCACTTTATACCAGCGTTTGTTGAGGTCGTCCGCGGCGGCGTCGTGGACTTCGAGGGCTTCTTTTGCATTTTCGAGCAGTCCGGATTTCTCGCCACGGGTGCCGACGAGGTCGGTATAGCCATCGTACAGAGTCTTTGCGGTCGCGGCGGTAAATGCGATGCCGCCGACGACGCGGACGATAGGTGGCTGCGCGGGCGTCAGCGCCGCAAGGGCCGTATTCGCGCGCACCCAGACGGGCAGAAGCTCGCGGAGGCGCTTTAAAATGGTCGATTCCGTGCGTGGCGAGTTTGCATAGAGGTCTTTCACGTCGCTCACGATGGACTTATTCTCATCGAGCTGACCTTCGATAATCTGCGGGACCTTCGTGCCTAACACGCGCATAATAGCAAGCGAGTTCTGCACAGCGCGAAACGCCCCATCGAACGTATCCTGCGCATCGATGCGCGCCGCCACCAGCGGGTCAAATCCGGTAATGAACGCATCGAGCGTTGTGGATGTGGCTGTGCCGATATTCAGCGTCGGGACGTGTTGTTCCCAGACCACGAGGGTCTTTTGTGAGCGGTCTTTCGTGATTTCCCAGAATTCCATGGTCGTGTGTGATGTGTTGGTTGGTGTTTGCGGCGGCTGTGAAAGGTTATCGGTGCCTTGGATCGTCTGTCCCCAACGAAGCCCCGAGTCCCATTTAAGGCCCGGAGTTCCCCAGCGGATGACATTTTCGGAAGGCATTTATCTAAAATATGCGCTGCAACGGCTTTCTCAGACGGTGCAGCGTCTTTCCATGCCTCTGTATCGTCTTTTACACCCATTGCAAGAACTTTATTGCCCCCTGCAAAAGCTGCACATCGTCGCACCGGTCTTGCATTGAGGCCAAAAGACGATGCAATGCCTCAAGCCGGTATTACAGGGCCTCATTTGGGCGTTGCAGAGCACAAAACCGTCAAAACGCGCCCGCACGGCGACACTCCGATAAAACAACGCGAGTTCGTTCGGAAGAGGAGAGTATCCGTATTGCCCAAGGAAGAGGCCCACCCCGCCCCTCTGGACCACGCAGCGGCGCCCGCAGACGCAGCAGCCGATGGCAAACGCATCGCGCCTCACCGACCCGAGACAGCCCCCCTCCTTGGAGCCGTCCCCGAGCCCAACAAACACCCCCCACCCCCAATAAGAGCCGCCGAACAAACCCGCCGCGCCCTTACGCGTGATCGCGTAGTGAGTTTGTTCCAGAGTTTTCATGGATCGATGATTTGTGTGTTCGGGAGGGCGGCTTTCAGCGCCGCGACGGTTTCCGGCGTGAGACCTGTGCTGCCGATGAGCACGACCTCATGTAAAGCGGAGAGGTTCTTGAGGCCGTCCACACTGGTGAGCCCTGTGCAGCCGAAGAGGATGACCTTTTTCAGAGCGGAGAGGTTCTTGAGCGCATCCACGTTCGTGAGCCCCGTGCAGTTGTTCAGCTCTACGGATTGCAGAGCGGAGAGGTTCTTGAGCGCATCCAAATTCTTCAGCCCTGGGCAGCCGCCGAGAACGACCGTTTCTAGAGCGGGGAGGTTCGTGAGAGCGTCCACATTCGTCAGCCCTATGCAGTCGAAAAGCAAGACCTGTTGCAGAGCAGAGAGGTTCTTGAGCGCATCCACATTCTTCAGTCCCGTGCAGTCGTGGAGCACGACATCTTGCAGCCGGGTGAGAGGTTTGAGCAGGGAGAGGTCGCGCCACGTGGCTGCGCTTGAAATGGCCAACACCTTGGGATTTAGCCTATAGGCGATGGCGAGGTGCTGCTCAAACTCTTCGGTCGTCGGGATGCTCACGTAACTCACGCTATTCAGCCACGTCTCCTTCTTAAAAGCCTCCTTCCAGTACGCCCGAATCCTTTCGGACGGGTCGACGTAATACCACTCCCACCCCAGCGCCCGTGCCTCCGCGAGCGCGGAGCGAAATGCATAAGCCCGCCAGCCGCTCCAGCCAAACATGGCGACGATGAAGACGATGAGCCAGCGGGTGAAGTGCCAGTTGCGGCGCGGCGGTGAGGTGGTGGTCATGGTGGGTTGTAGTGTTTGGCCGGAGGAAACCCTATTACGCCCGCCGCGTTCCGGGCAATCGGTTTGTTCGTGCCCATCCGGTGGATCGCCGAGGGCACGGGAGACGTAAAGGAGCGGCGAATTCATTCGCCGACCTGCACACGCGAAGCGCAGATCCAATGGCGTGGCACGCGGAAGGGATCAGGCGCTTCGCGCAATCGAAGACCGCGAATAAATTCGCCGCTCCTTTACGCGGGTTCGTGTGGTGAGAGGAAAGAGCGGGCACGATGGGCGTTTTCCGTTGCCCGCTGGCCGTATGATTTATCCGTCTGTCAATCTGTCTAGGCTTTGAGGACGATGACGGCGAGGGGCGGGAGGGTGAGGATGATGGAGTGGGGGCGGCCCATCCACGGTTGCTCGGTGCTTTGGGCGCCGCCGATGTTGCGGATGTCGCCGCCGCCGAAGTCTGCGCTGTCGGTGTTGAGGATTTCTTGCCACAGGCCGGGGTGGGGAACGCCGAGGCGGTAGTTTTCGCGGGGGCATGGGGTGGCGTTTAGGACGCAGAGGAGGGCGCTGCCGTCGCGGGCGCGGCGGAGGAAGGAGAGGGTGCTGTTATCGGCGTCGCCAAGCTCGATCCACTCGAAAGTTGCGCCGTCGTCGTCCTGGTCGAAGAGGGCGTTTTCGGTGCGGTAGAGTGTGTTGAGCTGCTGGATGAGGTCGCGCAGTCCGCGGTGGTGGTCGTTTTCTAAAAGATGCCAGTCGAGTGAGCGCTCGTGGCTCCATTCGGCGCGCTGGCCCCATTCGCAGCCCATGAAGAGGAGCTTTTTGCCGGGGTGCATCCACATCCATGCGTAGAGGAGGCGGAGGTTGGCAAATTGTTGCCACGGGTCGCCGGGCATTTTGTTGATGAGGGAGCCTTTTCCGTGGACGACTTCGTCGTGGCTGAGGACGAGGATGAAGTGTTCGTGGAAGGCATAGACGAGTGAGAAGGTGGCCTGGCCGTGGTGGTAGCGGCGATAGACGGGGTCGAGCTCCATGTAGGCGAGGGTGTCGTGCATCCAGCCCATGTTCCATTTTAGCCCGAAGCCGAGGCCGCCGTCGAAGGTGGGGCGCGAGACTCCGGGCCATGCGGTGCTTTCTTCGGCGATCATCATGATGCCGGGGTGGCGGGCGTAGCAGGCTTCGTTGGCGGTTTTTAAAAAGTGGATGGCTTCGAGATTCTCGCGTCCGCCGAATGCGTTGGGGAGCCACTCGTCGGCGTTGCGGGAGTAGTCGAGGTAGAGCATGGAGGCGACGGCATCGACGCGGAGGCCGTCGATGTGATACTCGGCGAGCCAGAAGAGTGCGTTTGCGACGAAGAAGTTGCGGACTTCGTTGCGGCCGTAGTTGGGGATGAGGGTGCCCCAGTCCTGGTGCTCGCCCTGGCGCGGGTCGGCGTGTTCGTAGAGCGAGGTGCCGTCGAACCGCGCGAGGCCGTGGGAGTCCTTGGGGAAGTGGCCGGGGACCCAATCGAGGATGATGCCGATGCCGAGCTCGTGCGCGCGGTTTACGAAGTAGCGGAAGTCGTCGGGCGAGCCGTGGCGGGAGGTGGGGGCGAAATATCCGCAGACTTGGTAGCCCCAGGAGCCCTCGAAGGGATACTCGGCGACGCCCATGAGCTCGATGTGGGTGTAGCGCATCCCGGCGACGTAATCGAGGAGCTGGTCGGCAAGCTCGCGCCATGTGAAGAGGCCGACTCCGTCGCGCCGCCGCCATGAGCCGGGGTGGACTTCGTAGATGCTGACGGGCTCGCGCTGCCAGTTGGTGAGGGGGCGTTTTTCCATCCACGCGCTGTCGCTCCACTGGAAGTGCCCGAGGTCCCAGACGAGTGATGCTGTCTCGGTGCCGTGTTGCGAGAAGAAGGCGAAGGGGTCGCTTTTTACGTGCAGGAATCCGTCGCCGCCGAGGAGTTCGATCTTGTAGTGCGCCTGCTCCGCGACGCCGGGGATGAAGATCTCCCAAACGCCGAGCGGGATGAGTTTGCGCATGGGGTGGACGCGGCCGTCCCAGCCGTTCCAATCGCCGACGATGCTGACGCGGCGGGCATTGGGCGCCCAGACGCGGAAGACGGTGCCGCAGACGCCGTTGTGTTCCTCAATATGCGCGCCGAGCCGGTGCCAGAGTTCGAGGTGGTTGCCCTCGGCGAACAAGTGCTGGTCGAGGTCTCCGAGGAGCGTGGGGAAGAAGTAGGGATCGTAGTCTTCCCATACGTGGCCGTTGTGCGCGGTGTAGCGGAGACGGTGCATGCCGTCGCCTTTTACGGTGGCGAGGAAGAACCCAGCGGCGTCGATTCGCTCGGCGGGAAACTCGCGTCCGCCGAGGAGCACGGTGCATTCGCGCGCATCGGGCCGGAAGACGCGGACTTCGTCGCCGTGCCGCCCGAGAAGCGAGAACGGGTCGCCGTGGTCAGCGTGGAGCAAAGAGGCGACGGCATCGAGTGAGACGTTGTGCATTGCCGGAGCATGGATCAGCGGGGACGCGCGCGGCAAGCGGGGATCTCGGGTCTAACCCACTGGAATGATCTCGCGGATGGCGACGTCATTCGTGCCGGGAACGATCTGACCATCGACGGTGGCGAGATTCAGCAAAGGCATGGCATTCGCCGCGCGGAAGGCGACGATGGTGCGCGCGAGGAAGCCGAACGAATCGCCGGAGGTGGTGGTGCCGCTGATGGTTCCTTTGATTTTCACGGACTGAATAGCGGCGACGGTGTTGGCGTAAAGCGAGGCGTCGTCGCCCGTCCCGTAGAACCCGTCGAGCCCCGGCGAAATGTCAGCGACGAGCGAGCTGGCGGACCAGTTTCCGCCGACGGTGATTTTCCCGAATCCCGCGGTCGCGTGCGCCACCGGAGCAGACGAAGTGGTCGTGTTCGCAAAGCCGGTGCCTGCAATCGTGATGCCGGAAATGATCTGCGTGCCCAGCACGCTGCGCCCCACGGCGAGCTGCTTGATGCCGCCCGACGCGATGAATGCGCCCGCGATGTCGGTGCCGACCTTCATGGAGCCGATCACGCCGAAGCTGTAGATGGCTCCCGCGCCTGTGCCCGTGCCGCCGACGAGGCTGCCCTTGATTGCGATGCTGCCGATTCCCGGCGCGCTCGTCGGGTGGAAGCCGTGCGCGAAAATTGCGCCGCTGCGAACGCCCGCGCCGCCTTTGATATCCGCACCGATGTTCACTTTCCCGATGTTGCCGAGCGTCTGGATCGCACCGCTGTAAAAGCCCGCGCCGCCAACGATGCCGCCGCGAATGTCGATGCTGCCTATGTCGCCCGTGGCGAACAAATATCCCGATGCGTCGCTGGTCCCGCCTTGCAATTTCCCGCCCACTTTGAGGCTGCCGAGACTCGGCGCGATTCCGGAATCAATCATCATCACCGCGTCGCCCATGTTGCCGCGAATGAAGACGCTGCCGAGCCGTCCGGCGATCTCGGAAAGGCGGCTGCCCTCGATGTCGTTGGCGGAGCCGTTCGCGCCGATGGATGCGATGTCGAGCTTCGCCACAGCGGTCGCATTCCCTCCGCTGCCCGCGACGATGCGCGAGATATCGCCCTGCACTTTTATGGAGCCGAGGTCCACGCCGCCCGCGAGGATCGCGCCCATGTTGATGCTGTTGCCGGGGCCTTTCGCACTGATGGAAACGGACATGCCTGAAGCCGCTGTGTCTTGCAAAAGAAGCGCGCCGAGAATCAGCCCGCCATTCACCGGCACCATCGCGAAGTTGGCCGTGGTGAGGATGCCTTTGCTCGCGGTGAGTGTGATGAGGTCGCCGTCCACGTCGCGCCATTTTGCGGTCTTTTGGTCCTCGCTGATTTCCGGTCCGGCGTCGTCGTTCACGATGGTGACGACAGCGCGATTATCCGTGATGGTAGAGGCCGTCGCGGAGAGCACATCGACGTAGAAATACTCGTTCGTTTCCAACGCGAAATCCGCCGCGACGGTAAACGTGGAGCTGCCCGAATCGGCCCCGACGGGGATGGTGATGGTGAAGGTTGGGGAGAGGATGTCGGAGCCGATGACCGCCGTGCCATCGCGATAGCGGAGTTCCACCGTGATCGGCGCGGGCGCGGCGTGATCCAATGCAATGACAACCGAGGATGCGGAGTTGGCACCCGTGCCTTCGATGACTTGCCGGTCGAGGATTCGCAACTGCGGGACGGTGGTGTTGACGGGGTCATTGTCGAAGATGGTTCCGACGCCGAGATTGTCTCCGATGGTAGCGCCGACGGCGTTCGTGAGATTCACGCCGAACACTTCCGTCGTCTCGTAAGCAAGGTCGCCGCCGATGGCAATCGACAGGTTCTTCACCGTCTCGCCCGGCAGGAAAGTAAGCGTGCCGCTGGCCGCTCCATAATCAATCCCGGGCAGCGCTGAACCGAGCCCCGTGGCGATATTCACGGTGACATTCGTCGCAGCCGCGACGGACAGCGTGACGGTGAAAACTGCGGAGACTCCAGCCGCGTCCGTCTCCGTCACCGCCGCATCGGAAATCTCGATCACGGGCAACCCGGAGTCGTCATTGTTGATCGTCGCTACCGCGAACGTGTCGCCCGGCACCGCGCCCAGGATTTGATCGATCGCAAAGAAGAACGACTCATTCGTTTCGAAGAAATCGTCCGCGCGAACGGGCACGTCGATGCTGCCGGAACTCTCGCCGACATCGATCGTAAGTGTCCCTGTGCCGCCTTGAAAGTCCGTGAGTTTCGCCGTGCCCTCTCCCGTCGCCACGCGGAGCGTCACCTGCTCCGTAGCAGGGCTGCTCAGTGTGACCGTGAAAGTGAATGCCGTCGGAGAGTTCGATGTTCCCTCGGCAACGCTAACGTCTGCAATCGTCACTACCGGCCCCGCCTCCACATCATCGTCGAGAATCGTGACATCGCCGACCGGTGTCAGTATTTCCAGCCCGCTCGACGGCGCGCTGAGAGCCACTCGAAAATGCTCGCGTCCTTCGGCAATCGAGTCGCCAAGAATCGGAATGGTGATCGTCCTGGTCGTCTGCCCGGCAGGGAACGTGACTGTTCCCGAAGTCGCCGAATAATCCGAGCCGTTGATTGCCGCCGAAAGCGCGCCGTCGGCGGTATCGAATGCCACGCTCACCGCCGCTCCCGCCGCCCGAGTAAGGCGCAATTCCACAGTCGCAGTCGCATTGGCCTCCGAGACGGAAATCGGAACGAGATACACACCAATCGCGGCCCCGCTGGACGCGTCGTCGTCCACAATCGTCGCCACCGCGAGATCATCCGCAATCACCGCCCCCACCGCACCGGAAAGCCTCAGGCCAAACAACTCGCCGCCGGCCTCTTTCACCGCATCGCCGAGAATTGTCACCGGCACCATCTTGGAAGTTTCCCCCGGCGCAAAAGTCACGAATCCGTTCGCAGCCGTGAAGTCCTGCTCGGCGACAGCGCTATCGCCAATCGTCGCGTATTGCACGGAGACCGGCGAAGCGGACGCGAGACTCAGCCGGATGGTGAAATTCGCCGCATGGGAATTACCGCCTTCCAGAACGTAAATATCGTCCACCCAGATGCCGCGAGTCGCGCCAATAGGGTTGGCGAAAGCATCCGGGACTCCACCGTTCGGCGTGACCACCGCGGAAATCGACGAACCCACGGGAAGGACAGGCGCATTCGCCGTAAACGCGGGGCCGTCAGCCGCAAAATATCCGAGCGTCCCGATCGAAGTCGGGCTTCCGCCAATCGGCTTTACAAAGATCTCAATCGTTCCATCCACACCGCCATCATACGTGCCGGAAATGACCGTGCTCTCGCTGGTAAAAACGGCACTGGTCAGGACGGTCGCCGGGGCGATTCGGGATTCAAGGGGCTCAATAGGGCAAATCTGCATCTCCCGCGACGCTGCCGCAACGATCGCAAACTTTCAACCGGTGTTTTGACTAAACGAGTTCGAGCTGCCCGCGGAACAGCCACATCAGCGCCTTCACGCCGAGTTCGGGTAAATTGAACGGCTTGCCGACGAAATCGTTTCCTCCGCTCAAGCTTGCCTGCGCCTTGTTCTGAAAAGTCGCCATGCCGGTCAGGAAAACAATCGGAGTCTTTTGGTGTTCTTCCAGCATTCGGATCTTTTGGCAGAGCTCAAATCCACTCATCTCCGGCAGCCCCACATCGAGGAAAATCATGTCCGCCTTGAACCCTTTCAGCTTTTCCATGGCCGTCGTCGGCGAAGAAGCCGTCTCACTTTTCAAGCCCACCAATTGCATCGCTGCGCCGATAAACTGGAGCGCTGTTTCTTCGTCATCTACGAGAAGAATCTTCGAAACGTCGAGTTGGAAGGCGGGCTTAAACGTCTTGTCGTCGGCGAGCACCGCGAGAAAATCGATCGACTGCCCGACCGTCCGCACCGTGGACGAATTCAATTGCTCGGGCATTCCGTTCAAATCAGCCAGCAGCAGCTCGAAAGCCGAGCAAAACTGCGTCAATCGCTTGTTTCCCAGAAAGTGGGCGCGCTCGGAGAAGCCATGCAAGATCGTCCACAGCGACCTCAGCGCTGAAAGCTCCGGCGGCGTCGATACGAGACCGGGTATGCAGTGCCGCATTTGATTGATGCTCTCCATGCTGGAAGTGGCGATCGAGGCCATCCATCCAGCATCCGGGCTGAAGACATCCGCACCGACCGCGTCTCCGAGTCCGTCCATGCCGAGCGCAATTTTCGCAGCATCGATGACGGAGCCGATGGTTTGCTTTCCGCGGCCGATAACCTTGTTTGCGCCAGCCGTTACGGCGGCTGCGCTGAGTTGGCCGAGCGAGTTCGGGAATATGAGGATCGGAAGAGCCGCAGTGGCGGGGTCTGCACGTAATGCCTTGATGAAATCAACCGCGCTGCCCGTCTGAGCGACCAGATCGAGGATGATGACGTCGGGCTTGCGCTGCTCGACAAGTTTCTGCGCCAGTTCGAGGTTGCGGGCGGCGTCGAATGCCAGTCCGCTGCTCTCCAGTTTCTCTCGATAGAGATTGGTGACGATGCGGTCTTCGTGAATCAGGAGAATGCGTTTATTGCTCATGCCGTGGGCTGTTGCGGTGGTTTTGATATCAACCGTGAGATGCAAGGAACGTGCCGTAATTGCTACGATTTACAGGATTTTCAGCTCTACGTGAAATTTACCCGCGAAATGGAATAACCGATGCTAAAATAATCTGTGAACTAATTCACTCACCATGAAAGAGAACCACACCTCGCAAGGCAAACGCAGCGTGAAACGAACTCCGTGGAGCGGGAAAAACATGCGCCTCCTCCGGGCGGCGCTCCGCGTCTGGGAACTCAAGCAGCGGGCCAAAGGCATCTGGTAACGGAGGCTGACACGCAAAATTTGTGCAGAAAAATCTTGAGCCTGCAAAACGGCTGAATAGATTCTCCGCCCCCAATCGGGAAAGGATCGTTAGCTCAATGGTAGAGCAAGTGACTCTTAATCACTAGGTTGTAGGTTCGAGTCCCACACGATCCACCCCCAACTTTTCCCGAAGGCCTTCGGGCGGGCGGGCCGCTTCCGACTTTTCTGGTGGTCAGGGCAAGGGGAGTTTGCAAATGTGAGAGACATGTTTGATTGCGCCGCTCTGATTTCTCTTGCTGCTCTGCTCGCTGTTTCCACAGCGGCCGAGCAGCGTCCAACAGAGCGAAAGAGCGGTACGAGTTCGCTAATCCCGGCGCAACCAACCGAGCCCAAAAAAATGCCGCCGCAGCCGCTACCCATGGAGGTAACTCCGCTGCCGCCCAAGCCGACAGCCGTATCGAAGCTTCTTCCGCCCTCCGGAATCAGCGGCCTCGTCCCGCCCACAGCCCCGCCGGTTCCGAAACCAGCGTCGCGGCCAATGTTTCGAGAAGAGCCCGCCCCAAAGCCCACTCCCGAGCCTACTCCGAAGCCAACCCCAAAGCCCACTCCCGAACCTACTCCGAAGCCAACGCCAAAGCCCACTCCCGAACCAACCCCGAAGCCAACGCCAAAGCCGACGCCGAAGCCCACTCCCGAGCCAACCCCGAAGCCAACGTCAAAGCCCACTCCCGAGCCAACCCCGAAGCCGACGCCAAAGCCCACTCCCTCACCGAGCGAGCCGCGTGCCGCTGATTCATCCCCGTCGATGCCGGCACCGCAATTTAAGAATTCCCCCGGTATTCCACCATCGGCGCCAGCGCCTGCGCCTCAACAAAAGACGGATCCCGATTCGCCTCAAGTCGCTCCTCCTGCGATTTTGCCCGAGACTTCCATGCTTCCGTATGATCCAAAACTTGGGAGCGACGCCGAATCCCGCAGCATCGCGGCGGAGGTCGCCGCCATTCTTTCAAAGGAGCAACAGGAATCTTCTCCGCCTCCGCGGGGCGCCGCGCCGCGCCCGCTCATCATGAAACTGCCGAGCGAACGATGGCTGTCCGAATCCGCCGCTCGCCTGGAATCGATGCCGGTGGAGTCCCGCCCCGCCGCATTTCAAGCGATGATCGAAAAATACCGTTCGATGCGCGCAGCAGAGCGCGAATCGATGCACCGCAGGTAAAAAGACGATCATTCTGCGGCCGGATCGCACTTTTTACTTCTTCCCGACGCTCCCTTGCCTTGTGCTGTGGGATTATGCGTCTGAACAAATTTTTAGCAGCGGCAGGACTTGGCTCGCGGCGAAGCGTGGAAGAGTTAATCAAATCCGGCGTCGTCCGGATCAACGGCCACGTCATCACCAACCTCGCCACGCAGGTGGAGCCGACCGACTCCGTGAAAGTCGGCAGCAAGCTCCTTCGCTCCGAGCGCGTCATCCACGCCGTCCTCAACAAACCACGCGGCTACCTTTGCACCGCCAACGATCCCGAGGAGCGCAAGACCATCTTCTCCCTCCTGCCCCGCGACTGGCCGCGCGTCCACTACGTGGGCCGGCTCGACAAGGACAGCGAAGGGCTGCTCATCATCACGAATGATGGCGACCTCACCAACCTGCTCACACATCCGAGACATGAGGTCGAAAAGGAATACGAGGTCTGTCTGGACAAGCCTTTCGACATCACCCACCGGGAAAAGCTGCTACGTGGATTCCGGATCGAGCACGGCTTTGCCAAGTGCGAAGCCATCGGCTCCGTCCGCCGCGAGAAACTGCGCGTCACCCTCCGGCAAGGGCTCAAACGCCAGATTCGCCTGATGTTTTATACGATGGGATATGAAGTCGAGCGGCTCGTCCGAGTCCGTATCGGCCCCATTCTCACCGGCGATGTATCTCCGGGAAACTGGCGATTGCTCACCAAGAAGGAAGTCGCCGAACTCCGCGAGAACGCGACGCCGGGGAAAGCAGGTGCCCCGCCGAAAGCGGAATGACGCAGCGGCGCGGGCGGTTTGCTCGCGTGAGCGGCGTGGCCTTGACTTCAACAGTCAGCAATCGGAATTCAGCAATCAGCATTTTCGATTGCTGAATTTCGATTGTTGAAGTTTAGCGCGCACTTCTCACACCTGTCTCCAGCAGATTCAAGGAGGCCCACAGATTTCCACATCCAAATAATCTGCGGGCCTCCATGAATCTGCTGGTAAACTAAACACGCGATGGTCGGGCGCTTTCCAGATTGTGCGAAATTCCGGTAGCACCACATCACCACCGCCCACATCGTCATAAAACCATCCCGCACTTTCATAAAATAGAATTTTCGTGATTGCCTTCGCTCATAAAAGAGGGTTTTATCTTCAACGTGAAAGTACCGCTTCATATCGTTCTCGCACGCCGCGAAAAGCTCGCAAAACTCATCGAGCAAGAGCGTTACCTCCCCGTCAAGGACCTCTGTAAACGGCTCGGCGTATCGGAAGCAACGGCACGGCGCGACCTCGCGGCCCTGGTGCAGGATAAGCGCATCACCCGCACTTACGGCGGTGCACTCTCCGAGTTTAATGACCGTTTCCCGTCATTCCGCGAGCGCCGCAGCCATGGCTCCGCCGCAAAGTCGAAGATCGCCAAACAAGCCTTGGCGCTGATTCAAGCAGGAGGGACTTACTTTTTTGACTCGGGAACCACACTATTCGCGGTTGCGGAGGCATTTCGGGAGCAACCGGTCACGCCGGTCACCATCGTAACCTCGAACCTGCCCGTCGGCGAGATCCTCTCCACGATTCCGGGCGTTCAAGTCTTCCAACTCGCAGGCCAGTTGCTGCACCTTCAGTCCACGCTTCTCGGCGAAACTGCGCAGCGGAGCATTGAGTTTTGGGAATTTGACCTCGCGCTCCTCTCAGCCGAAGGGATGAACTCCGAAGGACTCTGGAACTCGCAAGCCGAGATCGTCGCGCAACAGCGTGTCGTTCTTCGCCGGAGCAAGCGCAACGCGTTTTGCCTCGATTCGACAAAGCTCGATCAGATCGCTCCTCATTTTCTCGTTCCATGGTCCGAAGTCGGAACTCTACTCACGGACGCGACCGCCACGCGTCTTGCTAAAGCGGGCATTCCTATCCGAACGCAGGCACCGATCGAGATAGAAGCCGAGTCACCCGATATGCCCGTCCATTTTCTCTAGTCGTTCCGAGCATCCCAGCGGTTGCGGTCCGCATACAGGATGTAGTGGCGCTTTGGGCCCAGCGCCAACTTGGCGGGAAGCGGAAAATTCGCATTTGCACGCGCGGTCCGCATGATGAACTCGCCCCATTCGCGGAACTCGCCACCTTCGCCGCCAATTTCATTGAGGAGGCCCCGGTAACCGCTTTCGGGGGTGAGAAAAAGCGCGGTGATTCGACTTTGAAAGCGGAAATCGTTCAGTTCGTTGAAGTCAGTAATCGTCTGCGGCAGCCAGAGACTGTTGCGGTCGGCATACCAAGCCGTGGCCCACGGCATGTCGGTGCAGATGATGTCGCGCTGATCAAACCATTCGCTCAGATCAGCAATTCCGAGCGGATAATACGGAGGAAAGACCACATTCAGCGGCGGCGGGTCGGTGAAAGCGCGAACCATCGGCATCGCGCTCACACCGAAAGGAACGCAACCGAGGATAATGTTCAGGATGCGGATATTGATCTCCAGTTTAGACCACATCATCAGGATCAATCCCAATCCATAAAACGTCATGAATGGGATGAATATCAAATATATGTCGCTGGCGTGATGAGCCGAGCCATCCAGCCCAATCCAGGCCATACCCAGCGCTGCAAACAGCCACATCAATAGAATGGCCCATCGGAAGGACGCGACCTCCCGTTTTTTGAAGATATGGAGCATCGCGAGGAAGAAGATGGGGGCGGCAATGATCCCGCCCATGTGCCCGATAAACCGGCTGGCCTGCATGTCGATTTGCACCTGGAGTTTCGAACGGCGCTGAAGTGGCTCGATGGCCTCATCCGGCCTGTTGAGCTGGCGCATGATCTGGCTCTCCGTGCCGCGCACCTGAAACTGGTCGGCGAGTTTCGCGGTGCCAAGCCACGAACCAGAAACGGCATGCGTGCGAAACATCCAAGGCAGGATGCACGCGAGGACCAGAACCAGCATGATTGCGGGCTCCATATACTTCGGACGAAACGCAAAGCCGACCCAAACCAACGCCCCGACCACAATCCACAAAGAGATCATGTGTGTGAGACACATCAGCCCCAGACACAGTCCGGCGAGAGAGTTCCAAATCACGGTTTTCTCCGCCGCGTTGCGAGCCATGAGCGCCCGCACGAAGCAATGCATCGCGCAGCTAAACAGGAAGAAAAGCAGCATCTGCGGCTGCCCGGTGAAGCAAATCTCCCACAAATGCTCACACAACAAGCAGAGCCCGACGCAGAAAAGTGACAGCCGCTTGTCGAAAAGCAGGCATCCGGTGAAGTAATTCACCGTGATTCCGAGGAGCAGCAAGACGGCAGCCATCGAAGCGATGAGACGGTCGGCAGGATGCATCGCGTCTGTCTTTTTCATCTTCCAATAGTTGGGCCGTCCGGCGTCATCGGTGCGCCATTTAATCGTGTCGTTCAGTGACACTGCGGTGCGAAACATGATGGAGTTCAACCACGGCCAGAGCGGCGCGTGATAAAAGTCCGGCACAGTCGAGAATCCGGCATCGGTGTCAAACTTGATGAGCTCGTTGAAAGAGTTTGGCCCCTTCTTTTGCTCCATGAGATTGATCGCTGCGGGAGTGATCACCTTGGTTTGAAAACCGTTTCCTTTCGAAAGCTCGCGGGCGATGACCGCCTGTTCCATCCCTCGGGCATCCGTCAGTCCGCGAAAGAACGGGGCGTATGCGCCTCGCTGGTTGAGTGGATTGCCCCAAATGTGGAACCAGAAGAGAGCCCCGCTCCCAATGACTGCCACGAGCAGCCAGATCCACCAGCGGCCTTTGCCTTGCTCGAGGGAATGTACGAGTTTTTGTGCGTCGAATTCGGTCGCCATGAAAATTGAAATTGGTCGGATTACTTTTCCTCTTTGGAAACCGGCGGCAACTCACCGCTCGCACGCATCTCTTTTAATCGGCGATGCAGGGTGCGACGGCTCAAGCCGAGCTTTTTGGCAGCCTTTGTGATGTTGCTGCCTGTTTCCTCAAGGGCGCGGACAATCATCCGCTGTTCCGTATCCTGCAAGTTCAAATGCCCGCCCTC
>JAYUSJ010000253.1:0-4546 GCA_043755735.1 Verrucomicrobiaceae bacterium | reverse complement strand
TAGGCGTCGGTGAACTTCGCGCCGTCCTTCGCGAGTCGGTCGAGATTCGGCGTCTCATAAAATGTGCTGCCGTAAGCGCCGAGGTCGCGCTGCCCGAGGTCGTCGGCGAGGAAAAAGACGACGTTTGGCTGCCGGGCGTGCGTTGTGAGTGCGGCGGCGACGAGGAAGATGAGAGAGAGGATGTGCTTCATGAGCGGTCGTGGTTATAGCGCGGCGGCGGCGGTTGTGGACAGGAAAGGGAACTGGGCGTCGCTCATGGACGGAACGTCAAAAAGAGCATCCGCCGCCTGAGCAGCGCCTGCGCAGGAGCTACGGCATTGCCTTCGACTGTATGACCCCGTTTCCTCGCTTTCTCAGGCTCGCGAAACCCGTCGCTGTGGAGCGAACCGGTCTATTCGGCAGAGTCAAAGCGAGATCCCGATGGGCGAACTGGGGTCGAGGTTTACTTCTTCGTAAAGAGCGTTTTCCCTCCGCCGACGGTATTCGTGCCGTCGGCGATCTTCCCGAATTCCACGTATCCAGTTTCCGCCGGTTTGAACGGGTGGACCGCAACAGCCCCTTGTCCGAAAGGTATTGTTTTTTTGACGGCAAGATCGGCCAGCTTGACCTTGAACTGCTTGTCTTTTGCAAACTTCCATTTGGCTACAAAGTAGTGATGGCTCGCGTCGCTACCGAGATAGTCATAACCAAGAAATGTCGGCGACGAGTTTATGATGAAAAGTTGATTCAAATCCGTCTTCGAACCGTCGGCTTCGGTAAAGTCGGCAGCGTGCCCGGTCAGGTTCGATGCGATCAGTGCGACCGCGAGGACGGTGTTCATTGCAACTCTCTTCAGATTGAAGTGATGGCTGTGTTTCATTGGTGTTCCTTGTTCGTTTTGTTTGATGGTTTCGACACGGATGCCGGAATTACTTGCGCAGGATCTCTTCGAGGTTGAGGCCGTATTTCTTGCCGACCTCTTCCAACTTCTTAACAGCGGGGTCCACCTTCGCGCTCACCGCTTGAAGCTTTGGCGCCAGTTCGCCCATTGCCTTGGAAATGTCTTCGGCCTTTTCGATGCTTGAAACGGATTTAAGCAATTCGCCCATTTCTCCGAAAGCGGCGGCTGTATCGGACCATGCGGTTTTGAGATCGGCAGGGACTCCGTCCGTCTTAACAGCCTTCATCTTGTCGCCGATTTGGGAGGACAATTTCATCAATAAGAGCAGGTCAACCTGCATATCTTCCTCGTTCTTTTTCGCCCATGTCGCGATCGAAGCGATTTCTTTTCTGAGATTCTCGATAGCTGCCTTCTCATTGCCGGATACCGCTGCCGGGGCAGCCTTGGCTGTCGAGGGAGTGGCTGGCTTTTCGCTACCGCCCTCGGCACCGAAGGCGCAGAGGGACAGTTGGAATGTGATCAGGATCAGTTTGCTTAGTTTTTTCATTTGTTTTTGATTGTGACCCTCTTTCGTTGATTTCCCATTTGGATTTGGCAAAGACAACGAATCGGCAGTCACACAGGTTCCAGACGGATTATTAGCGCGGGGTTACAGAAAAATGTGCGAAATCGGCATCCTGTGCCCGATTTATCTGGGAGATGTCCTGCCGCTTTCTCCGATCACCGCAAAAGAAGATGCCGCAGTCCGCTCGCTGGATGTCATTGAAAGCGATATCACGAAAAAAGATTCATCAGATTTCTAACGAAATAATTCCGCCTGCGTCTCAGAGCCATGAACCGACTAAAATTCATTCTATCCATCGTCTTTATCACTGCTTCCACTTTCAGCTTCGCCGCAAAGATTCCGATGACCGAAGAGAAGATGAAAAATGAGGCCACCCATATCGTCGTCGGCAAGGTCCTCGACGTGACTACGAAGGTCGAAAAGTCAAAATACGAAGCAGGCTTCGAGGATACCATCTACACCATCACCGTGGAGGTTCAGGGGATTGCCAAGGGCGCCGGGCCGAAGAAGGGTGAGAAGATCACCGTCGTTGCATGGACGCCATACGCCGAGGAACCGAAGGGGACAGAAACACCTCGTCTCAGGCCTCCCGGCCTGCAAGGCCATGAGGTCGTCCCAAAGAAGGGAGATACCGCGACCTTTTACCTCACTGGCGGAGGCAAGGAACCTTACAAGCCGCTGCTCCCGAATGGAGTGGTGATCAAGAAGACCGAGTGAAGCGCTTTAAGGTGTCGCAATCGTGAGCTTCGCGGTCGGGCAGGCGGCCGGGTCGTGACGTTCGGCTAGCGCGATAATGAACCATACTCAAAGTAACTCTCGATACTCAAAGTAACTCTCGCTCAAAGTAACTCTCGCGCTCGACCTCGGTGAGCTGGACGACACCGCTTTAAGCCGATAGCGCACAGAGGGACTCGCACAGAGGGACAGGCAAATTGTTCCTAAAATTGTCGATTCTCGCACACTGCCCCCAGTTTCCGTCATGCTCCCGCGCGGCTACAGCCCCAGCTCTGGGTGCGCTTTGCTCTCCGCCTTCTGGGCTTTCTTGAACGTCTCATCCACCGTCACGTTCCCGCTCGGGCGCTCGATGGTGACTCCGGCGAGGAGTTGCTCGATCGTGCGGAGCTGGATGCGCGGGAACTTTTGCTGATTGAACGCGCTCGTGTAAAAGCCCGCGCCCGCCGCCCATTGCTTCATCTTCGCCGGGAGAAGGGGTCAGGCGCGCAAAACGAAATGAAACGAGCGATAAAGGACCCCGAAAGCCCCAAAATATACTTTTGAGATGTTGATTTTTGCCATGCGTATCCTTCGCATCGGCTCTCTACGGCTTCACTTTCAGCCCCACGGCTTTCGCGAGTTTCCTTTGCCGGGCGTCGAAGGACAGGAATGTTTTCGCGCCGCATTCCAGCGCGATTGCTACGTGGAGAAGGTCAATCGTGCGCTGTCCTTCCGTGCTTGCGTGCTTTTCGCTGAGTTCGTCGGCGCGGCGAAATGTATCGGTCCAGTTTACCGGGCTGTGAACGAGCAATCCGTCACGCAAGTCGTCCTCGATTTGGCGAAATGCGGCGCGTTGGTCCGGCTGGGTGATGGCCTCGCGAGCAGCGGCGTTACGAATGGCGTTGCGCGTTTCGATGCGGTGCAGGGGCGTGAAAATCAACGGCGCTGCGGCGCGTTCCATGAAGGCAGTTGCTTCGTCGGTGCGAGTGTCCTTGCACACGAGCGAGACGATGAAACTGGAATCCGCGTAAATGGATGCGCTCATTCCCGTAAGTCCGTCCACAGCTTTTCCGTCGCTTCTTTCGACATGCCTTTTCCCACCGGCTTGCGCTTTGCAAATCGCGCCTTCCAATCGACTTTGGCAGGCTTGGATACTTCCGCCGGGGCAAGCGTGGCAAACGCCGCGCCGTTGCGGGTGATGGACACTTGCTCGCCGTGCTCAATCCATTTCGAGACTTCGGCAAAGTTGTTGCGCAAATCGCGGACGGTTGCTGTTTTCATGGTGATACGATGGTGTATCACTGGAATGATTGGGTCAAACGGATTCTCTGTTCAAAACGGGCGCTTCGCAGTTGTCAGGCAGGGAAATCAGTGGCAGGCGACGAAAAAGAAATGAATCACGCTATCAACTCCTCCCAAACCAGTGAGTTGACGGGCCGTAGAACATCGGGCATTTTCCGCGAATGAGCACACTTCTTGAGGTAGAGAAACTGGCATTTGACTTGCCTGAAACACAGCGGGCGACCCTTGCTGCTCACTTGCTTGAATCGCTTCCGTCAGATTTGCACGACGATGACGAAGGGCTCGCTGAAGCACTGCGCCGGGATGGGGAGCTGGATACGAATCCAGAGATTGGGTTATCCTTGGAGGAGCTTGACCGACGGATCGCCAGTCGCAGGGCGTGATGCGGGAGATTTTTCATCCCCGAGTTCATTCTGACATCTCGAAAGTCATGGACTATTACGAGCGAGTCGCGACTCTGGAGCTTGCGGATGAGTTTTATTGTGAGTTTCGAGCAGCGGTGAAAGCGATTGCTGAGAAACCGCAATCGGTTTCGCTTCGTAAGGGGGACTTTCGCCGAGTTAATTTGCGCCGTTTTCCATATCATTTTCTGTTTAGGATCGTGGGTGATTCGCTGCGAGTGTTGGTGGTGCGCCATCACTATCGGCGTCCGTCTTTCGGCACTCGCCGCCGCTGAAAAGCGGTGAACTGGGGGGCACGGAACTGGGGGCCAGGCGATGAAAAGGGAAAGCGGGTCCGTGTGCTAAAAGCATTCAAATCCGCCCCTCAAAAGTCGATGGATGAAATGCGGCTCAATGCTCAATGACGTATTCTTTGTCGCCCAAACCAGTGAGTTGACGGGCCGTAGAACATCGGGCATTTTCCGCGCATGAGCACGCTTGTTGAAATCGAAGAGGCGGTGGAAGCGCTGCCTCGTGTGGAGCAGGAAACACTTTGGCAGCATTTGTCGCATCGTCTGTTCAACCCGGTAGGTAAGGCCGACGATATGGAGCGGCGGAGAGTGTGGCTGGAGAAGCTCCGCCGAATCCGTGAGCGTAACGAGACAGGGAAAGCGGGCGCTCCTTTGCAGCAGGTGATGGATGAGC
>JAYUSJ010000252.1:0-4594 GCA_043755735.1 Verrucomicrobiaceae bacterium | reverse complement strand
CCTCCTCCACTCCGCTCCGTTCTAAACCCTTCATAATCAACAAAAACTTTCCACTTTTGATCGCACGCAGTTTTCTACTTTTGTTTGCTACACGACAACGGGAACTGTGGTTTTTGACAATATTAAAGTCGAGCCACTTGGAGGGGCAGGCGGAGTGTTGGCAAACGACACGGGCGCTCCGGTTTCAGCGACTCTGGTTGCAAATGTGACGCACGGCTCGCTAACGCTGAATGCCGACGGCTCGTTCCTCTATAACCCTGCGCTGAATTACAACGGCCCAGATTCATTCACCTACACTTGCTCCGATGGGGTGACGACCTCGAATGTGGGGACGGTGAATATCACGGTGACTGCGGTGAATGATGCGCCGGTTGCCGTCGCGGATGCTTACACTGCGTTTCGGAATACGCCTTTGGTGGTTCCGGCTGCGACGGGCGTTTTGATCAATGATACGGATGTGGAAACGCCGACAGTGAGCCTCACGGCGGTTTTGGGCGCAAATCCGGTCAATGGAGCCGTGACGCTTAACGCGAACGGTTCGTTTACTTACACTCCGAACACGGGCTACACGGGGCTGGATAATTTTACGTACCGGGCGAGCGATGGAGTTTTGCAATCGAGTCTGATTTCGGTGGAAATCAACGTCATCGGGCAATCGCCGCCGGTGGGGAATGCAGATAGTTACACGACGTTGCGAAACAGTGTCTTGAGCGTTACGGCGACGACGCCGAGTTCTGTGATGGAGGATGTGTTGCCGTTTTCGGCGACCGGCTGGAAGTATCTGGACAATGGAACGGATCAAGGGACGGCTTGGCGGGCAGTGGGTTTCAACGACGCATCGTGGGCGACGGGTGCGGCGGAACTTGGCTATGGAGACGGGGACGAGGCGACGGTCGTTAGCTTCGGGCCGAATGCCGCTATTAAATACATCACGACGTATTTCCGGCGGACGTTCACGGTGACGGACCTTTACAAGGCGACGAACGTGGAAATTTCCCTGAAGCATGACGACGCGGGCATTGTGTATATCAATGGCACGCAGGTTTTCATCACTGCGGGAATCGTGGCGAACACGGCCTACAATGTTCTATCTACGCAGAATCTTGAAACGACGACGACTGGGAACCTGACGATTCCCGCCAGTCTGCTGGTTGAAGGGACAAATACGATTGCGGTTGAAATTCACCAAGGGACTGTGGACAGCAGCGACATCAGCATGGACTGCCGCATCCGTCTCACGAAGACGGTGTATCCGGGAGTTTTGGCAAATGATACGGATGCGGAGAATGATCCGCTCACCGCTTCGCTCTTCACGAATGTCACGCACGGCTCGCTGACGCTGAATCCAAACGGCACGTTTTCTTACACGCCGGCGGCGGGTTACACCGGGCCGGATTCATTCGTTTATCGGGCGCATGATGGGACGGCGTTTTCGGCTAACACGACAGCGAATATCACGGTCATCGCGGGGGCAAATCAACCGCCGATTGTCGCCGCGGATTCTTATAATGCGACGGAGGATACGACGCTGACGGTTTCTGTGGGGACGGGCGTTTTGGCGAATGATACGGACGGTGAAGGCGACACGTTTACCGCAGCGGTGGTGACGCCTCCGTTGCCTGCGCAAGGCTCGCTGGCGCTGAATGCGAATGGTTCTTTTGTATTCACACCGACGCTCAATTTCAGCGGCGTGGCGACGTTTACTTATCGCGCAACGGATGGGCCCGGCGCGGTTTCCAGCACGGCGACGGTGACGATCAATGTCGCGAATGTGAACGATGCGCCGGTTGCGGTGTCGGATTCTTACGCGACGGATGCGGGCGTGACGCTGAATGTCCCGGCTCCCGGTGTGCTCGCGAACGACTCGGACCCGGACGGCACGCCGCCGACTGCGGTGCTCATCACGGGTATCAGCCCCGGCGCGGCTGGATCGTTGACGCTGAATGCGAATGGCTCGTTTTCGTTTGTGGCGTCGGTCGGGTTTTCGGGTGTTGCGACGTTTGTTTATCGTGCGACGGATGGGACGCTGGGCTCGGGGAATACGACCGTGAGCATCAGCATTAACGGTCGCCCGATTGCGAACGATGACACGTATTCGGCCACGGAGGATGTGCCGCTTTCCATCACTGCGCCCGGCGTGTTGGCGGACGATACGGACCCGGAAAATAATCCGCTCACGGCGATTCTCGTGACGGCTCCAAACGTGGCGCACGGCACGGTAGTTTTGAATGCGAACGGCTCGTTCGTTTTCACCCCGGCGGTCAATTTCAACGGCGCGACATCCTTCACTTATAAAGCGAACGACGGAATCCGCGATTCGCTGCTGAACGCGACGGTGACGTTCAATGTCGCGCCCGCAAACGATGCGCCGACGGGCGTGAGTGATACTTATGTGACGCCGGTGAGCACGCCGCTCACCGTGCTCGCAGCGGGAGGCGTTTTGGCCAACGATACGGACCCGGAAAATGACGCTCTTTCCGTGGGGACTTTCACGCAGCCGACAAACGGCACGGTCGTGGTGCAAGCAAACGGCGCGTTCACCTACACGCCGACGGTCGGCTTCACGGGCTTGGATACGTTTACCTACCGCGCGACGGACGGCACGTTGCAGTCGGCAATCACGACGGTTTCAGTGCAAGTCAGCGTGGACCCGACGACGATTGTCATCAACGAAATCATGTATCACCCCTCGTCGAATGTGGACCTGGACGAATACATCGAGCTGTACAATCGCGGGTCGATTCCGGTGAATCTTGTCGGCTGGAAACTTACGGCTGGCGCGAATTTCACCTTCCCGAGCGTGACCATCCCCGCGGGCGGCTACCTCATCGTCGCGGCAGATACGGCGGCGTTTAATGCGACCTACGGCGGCGTGCCACTGATCGTCGGCGGCTGGGTCGGGTCGCTTGCAAATGGCGGCGAGACGATTCGTTTGCAATACCCGGACTCCAACGCCGAAGGCGGCTATAGCGAAGCGGACCAAGTGGACTATTCCAAGGAAGGCGATTGGGGCTTGCGGCGCGCATTCACCATCGGCGGCGAGACCGGCTGGGAATGGGAAGCGCGGGCGGATGGACTGGGCGATTCGATCGAACTGATCAATCCGCTCATGTCCAATAACAACGGGCAAAACTGGACAAAGCGCGAAAACGCCGCAGTCGGCAATCAACGCACGCCCGGCGGCGCAAATACGGACATTTCGGCAAACCCGACACTCAACAGCGCACCGTTCATTTCCAGCGTGAAGCATCGCCCGGCGATTCCAGTGCCCGGCCAGACGGTGAACGTCACCGCCAAGCTCAGCGACGAACTCACCACGGACATCACCGGTGAGGTCCTCTGGCGCACATGGGTGGCAAATCAAAACGTCGCCACGACACCAGCGGGCAATTTCTCCCCGCTCGCGATGTTCGACGACGGGCTCCACGGCGACGGGCTCGCAAACGACGGCGAATTCGGCGCGACGATCCTCGCGCAACCGCTGGGCACGATTGTCGAGTTTTACGTCCGTGCGACCGACAGCGGTAGCCGCGTCCGCACATGGCCCGCGCCGACGAATGCGACCGGCACGCAAGGCGCGAACTGCAACTACCAAGTCGATAACGAGGTGTGGACTGCACGCCAGCCAATCTACCGGCTCATCGCTACTGGTAGCGACCAGTATGAATTTGACCCCGCACGTTGGGCGTCGGGCAGCGACGCATCGATCAACGTCACCTTCATTTCCCAACAAGGCGACGACATCGACGTTCACTACCAAAGCAATATCCGAGTTCGCGGCGCAGGCAGCCGAGGCAATATCCCTCGCAACTGGAAGGTTGAGTGGGTGGCCGACGACCAATTTAACGGCCAACGCGGCGGCAACCTCAATATCGCCTTCCCATACCTGCAATACATCGGCGCACAGCTCATGAAGCAGGCAAACCTCCCGCACGAAGGAGCGATCCCCGTGCAAGTGCGCCTCAACCGCACGAACAACGCGACGAACACGGTGAAATACGGCTACGGTATGTACGTCCACATGCAGCCCATCGGTGAGAATACCTACGTCGATGAAAACTTCTCCACGGACCCCGGCGGCAATATCTACAAAAAGACCCGCCCGCATCAGCAACTCACCGTCCGATCCTCTGCGGGAGCGCCTGGTATCGCGGCGTACATCGCGGATGGCTGGAGCAAACAGTCCAACACCAGCGTCAATAATTGGGACGACCTCCATAGCTGGATGCAGGTCATCACCAGCAGTTACACCGAAGCCACGCTCGCCCCTGTGATGGACATCGACCAATGGTGCCGCGCACTCGCGATGACCACGATTCTCAGCGATAACGAGACGAATCTTAGCAACGGTTCCAACGATGATTACGGGTTCTATTTTGGGGAGAGTGACCCTCGCTGCAAACTGCTCATCCACGACTACGACACGATTCTCGGGGGCGGTGACTCCTCGACGACTGCGACCGGCAGCGGCATCTACCACATAACGGACGCCAGTTTTGGGGCTCCCCGCTGTTCTGTGTGGGCAACAGAGAACGGCGTTGATGAACTGGAGCCGGATTCAGTGGGGAACAATTAACGCTGGCGCGGGGGCTGA
>JAYUSJ010000251.1:0-15089 GCA_043755735.1 Verrucomicrobiaceae bacterium | reverse complement strand
GTTCCCTTGGTTCCAACCGCCGGATGCGGAAAACCGCACGTCCGGTGGTGTGGGAGCCCTGACGGGTGCAACCCCGTCAGGGCGACCCGATCCCCGCGGCAGTCTTTACGGCCTTCAACGCTGTCCGTGTTACTCCCTTTTCCAATCCGCTGCCGCTCTTTTGTGCCGACGGCAGACCTGGCGTCCGCCAATCGCGTCCGGCTACTCCTTACTCAGCGTCTCATCGAGATTCAGCATCAGCGCGCCGATGCCGGTCCAAGCAGCGAGTTCGGACGCGGCGAGTTTTGTGTCCGGCTTCGACTCACCCACGGCGATGAGCTTTTTGGCCTGCGCTTCGTCCTGTTGATACACGGTGCGCAACGTGGCGAGTCGTTTCGTGAGCAGGTCCAGTTCGTCGGCTTTCGGAGCGCGGGCGGTGCAGCGCTGAAACATCTCGCGGAGCCTCCCCTCGTCGTTTTTCGTCGCGGGCGAAAGAAGCGTGCGCTGGGCGAATGCGCGGGCGGCTTCGACGTATTGCGGGTCGTTGAGCGTCACGAGAGCGTGGAGCGCGGTGTTGGTGATTCCGTTTTTGACGGAGCATTGCTGACGATTCGCGACATCGAAGAACATCGTGGGTGCGACGATGCGCCGCCAGAATGTGTAGAGACTGCGGCGATACAACGCTTCGCCCTTCTCTTGTGAGTATTTGATTTGGCCAAACGTCGCATCCTCCCACACGCCTTGAGGCTGGTAGCCTTTCACCGGCGGACCGCCGACGCGCTCCACGAGCAACCCGCCGATGGCGAGCGCCTGGTCGCGCAGCATCCAGCTCGGCCAGCGATGCCGCGAGCCGCGGGCGAGGAGCTTGTTCTCCGGGTCACGCTCGGCCATTCCCGGCGGAACGACGGACGATTGCCGGTAGGCGGCGCTCGTGACCATCAGCCGCACGAGTTTCTTCACATCCCAGCCGCTCTCGCGAAACTCGACGGCAAGCCAGTCGAGCAATTCCGGATGCGTGGGCTTATCGCCCTGCACGCCAAAATCCTCCGCGCTCTTCACAATACCGATCCCAAAAAACTGCGCCCATAGACGGTTCACAGTCACACGGGCGGTGAGCGGGTGCTCCGGCGAGACCAGCCATTTCGCAAGCGCGAGCCGATCCTTCGTCGAATCTGCGGGCAGCGATCCGATACGCGCGGGCACGCCGCGGTCCACCTCGGCGGCGGGCGCGGTGTAGGAGCCTTTCACGAGGATGTGAGTCTTTCGCGGCTCCTTGCGCTCGCGCATGACCATAGTGCGCGGCATCGATTTCTCGGCGGCTTCACGGTTCTTCTTTGCGTCTTCAACGCGGGCTTTAGTGCCTGCGAGCCGGGGTTGCGTATCGAGGTAAAGCTTGGTGAGTTCCTTCTTCTCGGCATCGTTTCTCTGGTCGGCGGGCTTTGCGAGGATGCCCTTGATTTTTTCCGGCATGCCGCCGCGGAGCAGCGCGGGATTGTCGGTGGTCGCGTAGAGCTTGAAACGCCCGATCGTGTGCTGCCGCCCGTATCGTTGCATGAGTCGGAAGGCGAGTTGCACTTTGCCGGGGCCGACTTTTTCCTTTGTCTCGAAGATGAGCGTCTGCGCCTTGCCAAACTGCGGAAGCAACGCCCAGCCGCCTTTCTCCTTGTCGCCGTCAAACACCGCCGCCGCGGAGAATCCACCCTGCGCGAAACTCGTGGTGACACCGCCGAGCGCAATCGGTCTGCCACCGGCCTGCAATTCGATTTCGCTGAGCACAAAATTGCCGTTCTCCGGCGCCCGACCGGGGCCTTTGTTCGTGAACGAATCGTGGGGCTGGACTTCGAGTTTGAAGCCCGTGATTTCACCCAGCTCCACGTTCGTCGCGAAGACGTAGTCGTCCTTTCCCGGCAGGGTGCCGCTGGCTAAAACGCTGCCGTCTTCCAGCTTTGCGAGCGTTGTGCCGTGGTCGGAGAAAAGCTCCTCGGGCGCGATGGGTGTCCATTTCACCTCGGCCGGTTTTCCGTCGCCGCCGATCATCGTTTTCTCCCACGCGGGTTGCTCGGCGAGCAGTTTCATTTCGAGTTCGGCGCGTTCCTTTTTCACCGACTCCTCGACGGCTTTCATCTCTTCGATTTTCTTTTGCTGACCGGGGCTTGCGAAAGAATAGACCGGATTTGCGAGGCCGCCCGCATCGTTGGCCCCGGTCTCGTCGATGGAGTTCCAAAACGCGGAAAGCTGATAGTATTCCTTTTGCAGCAGCGGGTCGAATTTGTGATCGTGGCAGCGGCAGCAGTTCAGCGTGAGGCCCATCCAAACAGTGCCGGTGGTCTCCGTGCGATCCATGACGTATTCCACGCGCGACTCCTCGGCGATGCGTCCGCCCTCGCCGTTGATCATGTGATTGCGGTGAAAGCCGGTGGCGATGAGCTGCGATTGTGTGGGGTTCGGAAGTAGGTCGCCGGCGAGTTGCTCGACTGTGAACTGATCGAACGGCATGTTTGCATTGATCGCCTCAATCGCCCAATCGCGCCAGTACCACATCGCGCGCGTCGGGTCGCCTTGATAGCCGTTCGTGTCGGCATAGCGCGCGGCATCGAGCCAGTCCCAGACCATGCGCTCGCCGTAGCGCGGCGAGGCGAGGAGCTTGTCCACGAGCTGTTCGAACGCGGATTTTGGATCGCGGATTGCGGAGAGCTTGTAGGCTTCCACTTCCTCCGGAGTTGGCGGGATTCCGGTGAGGTCCAGCGCCACACGGCGAATGAGCTTCTCCGGCGAAGCCTCCGGGTTCGGTGCGAGTTTTTCTTCCGCGAGGCGTTTGGAAATAAACGCGTCGATTGCGTTGCCGGCCGCAGGGACTGCGGGGCGTTTCGGGGCGATATAGGCCCAATGCTCGCCCCACTTGGCGCCCTCATCCACCCAGCGTTTCAGCGTTTCCTTCTGCGATTCGGTCAGCGGCTTTTTAGCCTTCTTTGGAGGCATCAGGTCATCCTCATCCTCGGGGAAAAGACGGGCCACGAGCTCGCTCTCTTGACTGCGGCCCGGCTTGATGACCGTGACTCCTTCGTCCGTGCGAAATGCGCCTTCCTGTCCCTCCCGGACGTCGAGCCGAAGCTTTGCCTCGCGCGATTTCCCATCGGGACCGTGGCAGTGGTAGCAGTGCTCGGAAAGGATCGGCTGCACGTCGCGACTGTAGTCCACCGGCCCTGCGAACGAGGGCAGTACGGCTGCGAGGATGAAGGCTGACGCGAATATGCGCATAGGTCGCCGGGTGAATCCAAAAGGTCGGAGCATGATTAGGGACGGTCTTCTTTCCGCGGACCGGCATCGCGGAGCCTCCAAGCACGGAGCATCAGTGTGAAGCCAAACCACAAGAGCACAAACGCCACAGGCCAGGCAACCATCGCAGGGAAAAAGATCGCGACTGCGGCGAGCACGAGCGGAACGAGGGCCGAAATCGCAAGCGGCTTTGCCTCCGCCGGCCCAAGCACCCGATGATTCAACACCGCCGCGCCCACCGTGCGCCCGAGACGAATGGCACCCGCCGCCGCCCTGGAAATCGATCCGCCCCCGGGGCGTGAGCGCTGGCTTTCGTCCGCGCTCGGAAGGCGGATGCGCTTCCGCTTGCGGAGCACCACTTCTGTCGAGTGCAGGATGTCCCGCTCATACGCCGCCTCCATCTGCGCAGCAAACGGTTCGTCCTCGATTGCCACGTCGAGTTCCCAATTATTCAGCCAGCTCGCGATATTCAGATTCGTCGAGCCCACGCGCGCCCAGCGTCCATCGGCTACTGCGGACTTCGCGTGCAGCATCGACCCGTTCCACTCAAAGACGCGGACTCCCGACTCCAGGAGCGGCCGGTATCCCGCCGTCGAGAGCGGGCGCAGCCATGGGAGGTCGCTGCCGCCGGGGACAAGGATTCGCACATCAACACCGTCGTGCGCAGCGCTACGGAGCGCCTGAACGTAAGCGGGAACGCCCGCAAAATAAGCATCCGTGAGCCACAGCCGGCGCACCGCCATGGATGCGATCAATAAATCCAGGCGGTAAACACCTGCGAGATTCGGCGCAGTCGCCAGAACGCGGACCGCAGTCTCACCGACCGGATACGGTTCCGGAATCTCCAGTAAGTCAGCGGAGAGCGGACGTCCATTCTCATCCCAGACTTGCGCAAACGCGCGCACGAGATCTGCGCAAACGGGGCCGCGAAGTTCCACCCCGGTATCGCGCCACGGCTCGATGTTTCGCTCGGGATTTCCGTTCCATACATCGCTCACGCACAACCCGGAGACAAAGCCCACGCGTGCATCGACGACGAGCGATTTTCGATGATCGCGGCTCATCCAGGCGAGCGGGCTATCCCACCGGGCGGGATTGTGAATACGAACGATGCCGCCGGCATTCACGAGCGGTTGCCAGAATTTCCGGCGCGTTGTCAAAGAGCCGAGCCAGTCCTGCATGACGCGCACCTTCACTCCGGCGCGGGCACGTTCGGTGAGCGCGTCGCGAAAGACTTTCCCGATCAAGTCATCCTTGATGATGTAGTTTTCAAACAAGATGACGCTCTTTGCATCGTGAATCGCAGCAAGCCACGCCGGGTAATTCTCAGCCGCATCGAGCAGCAGTCGCACGGCATTGCCCTCAACGAGCGGCGCGCCCGCCGCCCGCGCAAATGCCCGCTGCGCCACGCTGCGCAGGTCGCGCAAATCGGCACCACGGAACGGACGATCTGAAAGCAGGGTGTTCACCTCCAAATTGATGCACCAACTTTTGCCGCGACGCCATGATCAATGCACAACCCGGACCCGCATGTACCGCTGGCCCTCGCCGCTCGTCGCTGCGGCATCTTTGATCACGACGGTTCGCACGGCGGTCCCGGCGATCTCGCCGCTCACATATCCGGGTCCGCTCAATGGTCCGCCGTTTGTGCTGCTGGCGACGACGGACCAAGGGCCTGCCGCAGTGGGGCCGGCGAGCACTTCGATCGTCACGTCGCTGTGAGCCGGGTCGCGATTCACGGACAACGTAAGCCGCAGTCCCTCAGGAAACGAAACTTGCTGCGGAATCGGTCCCGAGCTGAATTCCAGCGGGTGCAATGCGAGCGCGTATTCCATGAGCGTCGCCAATCCATCACCATCCGGGTCGCCGAGGTCCGGCGCGTTCGGGTCGCCGAGGTTGTCGATTTTCCACTGCGCGAACATCGTTGGCGAAGTGTAGCTCAAAATGGCACCGAGCGACGTGCCGGAAGCGTTCTCCGCGCGGACCCGGAAAAAGACCGACTGCCCTAGCGGGGGCGGAGTCACAGCGTAGATAAATGTTTCGTGCTCCGGCGCTGTCGGTGCGAGTAATGCAGATCCTGTGTTCTGGCCGAGCGCGACGGTCGGCCCGAAATCGAACGACACGTTCGTGTTTTCACCTCCCAGTTGCACAATGCTGCGCAGTTCCAGAAAGCCGGGGTCCGGACGCTCGGCGGGCTTGGTCCCGGCGTGCGGGCCTGTGCCTATGATGCGAAATGCCGTGCCTCCACCGCCGGTGCCGCCATTCGGCGCGACGCCGTACAGAACTCCGCCGGGACCAAATCCAAGTTTTCCTTCCGGCTCTTTTCCTCGAATCGACCCCGTGTATCCCGTCAGCGAAAATAGCGACGTGAATGTGCCGCCGGGAAGGATTCGAAAAACAGTGCCGAAGCCTCCCGTGCCGCCTTCCGATGTGCAGCCGTACAGCGTTCCGTCCGCAGCAGCGAACATGCGGCATGGCTGAGTTCCATCCACCCCGGTGAACTCTTTCACCACCGTGAAGACACCGGCGGGCGTAATACGAAACACGACGCCATGATCGCTCGCGCCGCCGAGCGCTGTCGTGCCGTAGAAGTTCCCATCCACTCCGGCGACCAGCCCTGCAGTCGGTCTGCGCGGCCCCGTCGTCCCGAATGAAAAGAGGGTCGTCAGCCCGCCGCCGGTGGTGACTTTGAAAATAGTGCCGTTGTTCGAACCGCCGCCTTTCTCCGTCGTTCCAAGAAGCTCGCAGACACCGAGGGCGAGCGATGGGTTCGGGCTCTGGCCGTTCGCGCCCGTGAATGTGGCAACAAGCGTCGCTACGCCCGCCGGAGTGAGGCGGAACACTGTGCCCTTTAACGACGCGCCGCCCGTTCGCGACGTGCCATAAAGAAATCCGTCGCGCCCGTCTGTGAGCTCTTCCGCGTCGGACCCGATGGCCTGGCTCACTGTCGCCAATACGAGCGGCGCAGAGGAGTCGGACAACGTAAAAACCCGACGGTTTTCCGAAAGTCCGAAACGATTGCCGAACGACGCATCGATGATGGATCCCGCCGGCTCTCCAATACTCTCCGGGAAACTACTATCCACCAAAGGCGCTCCAGTCAGCGGGAGGCGAATCATCGTTCCCTTTCCCGCAGCGCCGCCGGAGTGGTTCGGAAAAATAACACCCGTCATTGTGTGAAGCGGCGCGCCGATTGGATTCCAGCCGCTGGCATTCGTGAAGCATGCGAGCGAGGTAAAAGACCCGAGCGTAGACACTTTGAAGATGGTTCCATTCCCCGCCGGGCCGCCAGCCTCAGTGGTCCCGTAAAGAAGGCCGTCATGGCCCGCGATCAATGATCCCCGCGGACCTGAACCCGGCGCTATTCCGGAGTCGCCGCTAAACGTCGTGACGAGCAAATAGTTGTAAGGAAAACCGGAAGCCACTTTGAACAGAGTTCCTTCGTCTTCCGCCCCGCCGCTCACGGTGCTGCCGTAGAGAAATCCATCTGCTGCGGCGAGTAATTGTGAGGCGGGGGCGGAACCGTCCGGCCCGCCGAAATCCCGGATCGTAGCGAAGCTCGTGCCGTTGGTGGGAAGGCGGAAGATCGTCCCGGAGTCGAGCGAGCCGCCGGCTTCCGTTGTGCCAAAGAGTGTCGTCCCCACGAGCGTCACACCGCCCAGCGGTCCGCTGCCACGCTTGTTTCCCGAGATGCCTGTGAACTCCGCGAGCAGGTCCCAATTTCCCGTCGTGGTCACACGGAAAACGGTTCCGAAATCGTTCGCGCCGCCGGCTTGCGCTGCGCCGTAAAGCATCGTCCCATTCACTGCGAGGCGGCCTGTCGGAGCGGTTCCTTTTCGCGGTGCGGCGGTGCCGGTCAGCTCCGTGATCGTTGTGAGGTTGCCCGCCGTGTCCAGTTTAAAAACCGTTCCGAAATCGCCCATGCCACCCGCCTGCGTCGTGCCGTAGAAAAACCCGTCGGAATTGAGAACAAGCCCGTTAGGCACCGAGCCCTTCGTTGATCCGCTCATACCCGTGAACTCGACCATGCTCGTGAAGACTCCCGCCGTGGTCACTTTGAAAATCGTGCCGTAATCGCCCGCGCCGCCGTTGCCGGTCGTGCCAAAAAGCGAACCGTCGTTTGCCAGTGTGAGCCCGGACGCCGGATAGGAACCACGGGCGGCACCGTTAGTTCCCGTAAGCGAGACCAGCGTTGTCACCGTTCCATCGGGGGTCATTTTGTAAACCGTTCCAAAATTGAACACGCCACCCTCCACCGTCGTGCCGTAGTAGTTCCCGTCCGGGTGGGCAACCAGTCGTGCGGATGGATTTGTGCCCGCGCGCTCGAAATCCGCAAGCGTTTCGAACACAGGCGCGGCATCAAGCAGCGTCAGCGCGAAAAACAGCAAGGAAATGAGAATGCGGCAATGCATTGAGGGAAACGGTATCGGGATTTCACCCAATCGCCAACGCCCTCGTGTAACAAATCCGTATCACTCAACGATTGCACGAAAGCCTGCCGTGATGCGTGTTCCCGGCTCAATCCAGCCGCTGGGATTATCTCACCTCGGCTGATTGCCGGCGACATGCCGCAGAATGCATTGTGCACGAACTGCACATCGGCGATGACGGCCCGCTACCCGCCGAGCAGCGACATCTCGGCCTTCGGCAGCGCGGCGGTTTCGCTCGTGCGCAATTCGGAGTAGCGGTCATCGCGCCTGGTCCAGATTCCCGCGATGAGCGCCGCGATTTCCTCGTCGCTTGCACCGTTCCGCAGTGGCGTGCGGAGATCGTGGCCGTGGTTCGAAAAAAGACACGTGAAGAGCTTCCCGTCAGCTGTGAGCCGGGCGCGCGTGCAGCCTTTGCAAAACGGGCGCGTGACGCTGGCGATGATGCCGATTTCGCCGCCCTCCGCCGTGCGGAAACGCAGGGCGGTCTCGCCTTCGTAATTTGCCGGAAGCGGCGTGAGCGGAAGCTCGGTGCGGGCGAGGATTTCGTCTGCCGGGACGACGTCGGCCATTCGCCAGCCGTTCGAGTTGCCCACGTCCATGAATTCGATCATTCGCAGCACGTATTGCGGGCCGGAAAAGCGCCGGGCCATCGCGGCGATTTGGCCTTCGTTCACGCCGCGCTTTACGACCATGTTGATCTTGATGGGGAAAAAACCTGCGGAAATTGCGGTGTCAATTCCGGCGAGCACGCGGGAGACGGGGAAATCAGCATCGTTCATCGCACGGAATGTGGCGTCGTCCAGCGCGTCGAGGCTCACCGTGAGCCTGTGCAGACCGGCCTCGCGGAGTAACTGTGCTTTTTCAGAAAGGACGGAGCCGTTCGTGGTAAGTGCGATATCTTGCAGTCCGGGCGTGTCGCGCACCATGCCGATGAGCGCTTCGATGTTCCGCCGGAGCAACGGTTCACCGCCGGTGAGCCGCAGTTTTTCCGTGCCGAGCGTGGCGAAGATTCGGACGAGCCGCGCGCCTTCCTCCAGCGTGAGCAGGTCGGCGCGCGGCAGAAAATCGTAGCCTCGCCCGAAGACTTCTTTTGGCATGCAATAACGGCAGCGGAAGTTGCATCGGTCGGTGACCGATAGGCGCAAATCGCGAAGCTGCCGGTTGCGGGCGTCGTGCATGGAACCATCCGTGCGCGGTTTGTGGTGCGCAGTAAAGCCTCCGCTGGACAGCCATCCAAAGAATCGCCAGTTTCCGCGCCGCCATGCGCACCATTCTTTTCCTCAGCCTTGCTGCCTCACTCTTTGCCGACGAGTTTCCGAAGCCGTTCAACACCGGCACCGATGTAGGCAAAAAGCCGATGTCCGCCGATGAAGCGGTGAAGCTCATCAAAATGCCCGAGGGTTTCAAAGCGACGGTCTTCGCCGCCGAGCCGGATGTGCAAAATCCCATCGCGTGTGCATGGGACAGCCGCGGACGCTTGTGGATCGCGGAAAACTACACCTACGCAGAATCGGCGGTCGGTTTCGACAAACGCCTTCGCGACCGCATCCTGATCTTCGAGGACACCGACAACGACGGCAAAGCCGACAAACGCACGGTCTTCGCCGATAATCTGCACAATCTCTCCAGCATCGAGCTCGGCTACGGCGGCGTGTATGCCACGGCAGCGCCGTATCTTCTGTGGATCCCAGATGCCGATGGCGACGACAAGCCCGACGCCCCAAAGGACGAAAGGGACTCAAAGGACAAAAAGGACGCGTCCCTTTCGTCCTATAAGTCCTTTCCGTCCCTTGGAGGCACCTCCACAAAAATCCTCCTCGACGGCTTCGACGCCGGCGGCGTGCGCCACAATTTCGTAAACGGTCTCCGCTGGGGCCCGGATGGCTGGCTCTACGGACGCCACGGCATCCTGGCGACGAGCAAAGTCGGCACGCCCGGCACGCCCGACGCCGAGCGGCTCCCCATCAATGTCGGCATCTGGCGCTGGCATCCCGTGCGGCACACCGTCGAGATGGTCACCTACGGCGGCACGAACCCGTGGGGCCTCGATTTCAACGCCGAGGGCGAAGGCTTTTTCACCAACACCGTCACCGGCCATCTCTACCACATGATTCCCGGCGCGCACTACGAGCGCATGTACGGCGAAGACCCAAATCCCTACATCTACCAGCTCCTCCCGCAAACCGCCGACCACTACCACTACGACCGTTCGAAAAGCTGGACCGCCTCACGCGACGGAGCCGCAAACGACCACGGCGGCGGCCACGCGCATGTCGGCTGCATGATTTACCAGGGCGAAAACTGGCCCGAGCAATACCGGGGAAAACTCTTCACCATCAACCTCCACGGACGCTGCATCAACGTCGAGCGGCTGGAGCGAAAAGGCAGTGGCTACACCGCCAAGCACGAGCCCAGCATCATCACCTTTGGCGACCCGTGGTTCCGAGGCAACGAACTCACCTACGGTCCCGACGGCGGCGTGTACGTCCTCGACTGGAGCGACCAGGGCGAGTGCCACGAAAACGACGGAGTGCATCGCGAGAGCGGGCGGATTTATAGGATTACGTTTGGGGAGGTGAAGCGGCCTGAGTGGTTGGGGGCGGATAGAGTGGGTGTCCCACCCGCCGCGCCGGGCATCCAGCCCGGTGCATCGAACGTCGAACAACCGTCGCCACGCGAGACGCCTGCCACAGTGCTCGCAAAATTGCCTACCGTTGAACTATGGGCGCACGCTTGGATTCGCAACGACTGGAAAGGGCGGATATGCGCTGGCTTGCTCGCGGATCGCCTCGCTGCTGAACCGTTATCGAAAGACGCGCGGAAAGAACTGCTCTCGGCGATAATGCCGACAGTGAAACGTCTGGCACCCGATTGGCCCACGAGGCAAGCAAGTCCACTTAAGGGCCTTCGACACGTAAAACTGCTCCAGATGGTTGATACTGAATCAACGCGGGTTCCATTTTCTTCCGAGATCAAGGGCGTCATTCAGGAGATGATCGCAAAAGATACTCTTGGCGCTGGTGCGAATGGCCGACGGGCGCAGTCCTGTGAAACGAAAGGCAAGCCTGCCGATGAAACTCTGGCGGCCATGGAAAGTATTCTCACCTTCCCCGAGGACAACGACGACTTTCTCCTGCCAATCCTTTACTGGTCTACCTTCGAGCGCCTCTTCAGCGACAAGTCCGAAGCAATTGTCGAAGGCGCACGCACAGCAGCGTTCAACGGAAAAATCCCCCTCATCATCGAAAACACCGCCCGCCGCCTTGCCTCCGACTTCGCCACAAAGCCCGAGCGCATCGACGGCCTGCTCGCTTTAGCCGCCGCAACTTTTGACGAAACCAAAGCCGCCAGCATCCTACGCGGAATCTCCGCTGCACTTCGCGGTACCGCAAAAGCCAAGGCTCCCGCAAGCTGGCCCGCCTTCGCCGCGCAAGCCGCCAAAATCCCCGCGCTCGCCGACAAGCTTCGTTCCCTAAACGTCATCTTCGGAGACGGACGCGCGCTCGACGAGATCCGCGCCCTCGCGCTCGATTCGAAGGCCGAGATTCCAGCGCGGCGTCAGGCTGTCGAATCCCTCATCGCCGCCAAGCCCGCCGATCTCCGTGCCACGCTCGAAAAACTCATCGCCACCGACCGCGACCTCATGGGCGCGGCGCTTCGCGGCATGGCGGTGTTCGATGACGCCGGGCCGTTCATCGCTACGAATTACCAGAACCTTCGCCCCGACCTCCGCGCGGCGGTCGTGCCCGCCATGTGCTCCCGTCCCGCATTTGCCGCAGCACTGCTCGATGCCGTCGCCAATGGCAAAATCGCCCGCAGCGACATCACGCCCTACCACGCCCGTCAAATCGCCGCCCTCGCCGACGAAGCCGTGAACAAGCGCCTCGCCGAAGTCTGGGGCAGCGTCGCCACTACATCCGACCAAAAGAAAACGCGCATGGCCGAACTCCGCGCCGCCCTCACTCCCGAAGTCGTGGCAAAAGCCGACATCGAAAAGGGCCGCGCCATTTACACCCAGGCGTGCGCCGCCTGCCACACGCTCTACGACCTCGGGCAAACCGGCGCAAACCTCGGCCCCAACCTCACCGGCAGCGGACGCGGCGACATCAATTACCTGCTCGAAAACATCGTCGATCCAAGCGCACTCGTCCCCGCCGATTACAAACTCAGCACCGTCACCATGAAAGACGGACGCGTGCTCAGCGGATTCATCTCCACGCAAAACGCACAGACCATGACCCTGCGCACGATGACCGAAACCCAAACCCTCGACCGCACCACCGTCGCCAAAACCGAAGCCAGCGCCCAAAGCCTCATGCCCGAAGGAATCCTCGACGCCCTAAAGCCCGAGCAGATCCGCGACTTGTTCGGGTTCTTGATGAAGAAGTGAGCCGGCGAAGCCTTTGGACTGCGGCAGCCTGCTGCCGCTTTTCGTAGCCAGCCTGCTGGCGGGGAGTCTTGCGGCGTAGACTACTGAGCGGAGTCCGTCCTACCGAACGCCAGCAGGCTGGCGGAGGAAAGCGGCAGCAGGCTGCCGCAGTCCAAGGTTTGCAAATCCTCGATTGCTCCGAATCCGTAAACGGGGCAAAGTGCAACCCATGAGCGCAGTTTCCATTCAGCAGTCTTTCGTGAGCCCCGCAGACTACCTCGCAGCAGAAGACCTCTCCGAAACAAAGAACGAGTACGTCGATGGCTGCATCTTCGCCCGCGCTCAAAGTAACCTCCGACATGCTGACATCGGCACCAATATTCTTTGCGCATTGAAGCCTCTGCTTCGTGGCTCGAAGTATCGTGTTCTCGGCTGCGACGCTCGCATTCACTTGCTGCACGGAAAGAGTGAGAGACTTTACTACCCTGACGGCTCTGTGGTGGGCGGGCGAGTCGATATGGACGCGTTGTTTGTCGATAATCCGGATGTCGTTTTTGAAGTGCTCTCACCGGCAACCGAGCGCCTCGACCGCGAAGAAAAGAAAGACGCCTATCTCCGCTGTGAGTCGCTCCAAGCCTACGTCATCGTCCACTCCGAGCGAGTGGAAGCGACCATTTACACGCGCGTCGGCGATGGCTGGGATGTCATCGTTTACAACGAACTCACCGACACGCTTCCGCTGCCTTGCATCGAGTGCGAATTGCCGCTGGCCGCGATTTACGAGGAATAGGTCTCTTTTCGGCTTTCCGCTGGAACGCGTCTTGCATTACCGGTCCGCGAAACACAGCCCAACTATGACCTACGCCAAACAACATCTCGCCGAAGCCATCAGCATCTTAGGACAACTCGACCCCGACGCCCTCGAAGTCATGGTCGATCACCTCGCCGCCGTCCGTGAACGCGGCGGACGTCTCTTTATCCTCGGCGTCGGCGGCAGCGCGGCAAACGCCTCGCACGCCGTGAATGACTTCCGCAAAATCTGCGGCTTCGAGGCATATTCGCCGACGGACAACGTCTCCGAACTCACCGCCCGCACCAACGACGAAGGCTGGCCCACCGTCATCGCGGAGTGGCTGCGCGGCAGTCGCCTGCGCAAGGAAGACGGCCTGCTCGTCCTCAGCGTCGGCGGCGGAAACCTCGAAAAAAACGTCAGCCCGAACCTCGTCGAAGCCCTCAAACTCGCCAAGGAACGCGGCGCGACCGTCCTCGGCATTGTCGGAAAAGACGGCGGTTACACGGCGCAGGTCGCCGATGCGTGCTGCATCATCCCGACGGTCAACCCTGTGAACATCACTCCCCACCAGGAAGCTTTCCAAGCCGTAGTCTGGCACCTTTTCGTCTCCCACCCAAAGCTCAAGGTGAACGCGACGAAGTGGGAATCGGTGAAGTAAGAGCGCAGCGTAGCTCGACTTTCCAAAGTCGAGTTTTCGCGTCTCAAGTCCGAAGACCGTTCTACTGTTCCACGAACGTTGACTCGACATTGGAATGTCGAGCTACCTTTCGCGCCTTTTCGCTGATCCTCCAAAAGGGTAAAATAGGCACGGGAGAGAGCCTCAACGGAAGGCGCGGCTGCTGATTTCATCATTCCCTCCCTTGCAATCCGCCTCGCGGCCCGCTACCCACGCCGGACTTCTTTTTCACACATGAATATCCACGAGTACCAAGCCCGCGAACTTTTCGGAAAATACAACGTCGCAACGCAGCCAGGCAGCGTCGCCAGCACGCCCGAGGAGGCGGAGCAAATCGCCACGAAACTCGGCACCAAGGAACTCATCGTCAAAGCCCAGATCCATGCGGGTGGACGCGGCAAAGGAACCTTCAAGAGCGGCTTCAAGGGCGGCGTCCACGTCTGCTCTTCGCCTGCCGAGGCTCGCGACCTCGCGGGGAAAATGCTCGGGCAGGTGCTCGTCACGCACCAGACCGGTGCCGAGGGCAAGCTGGTGAATAAGATTTTCGTCGGAGAAGCCGTCGAAATCGCCCGCGAGCTTTACTTCGCGATCCTCCATGACCGCGCGACGAGCGGCTTCACCATCATCGCCAGCGTCGAGGGCGGCGTGAACATTGAAGAAGTTGCCGAGCACACGCCGGAGAAAATCGTGAAGGTCGCCGTAAATCCCGCGCTTGGGCTCCAGTCCTTCCAGAGCCGCAATCTCGCCGCCGCGCTCGGACTTCGCGGTGCGCAGATGAATCAAGCCGTGAAGCTCTTCGGAAACCTCTTCGCGTTGTTCCTCAAAGCCGATTGCTCGATGGTCGAGGTCAACCCGCTCGTCGTCACGAAAGACGGACGCCTCATGGCGCTCGATGCGAAGTTCAACTTCGACGACAACGCTCTCTACCGTCAGCCCGAAGTCGTCGCCATGCGCGATAAATCCGAGGAAGACCCGCGCGAAGTCGCCGCCAGCGAGTTCAACCTCAACTACATCGGCCTCGACGGAAACATCGCCTGCCTCGTCAACGGAGCCGGCCTCGCGATGGCCACGATGGACATCATCCAGCACTACGGCGGCAGCCCCGCGAACTTCCTCGACGTAGGCGGCGGAGCCTCGAAAGACCAGGTCACCGCTGCGTTCAAGATCATCCTCAGCGATCCAAACGTGAAGGGCATCCTCGTGAACATCTTCGGCGGAATCATGGACTGCAACGTCATCGCCACCGGCATCGTCGCCGCGGCGAAAGAAGTGAGCATCACCATTCCGCTCGTCGTCCGCCTCGAAGGCAACAACGTCGCCGAAGGCAAGAAGACCCTCGCCGAAAGCGGCCTCGCCCTCATCACCGGCGACACGCTGGATGACGCGGCGCAGAAGGTTGTGGCGGCGGTGGGGAAGTAGTCGGGTTGTGACTGGTGACTTGTGAGAAGTGACTAGTCGCAAGGCGTGGGGCGTGGGTCAGGACATGGGTAACACATGTGGTTCAGGACATGGGTAACACCTGCCGTGGACTTTGGTTACAGTTTCATGGTTGGTTTTGGTGTGTCA